>CAYFOR010000011.1:0-47332 GCA_964344785.1 uncultured Piscirickettsiaceae bacterium
AACTCACTCTTACCCTCTCTGTTCAGGGCCATTTATGGATTGGAATAGACTTTGATCAATTGATTTAGCTCATAATAAATCAGTTATATTAATATGTTTATGGATCAGTAAAAAGCCTTATCTCAATAGGCTGATGCAGCCATTCGACACTGGTAAGAGAACACAGGACCATCCAGAAGCCCTCTTTCAAGACTGAGATCATTCACCTCACGAATTTTCTCTAATTTATATGTATAAAAGCCTCGAATTCACTCAAAAGGTGAATAACTGCACACATACAGCCTCTTTGAGGAATGAGCCTGGCCAGCACCGCATCACGGCGACAAATCTTTTTTGACTGGCACGAGGATTGAACGTCCCAATCTCATGGTTTTTTGAAGAAAGTACAGACGAGATGGGACATCTGCATAACGTAGTGCGTGAATATCATGCAGAGTGGGAACCGACCAGCGAAAAAGACAGAATAGAGAG
This sequence comes from uncultured Piscirickettsiaceae bacterium, assembly GCA_964344785.1. Taxonomy (GTDB): domain Bacteria; phylum Pseudomonadota; class Gammaproteobacteria; genus Thiopontia. The sequence continues at coordinate 472 of CAYFOR010000011.1, forward strand.
GTTGGTGATGTTGTGGCAGTCACTACCCAAAGAGGCCCAACGACGCCAGATCATTGCCCTGCTTGAGGCCTTTGTCTAGCTATCCGAAAGAGAGCCTATAACTAGAAGCCAACTATGTCACTGGGGAAAGCCAAAAATCATTAATAGCGAAAACAGGATGATGACTGCAATAAACCAGCGGTAACGTGATTGAAGTTTCTTCCTTTCCGTAATTTTCCTTAGTTGCCGTTTGGGGTTCATCAATCCAGTGCCCGATCAATGGTGATGGAGATAGGTTCGGTAGTACCCGTTGTAGTCTCAACGGTACCAACCAGGTCTCCTTTACCGCCGGTAGCCACACCACTTTTGCTGATCTTTGCACCCACCTCAATTTGATCAGCATTGGAAAGATTGTTTCCCGGCATCACCGCCATTGAGTCGTCCAATTTAATGGTGATCGGTAGATCTGCTACAGTAATCCGTTGTGCGGCAAGTGGTGGCCCACGCCGTCCCAATGCCTTGGCATAGACAAAAACCGCATCCGATTGACTCACTCTATCTGCCAGAGATGGCGAAAGTGATACCTTAACCGCCAGTACCGGAGATGCCTGCTTCGCTGGCTCAATCAGAGGAGAGACAGCAAGGCCCAGCTTTTGCTGCGCCTTTGCAGCAGCCTGATTGATTATCTCAATCGCCTCCGCATCGGATGGTACCAATTTTGCCAGCCGCTGCCAGTACTCTAATGCGGTTTGGTACTTGCCCATCTCAAAGTGAACATGGCCGAAAAACCAGAGTCCATCTGCATAGTTCGGATCAATCTCCAGTGCACGCTGTAGCTGTGCCAATGGCTCTCCTTCCCAGTTACCCTGCTGCTGAGCAAGCAGTTCACCATACTCCAGCAGAAGCTGTGGATCCGGGTCATCACTGATCCGTTCCAACGCAGTACGATAGACATTGATCACCTCATGATCAGATTTGCCCAAATACCGGTACGATTTCACCAACATCAGCCACCCTTCAGCATTATTCGGGTTCTGCTCCAGCTTCTGTTCCAGTTGTGCCACCACCTGCTCAAAGGCTATCTGCTCCTGCTGATCGGCAACCTTTGTAGAAGCCGCTTCAATATCGAGCGCATCAGGTGAGCCAATCTGATGATAGATACCAAAAGAGACCAGTGGAACAAAGACCAGCACACCGATGGCAGCAAATTTTCCAGCCTTTCGATCCATAGATAACTGTCGCTCTTCACCCTCCAGATCAGATAACAGCTCTCGCTTAAGGTCAGCCTCCGCCTGTTCATAATCGGATTCATTAAGCGCACCCCGCTCCAGGTCCCCCTTCAGTTCAGCCAATCGCTGCTCAAAAACCGCCAGGTTACTCTCTTTACGAGCCATACTGTTATCACGCCCTCTCCCCATCAGAGGCGGCAATAACAGAAGAAGAGCAACTGCCAGCATCGCCACCGCTCCAGCAGCAAACATTACATCACTACTCATTTCTTCAATACCTCCGCCAGACGCTGTTGCTCTTCATCACTGAGCCCGACATCCACTTGACTGCCTTTTTCATCACCAGCGTCAGTATCGTTTCTACGCTGACGACGGATCTGCATCCACAACATCACCCCACCAACCGGAATCAGCAGTAATGGCAACCCCCACAGTAGCCAGGTACGTGAATCTACCTGAGGACGATACAGCACAAAATCACCATAGCGAGCCACAAACCATTGACGGATCTCCATGTCACTCTTACCCTGCTTCATCATCTCATAGACCTTAGTGCGATGATCACGCGCCAAATCTGCATTGGATCCGGCAATACTTGTATTCTGACACTTCACACAACGGATCTCCTCAATCAACCGCTTGAAGCGATCCTCATCATACTGTGTATCAAACTTGAAACTATCAATTGGTGCCGCCATAGCGGACATACTCACCAACGTTAACCACACCACTACAATCCATCGCACCATAATCATCAAGCCTCTTTTGACAGACAGCGACCACCCGCTGCACGCATCCTCTGTATAACCTTCAGGATATTACCTACATTGTTCCTCACCTCCTGACGGTTGTCAGGGTTGGGTACAGCCACATCATTCAGCGGCCCGGTTATACGTTCACAGATCCGCCCATCAACATCAATCAGAAAAGTCTCCGGTGCCCCGGTAACCGCCCACTCCAATCCGGCCACATTGTCTCCATCATCACCGGTTTTCCGGTATGGGTTACCCAGCACAGCCAACCAGCGGATGGCCGCCTCGCGACTACCGCCGGACTCAACACGGTCCTTCCAGTTGATACTGTAGATCGGCACCTCGCCAGTCGCTTGTAACCTCATCAATACATCATGTTCGGCACGGCAGGATGGGCACCAGGTGGCCCACACATTGACCAGACTCACCTCACCAGTGAGATCCGCTCGACGAAAACGCTCCCCCTCCATCAGCAGATCGGGCAGATCGAATTCAGGTGCAAGCTGCCCGATCATCGGCGAATCATCACTCTCATGACGTGGATTGAGGTACAGCCCGACATAGAGCAGCACAAAAAGCAGCATTACAAGGGTTATGAGAACAAAGGGACGAGAACGTGAAGCCATAAATAGTTACTGTCTTGTTTAATAGGATTGATCCTGGAAATTGTGTCCACCCGCCAGCTCTTCTGCCCGCCTGCGGCGGGCCCGTTTTACAGCGGCGTGGACCTGTTCCGGCGCTGTTCCACCAAAGTGGTTTCTGGCAGCAACCGAGCCCTCCAACGTTAGAACATCAAAAACATCCTGCTCAATGACCGCTGAGAATTGCTGAAGTTCCTGCAAGCTCATCTCAGCCAAGTCCTTATGCTGTTCGATACCATATCGCACGGCCTTTCCTACAATCTCATGAGAATCGCGGAATGGAACACCTGCACGTACCAGATAGTCGGCAAGATCGGTAGCCGTTGAAAATCCTCTGCCTGCAGCTGCACGAGTCTGATCACGATTGACCTTCACCGTCGGCATCATGTCGGCATAGACCTTGAGCGCTCCTTTCAAGGTATCCACCGTGTCGAAAAGCGGCTCCTTGTCCTCCTGGTTATCCTTGTTGTAGGCCAGCGGCTGCCCTTTCATCAATGTCAGCAGTGAGATCAAATGACCAAATACCCGCCCACTTTTACCCCGCACCAGCTCTGGCACATCCGGATTCTTCTTTTGCGGCATGATCGAAGAACCGGTACAGAAACTGTCCGGCAACTCTACAAAACCAAACGGGTCGGATGTCCACAACACCAGCTCTTCCGAAAAACGTGAAAGGTGCATCATCAATAGTGAGGCGGCAGCGGTAAGTTCGATCGAAAAATCACGATCACTCACTGCATCAAGCGAGTTCTCTGCCGGTGCCTCGAAACCAAGTAGCCTTGCAGTAATGGTTCGGTCAATTGGAAAGGTGGTCCCGGCCAACGCAGCGGCACCCAACGGCATCATATTAACCCTTTTGCGGCAGTCACTCAGCCGCCCGTAGTCACGGACCAACATCTCATGCCAAGCCATCATATGGTGCCCGAAGGTAACCGGTTGAGCAGTCTGCAGATGGGTAAATCCGGGCATAATGGTCTCAGCTTCACGCTCAGCCAACACCAGCAGTGCCTCCTGCAAGCGGATCACCTCGGCAAGAATGGAGTCGATCTCATCTCGCAGCCAGAGTCGAATATCAGTTGCAACCTGGTCGTTGCGGGAACGTCCCGTATGCAGCTTTTTCCCCACATCTCCAACCATTGAAACCAGCCTGGATTCGATATTCATATGAACATCCTCCAGCGCAATCGACCACATGAAATCACCCGCCTGAATCTCTTCCAGAATCGCCTCCAGACCCTCAACAATCTGAAGCTGCTCCTCAGCGGTCAACACGCCCACCTCAGCCAACATACGGGCATGTGCAATAGAGCCACGAATATCATAGTGAGCCAACCGTTGATCGAAATCGACCGATGCAGTAAACGCCTCTACAAAGGCATCTGTCGACTCGGTAAAGCGCCCCGTCCAGGGCTTCTCTTTGGGTGTATCCATACGTCCGGTATATCAGGCTGTTAACGAATCATCTTCAAGGCTGCAAAAATCGACTGATCGATAAAGGCACTGACAAAATCCCGGACCCCCAGTCCAACCATTCGTTTCTGTACCTCTTCTCCATTGTTACCATTGAGAAACAGTAACGTGGGCGTCACCCAGACACCATAGCGCTGACTGATATCTGTAGCGGCCACCGAGTTGCCGGAAAAGTCGACCAAATCATCAAAACTATCCAGATGAATCTTGCGAATCAGTACCTGACTGTCATAGGCACGATTCCTCAATAGCGGAACCAGATAGTCCGACTCCATCACCTTACAGTACGGACACTCCTCTGCAGAAATCATCAACATCAGAGGCACCCCGCGTGTAGCCGCCAGAGCACCATCCTCCTGCAGATTGGTGGAGAACTGAATATGGTTGTATTCCGCAACCGACACACCATTCAGTATGGTCAGCAGCATCAATAGAAAAAACTGTAAAGAACGTTTCACGATAAGTTCTGGCAGAGACAACCCTACACACATTCCTTTATACTGTAAAAAACCGATAATACGAACTTTATCACAGTAGCCTCAATCTGGAATCCCATCATGTCAACTCCATTGCGAATTGCCACCCGAAAAAGCCCTCTTGCCCTCTGGCAGGCCGAATATGTAAAGAGCCGCCTGCAGGAAATCCACAACGGCCTAGAGGTTGAGTTGGTGACCATGAGCACCAAGGGAGACAAGATTCTTGACACCCCACTGGCAAAAATTGGTGGCAAGGGGCTCTTCGTCAAGGAATTGGAAGCACAGATGCTGGAGGGACGCTGCGACATCGCTGTCCACTCGATGAAAGACGTGCCGATGGCCTTCCCCGAAGGGCTCTATCTGCCCGTCATCTGTGAACGCGAGATACCACTGGATGCCTTCGTATCCAATCGATATGAGAAATTTGAGGACCTGCCCGAGGGTGCCAAGGTTGGTACCTCCAGTCTGCGCCGCAAGTGCCAGCTGCTCGATCTGCGCCCCGACCTGGAAATCCTCGATTTGCGTGGCAATGTCAATACTCGACTGAGAAAACTCGATGACGGAGAGTTTGATGCCATTATCCTCGCATCGGCAGGACTGATTCGTCTTGAGATGGAGCAGCGCATCCAGAGCCGTATCAAACCGGAAGTGATCCTGCCCGCAGTAGGACAGGGTGCGGTTGGTATCGAGTGCCGCGAAGGCGATGAGGAGGTGCTGAACCTGATCGCACCACTCAACCACGCTGAAACCTCGCTTCGCGTCCGTGCCGAGCGTGCCCTCAACAACCGCCTTGAGGGCGGCTGCCAGGTCCCGATCGCCAGTTTTGCAGAACTCGAAGGAGACCAGCTCTATCTGCGTGGGTTGGTCGGCTCGGTCGATGGTAGCACGATTCTCCGCGAGGAGATTCGTGGAGCAGCCACAGATGGTGAATCGCTGGGTGTTACCGTTGCAGAACGTCTACTGGAGAACGGCGCAAAAGAGATATTGCAGTCACTCTATGCCACTGCAGAGTAGACTGTTACAGGGCCGTGGCGTCCTGGTCACCCGACCAACGCATCAGTCCGCCCAGTTGATCAGTGCAATCGAAAATGCAGGCGGCACTGCATATCCGTTTCCAACCATTGAGATTCTTCCACCACATGACTTGCAGTCGGCACTGGAACGTATCGCAGAGATCAATAACTACGACATCCTGATCTTCATCAGCGCCAATGCAGCAAGAATCGGGCTGGAGCTGATTTCCCAGCAGGCATCCATTCCTACACATATTCAGGTTGCTGCAGTGGGAAAAGCAACGGCCACAACACTGGAAAATGCGGGGGTCACTGTCAATATTCTGCCCCAACAGCGATTCGACAGTGAAGGGCTTCTGGCAACCGTAGCGCTGCAAACGGTTACAAATAAACGGATATTAATTTTCCGTGGAGAGGGAGGAAGAGAGCTGCTGGCCACTACTCTGCGTAATCGGGGTGCAACGGTTGACTATGCAGAGGCATATCGCCGTAGCATACCCGATATCAACCCAACCCCCCTGCTTCAGGCGTGGCAAGAGAAACGCATTGATGCCGCTGTAGTCACCAGCAATCAGAGCCTTGACAACCTGATACAAATGGTTGGAGAGAGCGGCAGAGAGCCGCTTCTGCACACCTTGTTGATCGTCATCAGCGAACGCACTCGTGAAGTGGCCAGGGAACGGGGCTTCATCCACGAACCGTTGCTTACCAACAGCCCCAGTGATCAGGCAATCCTTGATACACTCTACAATCACTATTCTGACAACAACCGATAGTTAACCAATAACAGATGAGCCAGACAGAACCAGAGCGGCAGGAGCCAGAAGAGGTCATTGTTGATGCCGAAGTGCTCTCCGAATCCCCCTCCACAGATCAAAAGTCTGATGAAAACAGCCGATGGATCATTATTCTGTTGCTGGCAATCACACTGCTTGCAGGACTCTCCTGGTATCTGGCCCAATACTTTTCCCAGCAGATCCAGCAACAGAGTCAACAGGCGATCGAACAGAGTGACCACAACAACCAGATTATCGCCGATCTACAGCGCCAGCTCAGTCTGCTCAGCAGCCAGGCCCAGTCACAACATGAAACAGCCGCTGCCTTCGGCAACCGGCTACAGCAGCAACAACAGAGCAATGAGGCACTGCAAAACCGGCTGACCCACGATGTACAACGGCAGGAGCAATTGATTCAGCAACTGCTGCACAGCAACCGCGAACAGAGCCATCAACTCAACCAGAGTGTCACCGCACTGGCCCGCCGTGTTGATCGCCGGGAAAGCAACATTCACACAACGACCGCATTACGATTGTTACAGATTGCAGAAGAACAACTGATGATTGTCGGCGACTTGGAGAGCAGCCACCAGGCACTGGCACAAGCTGCCCAGCAGATTGCAAGCTCTGGAGATCCGGTGCTGATTCCCATTCAGGAAACGATCCAACAGGAGATGCGGCAGATTCAGCAGACAGTGATACCGGATATCGAATCTGCACTCACACTGATCAACCAGGCCATCACACAAAGCCAGACACTGCCATTCTACCAACCTGAAATATTTCAGCCTGAAATCACACCTGTAGAGCCGAAGCCACTCAATTCGTGGAACTGGGAGGCCATTCGTGACAAAGTGTGGAGTGATCTGCTATCGCTTGTACGGATTGAAAAGCATAACCAGGAGCTACCTGTCATTGCTACCCGCTCCGAAGAGCGCCTCAGCCGTCTGATCCTGCAGCTCCGTCTGGAGCAAGCGCAAAGTGCGCTGCTGCTTCGAAACAGTGCACTGTTTCGGGAGCGGGTTCAGCACATTACCGAATGGCTGGTGGTATTTGACCAGGACAGCCCCATCGTTACCAAGCTGGAGCAGCAACTTACACCACTGCTTGAGCTTGAACTGGAGCCGCGAATGCCAACCATTGGTGAAGCACACCGCCGACTGCGTGAGGTTGTGGCTCAGCGCAAACTCGATGAGAAACTGCCCGAAACCACAGAGACTGTAAGTACCGCAACCACAGACGAGGAACAACCATGAGGCGTATTCTGGTTCTCACCACAATTTTGATGGTGGTAACCGTGGCGGCCCTGGAAATTGAGGGACAACAGGGCTATATCCTGCTGCGGCTGGGTGAATGGAGCATCGAGACCAGCCCAAGTCTTGCTGTAATCACTCTATTAGCCGTCTTCTGGTTGATGCAATTCACCATTCACCTGCTGATGCGCTTCATTCACTCACCACGTGACCTGAAACAGTGGAACCAGAAACAGCGTGTCAACCGTGCCCGTAAACAGCTCAACCGTGGGCTGATCACACTGGCGGAGGGGGAGTGGAAAAAGGCGGAACAGCTACTCAGCAAATCGGCCAGACATAGTGAGACCCCCCTGATGCACTATCTTGGCGCTGCCAATGCCGCTCAGCATCTGAACGATGATGAAGGACGTGACCGCTATCTGCATCTGGCCCATGAAGAGGCACCCAAGGCCGACTTTGTCATCCGTCTGACCCAGGCTGAACAGCAACTGGCCCACCAGCAGTACGATGCAGCCAACGAAACATTGCAACAACTCAAACAGGAGCGCCCCAATCAACGTAAACTGCTGAAGCTACTGGTTCAATGCCACCATGCGCTTGAACAGTGGGAGGAGTTACTACGACTTCTGCCCAAACTACGCAAATACCGCGTTTTCAACAGCGATGAACTGCAACGACTGGAACTGGAGGCTGAGACCCGGCTGCTGACGATACAACGCACAGAGGGTGGTCACGGTGCTCTGGTCAAGCAGTGGAACCGTCTGAGCAAACAGCAACGTCACAACCCCGTACTGTTCTATCATTACATTACCGAACTGCTGCAGGTCGGAACCTATGAAGAGTGTGAAGCACTGCTGCAAAAAGAGATCAACTACCGCTGGTCGGAGCAGCTGGTCTCACTCTATGGCTCTTTCACCATCAAAGAGGCGGAACAACAGTTACAGACTGCACAGCAGTGGCTCTCTCTGCACGAACAGAGTGCTGCACTCCACCTCACCATCGGGCGGCTGTTTATCCGCAATGAGGTGTGGGGAGCAGCACAGCACCATTTGGAGCGTAGTCTGGAAATCGAACCAAGCAGCACCGCTTATCAGGAGCTGGCCTGGTTGATGAAACACAACAATGACCTGACGGCAGCGTTACACTTTGCCGAGCAAGAGGCCGCACTGCTGCGTGGTGGACAGCCGCAACCACAACTCCCTGTCAACTATTTACCACTTGCCCCTGCGATCTCGAACGAATCGGAATAAAACCGTTTTTCCGGCAGTCTGCGTTTTGTGCAGGCATCCTTGCAGGCGTTGACCATCACTGGTGGACCTGCAACGTATACATCACGACCGGAGAGGTCATAGAAATCCTCGAAAACCGCCTCATGGACATAACCGGTACGACCTTCCCAACCCTCATTGGGCTCTGACAGCACCGGAGTGAACTTGATATTGTCATACTCTGCTGCCCACTGCTCGGCCAGCTCTCTGAGGTAGATATCCTGTTCACTACGTACGCCCCAGTAGAGGTGGATCGCGTTCTTGATTCCCAATTCAATGGCGTGCTCGATAATCCCCTTGATCGGTGCAAAGCCGGTACCTCCCGCAACCATGACAATGTCGTTGCGTGAGTCCTCACGCAGGAAGAAGGCACCGTGAGGCCCCTCAACACGCAGAATCTCCTTCTCCTCCATCTCGTCGAAGACATGCGGGGTGAAAGCCCCTCCCTCAACCAGACGGATATGCAGCTCAATCTCTTCATTATTGTGGGGGGCATTGGCAATGGAGAAGGCCCGGCGTTTTCCATCCTCCATCAGAATCTCAATGTACTGACCCGCAAGAAACTGCATGCTCTCCTCGTCCGGAGTCTTTAAATAGAGCTGAACCACATCATCGGCCAGCTTCTCCAGTTTGGAGACCTTGACCGGCATCGTGTGTACCTCAATCGCTTCAGCACCTTTCACCACCTCGACTTCAACCAACAGATCACCCTTTGCAACGGCCTTGCAGCAGAGTGCCATCCCCTGATCCAGCTCTTTTGGGGTTAACGGTTGCGGCTTGTAATCATCCTGATACTCGAACTCTCCACGGGCCACCTTGGCCTTACAGGCCCCACAAAAACCATTCTGACAACCATAGGGAAATGCAATACCATGTCCCAGTGCGGACTCCAGTATCGTCTCCCCCTCTTTAGATTCGAATTGATGACCACTTGGCTGTAATTCAATCAGGTTTGTCATTCGATATTCCTTTATCAGCAGATCTTGTTAAACCAACTATTCTGCTCTGTTATTGCCCAGGAAGCAATAGAAAACCACTATTCTGCTGTCAATTTGTAAAAAAGTGTCTATCATTGGGCGGTAGAGACTGTCTCTCCTGTCGCGACAAGCGACTGGAGCTTGCCCAGAGCGCCAGCTTTGGGCTTTTTTATGTTTTCCGTTCCATCTTCAAGAAGCAGACCTGCATCTGGAAATGCTCAAAACGTAATGGTTCAATTCGACTCGCTACGAAGCGAAGCCCCCCCTGATGACCTGCAGACACTTTTCAAGAATGAGGTGGAACAACTCTCGCCACACGCACTTCCACTTCAACAGGGGCTGGAGCACAGCTCGGTGGTCAGTGATGAGCCGATCAAGACCGTAGTCATGAGCATGACCAGTACCGCATCGACCATCGAGGTCAGAGCAGGAGTCTTCTATTCGGGGATCATCTCCGGATGCAGTTGTGCCGACGACCCGACTCCGATCCACACCATACAGGAGTATTGCGAACTACTGTTTATGGTAGATCGGAAAAACGGCAATACCACCGTTACCTTGGTTGACGAGTAGCAACCGTTCATACTGTTGCTGTGACGGTTTTCTGAGTAAGCCTATCGACAAGGCACAGCTAAGATAATACTCTGGAAAGCCATCTCAACCATGACCTGGCTGATCGTTGGATGACAAACCGGCATTTGTGCACACACGCTATAGTCCAAGTTCATCCCAGAGTAGATCGACCCGCTCTCTGACTGCTTCATCCATAGTGATCGCACGCCCCCACTCCCGATTGGTCTCACCAGCCCACTTATTGGTGGCATCCAACCCCATCTTGGAACCCAGACCGGAAACCGGTGAGGCAAAATCGAGATAGTCGATCGGGGTATTCTCTACCAGGGTGGTATCACGCACGGGGTCCATCCGGGTGGTAATCGCCCACATCACATCCTTCCAGTCTCGCACATTGATGTCATCATCGGTGACGATAATGAACTTGGTGTACATGAATTGGCGCAGAAACGACCAACACCCCATCATCACCCGTTTGGCATGTCCAGGATACTGTTTTTGTATGCTGACCACGGCCATACGGTAGGAACACCCTTCGGGTGGAAGATAGAAATCGACAATCTCCGGAAACTGCTTTTTCAGAATAGGCACAAAGACCTCATTCAGCGCCAGACCGAGCACTGCCGGCTCATCCGGCGGCCGCCCTGTATAGGTCGAATGGTAGATCGGCTGCTGCCGATGGGTGATCCGATCAATGGTAAAAACCGGAAATGACTCCACCTCATTGTAATAGCCGGTATGGTCCCCAAACGGCCCCTCCGGTGCCACGACCTCGGGGTCGATGGTCCCCTCCAGAATGATCTCGGCCCTGGCCGGTACTTGTAAGGTTGAACCGATACACCGGACCACCTCGGTTTTGGCCCCACGCAGCAACCCGGCAAAGGCATACTCGGAAAGTGTATCAGGTACCGGCGTTACCGCACCCAGAATCGTCGCCGGGTCGGCACCGATGACGACTGCAACGGGAAAAGGCTGCCCTGGGTGGTGCTGTTTCCATTCACGAAAGTCGATTGCGCCACCACGATGGGAGAGCCAGCGCATGATCACTTTATTGGGCCCAATCACCTGTTGGCGATAGATTCCGAGATTCTGTCGCTCCTTGTTGGGCCCTCGTGTCACCACCAGCCCCCAGGTAATCAACGGCCCGGCATCTCCGGGCCAACAGGTCTGGATCGGCCACTGCGACAAGTCCACCTGATCTCCCTCCAGTACCACCTGCTGGCATGGCGCTTTACTGCGCACCTTGGGGGACATATTGAGTACCTGTTTAAATATCGGCAGCTTCTCAATCGCATCACGGAACCCTTTTGGTGGATCAGGCTCTTTCAGATAGGCCAGCACCTGCCCCACCTCTCGCAGATGCTCAACCGATTCCTGCCCCATACCCAGCGCCACCCGCTTCGGGGTACCGAACAGATTGGCCAGAACCGGTACCTCCGAGCCCTTTGGATTTTCAAACAGCAGTGCCGGCCCACCCGCCCGCAGCACCCGATCAGCGATCTCGGTCATCTCCAGATGAGGGTCGACCTGCTGCGTAATCCGCTTCAGTTCTCCCCACTGTTCCAGTTGGTTTATAAACTCACGAAGGTCGGTCAAATCCATGGGTTTTGTTGTCTACTCAAACGGTGATCTGAACACATTATAATCGAGCCGCAAACCGGAACGTGATCACAGACCCAAGGATAAGTTACCCTACCTCTCCAACATAACCACTGTTATACCCTAAACCGCAACAAAATGAACCCTGCTCCCAATACACTGCCTGCAGCAGATCAGCTTAAACGCCTCGCCGTCAGCGACAGTGGCTTCGTATTTGATCCTGTCAGTGGTCTCAGTTATACCCTGAACCCTACCGCCCTGTTTCTGCTGGAGCAGATGAAGCTTGGACATGACAGGGCGCAGATTCTCTCTGCCATTGGACAACACTATGAGGTTGAGCCACATGAAGCAGGGCGTGACTTGAACGACTTTATCGAACAAATCATCAAGCTGCTGCAATGAGTGCTACACCACCGCTGAAACACCCCGTCATCGCCATCACGGGACTGAATGCACAAGCCGAAAATCCCGGTCCTGGCCTGGCTGTAGCACGCTGTATCCATGAGTCGGAAGAGTTTGATGGAACCTTGATTGGTCTTGGCTATGATGCCCTCGACCCTGGCCTCTATCTGCAGGAGATCATCGACAGCGGCCACCTGCTCCCCTACCCCTCTTCTGGTGAAGAGGCACTGTTCGAACGGCTACATGCACTGCATGCCCATTATCACTTTGATCTGTTGATTCCCTGTCTTGATTCGGAGATACCAAATTTTGTACGCCTCAAGCCACGACTGCAGGCATTGGGGATACAACTGCTGCTGCCTGATGGGGATGCGATTCGAATGCGCGATAAATCACGCCTCCGGCAACTGGCGCAGCAGGCTGGTGTGGACAGCCCGGAGACACTTTCCCTGCATGAGCCACACTTCTTTCAGGCACCCAGGGCAGAGTGGGACTACCCCCTGGTGGTCAAAGGCGCCTTCTACGGTGCCGAGATTGTTCACAACCCCGAACAGGGGTTGGCCGCCTATCATCGCATCTCATCTCAATGGGGTCTGCCTGTTCTGGTTCAACATCTGCTGCAGGGAGAAGAGATCAATCTCACCGCCATCGGTGATGGTAATGGGGGGCTGATCGCCCCGGTCATGATGAAAAAACGTGCACTGACTGAAAAAGGCAAGGCCTGGGCCGGTATCAGTATTCATGATCCCAAACTGTTGCTGCTGGCCGAACGCATCGTAGAGACCGTGCACTGGCTTGGCCCACTCGAGATCGAGGTGTTGAAAGACTCTGAAGGCCACTACCACCTGATCGAGATCAATCCCCGCTTTCCCGCATGGATCTATCTCTCACTCGGGGTTGGGCGCAACCTGCCTGCAGCCCTGTTGCAACTGGCACTGCATGACACCCCCCCTGAGGAGACCGAAGTCAGAATTGGCGTACTCTTTCTGCGCCATGCACAGGAGACCCTGATTGACCTCGGCACCTTTGAATCGATGATCACACTGGGATCAACCCCGGTAACCGAGTAGGAATACGATGTCACGCCAACCCTGGAGCAAACCGACAATCACTCTCCATCAGGGAGGCGTGACCAATAAATTTGGAACACCACCCCCTCCCCCCTATCAGGAAGCGCTGGATGGTATTCCGATTGATCAACTGGTTTCACAGTATGGCTCCCCACTATTTGTCATCTCTGAACAACAGCTACGAAGCAATCTGCGCCAACTGAAACGCGCATTTGAGACCCGCTATCCAAAGGTAATCCATGCCTGGTCCTACAAGACCAACTATCTGGGTGCGGTCTGCAATATTCTCCATCAGGAAGGGTCCTGGGCAGAGGTGGTCTCCGACTTCGAATATGAACGTGCCCGTGATCTTGGCGTTCCCGGCAACCGTATTCTGTTCAACGGCCCTGGAAAATCGGAGTCCATACTGCAGCGTGCCGTCGATGATCAGGCACATATCCATATCGACCACTGGGATGAGCTTCATCTGTTGGAAAAGATTGCAGAACGTACACAACAAACGATTGCCGTCACTCTGCGCCTCAATTTTGATAGCGGTGTTGGAGAGGTGTGGGGACGCTTTGGTTTCAATATCGAATCCGGCGAGGCCATGCAGGCGGCAAAACGTATTGCCGATGGCGCTCTATTGAAGATCAGTGGCCTCCACGCCCATATCGGAACCTTCATCACCGACCCGCTCAGCTACAGTGCCGAAGTGACCACGCTCTGCCGCTTCATGGAGCAACTGGAGATGGAGAGCAACACTGTCATCGAGAGCATCGATATCGGTGGAGGTTTTGCCTCCGGTAATGCACTGCAGGGAAATTATCTTCCCCCGGAGCAGATCACACCCAGTTATGAACAGTACGCCGAGGCAATCTGTACACCACTACGCCAGTTTGTGGATGAGCGACGCAAGCGGCTCGAACACCCTGCACCGACCCTCTTTCTGGAGAGCGGCCGTGCTGTGGTTGACAGTGCCGGAAGCATGATCACCTCGGTAGTCGCCAACAAACGACTTGCCGATGGTCGGCGCAGTGTGGTGATGGATGCCGGGGTTAACCTGCTCTTCACCGCTTTCTGGTACAACCACCAGATCATGCCGACCCGTTCCTTGCAGGGTATAGCTGAAGAGACCGTACTCTATGGGCCGCTCTGCATGAATATTGATGTCATTCGCCACTCCATCATGCTGCCACCACTGTCCGTTGGTGAACCATTGCTTATTCGCAATACAGGTGCATACAACAACACCCAGTGGATGCAGTTTATCCAGTATCGCCCCAACGTGGTATTGATCCATGGCACGGAGGATGCGCCTGAAACATCCCTGATACGCAAGGCAGAGCACCTGGAGGTGGTCACTGCACAGGAGCAGATACCCGACCATCTGCGGCATGGATAGAGATCCACCCGTTCAGACCGTTGGCGGCATTTTCCACAGCTACGCCGCCATCTTCTTCATTCCCCACCGCTGGATTGGTGGGCTGTTTCTGCTCTCCACACTGCTGGTACCGAATAGCGGTTTAAGTGGCCTGATTGCAGTCATTACTGCAGCCATCACCGTCCAGCTATTCCGTTTGAATGAACGGAGAAGCGGCTATCTGCTCTACAACCCACTCCTGGTAGGGCTCTCACTGGGGGCAAGCTACTCATTGACTACAGCACTGCTGCCACTGATTCTGATCAGCGCACTGTTTACCGTATTTGTCACCGCCTCACTCTCCTCACTACTGTGGAGGCTGCAGCAGCTGCCGGTATTGAGCCTACCCTTTGTCGTGGTTGCAATGATTGCCCATTTCGCCGCCCACAACCTCACCACACTGACACCGCTGCCACTACCAGGCCTATCCGAAGGCCCCTTTATCTATCCACCCGTTGATGCCTTTCTGACTGCACTGGGTTCGGCCCTCTTTACTCCCAATCCGCAAAGTGGTGCACTACTGTTTGTCGGCCTGCTGATTACTTCACGCTATCTGGCACTGCTCTCCATCGCTGCCTTTGCCGCAGGATGGCTGACCCTCCATGCACTGGTGGTGCCACCACAGCCGGTTCTGCTGATCTGGAGCGGTTTTAATCTGATCCTGTCTGCACTGGCGATTGCCCTCTTTACCCGTCCCGGTGCAGCCAGCTTCATCACCGCACTGCTTGGCAGTATCATCACCGCACTACTGATCAGCGCCTCACAAAGTGTGCTCTCAATCTATGGCCTGCCAATCATGGCCATACCGTTTCTGGTCACCACCTTCACCCTACTGGCTGCCCTCACCAATGGTGCCACCGATCGGATACCTGTACTGTTTCACCCCACTGCAGAGCTGCCTGAAGTAGAGAGAGAGCACCAACGGCTGCTTCGTGCCCGTTTTCCCGAAACCGACAGCATTCCACTACGCCCGCCATTCATCGGCAGTTGGCAGATCTATCAGGGGTTTGATGGTCCACATACCCACCAACAGGCATGGCGTTATGCGTTGGACTTTCATATCACTGAACAGGGGCGAAGCTACCACCATGATGGCAACCAGTTAACCAACCACTACTGCTTTGGCCTGCCCGTGCTGTCGCCAACCGATGGCGTGGTGGAAAAGGTGGTTGACGAACGGATCGACAATCCGCCCGGTGAAATCGACACGGAACGGAACTGGGGCAACTATCTGGTGATCAAAATGGAAAATGGTTGCTATGTACTGCTTGCCCATCTGCGCAGAGGGAGCATTCAGGTTCAGGAGGGGCAGACGGTCCATGGCGGTCAGAGTGTTGCTGCATGCGGAAACTCGGGACGATCCACACAGCCACATCTCCATCTGCATCTGCAAGTCGGCCCTTCACCCGGATCTGCAACGATACCTTTTCACTTCAACAGCGTGCTGTTGCACAACAATCACTATCGGCTTTTTGCACGCCCTCAACAAGGGGAATGGATCACCCATGCCGAACGCAATGAACGGCTTGCCCGTGCCCTCCACCTTCCGGTAGGACTGCAGCTTCACTACCAATGGGAAGGAGAGCAGAGCGGCCGTCATACACTGGAGGTCAAGCTGACACTATTCGGACAATTCCGTCTGCAGAGTGACCACGGTGCCAGCATTGCCTTTGAAGAGCGTGACGGGGTGATCGCCTGCTATGACCGCAAGGGGCCAGCAGACCGCTTCCTTGATCTCTGGCTGCTCACCTTCGGTCTCACACCACTGAGTGATCATGCCCGACAGTGGCAGGATGAACCTTCACTTCGCCAACTTCCGCTGCCTCACCTGCAGCGACTGCTGACAATGCTTCGTTATCCAATGGGAGGGGGGCTTGATAGCAGATACCAGCGACAGATAAACCCAACACAACATACCTGGCTTCAACAGGGGGAGCATACGCTCTCCCTGTTGAGGAAAAAGTGGAAGCTTACTACACGGGGGGAACTCTGCCCCCATCGTGGCTTTGCATCACTGGAGGCTACCATTGGAAACCAACAGTGGCAGGCAACCCTGATTTCCAGCGAACGTACTGACATCGCCTGATCAACGGCACGCAAGTTGCTATGGCTCCATCATGAAGGTTACCGGAGTCAATAAAACATCATGAAGTGGTCACTACGGTCGATCTGCCATCTGCTCTGTGGCGTCGCACTCTGTCTACCTGCCACCACCACTGCCGACACCCTCTCCTCCTGGCGTCAGACGACAGCGATTGGTGCCGCCTTTGGCAGCTACAGTGAGTCGGATCAACGCGACAACATGCGTGAGTACAGCGTAACCATCCATAACGACTATCTGGATGATGGTGGTTTTACGTTGGGCTGGATTCGTTCAACGGTTGATTTCAAACCATCGATTAATGATATCAAACAGACGACCCTGTTTGTCAGTGGGCGCAACTACCACGATTTTGATGGCGCCCCGGGGAAACTGGGTCTGAGACTTGATCTGCACTATATCAATAACGATGATGCCACCGGAAACAGTGACAAGGTCAAGGTGTATTCTCCTCGTGTCAGCTGGTCCAACTACAGCAAAAGCCTCTATCTGGATATCGGCTATACCCGCTCCGAGTACCAGAACGACCTCAGTGTTGACCAGTGGTCACCAACCATCGGGGTTGGCTGGAATGATGGCAGTGACTGGCTGCAGCTACGTGGCTTCATCACCGATAACTCGAATATCGCACGCAGCCAGAATTTGAATGGTACGGAGGCAATTGAAGCAAAGTGGAGCCACTGGTTCTCACCCGGCAATCTGCTACGACTGCACAAGCTGGAGCTGGGTGGCGTCTCCGGTGAACGCCTCTATGCCGTTGACCCGGATAGTGGCTCGGTCTACAACCTTTCTGATCTTCAGGAGGGCCGTATTGCACTGGGTGCAGAATGGCGTCTTGGCGATAACAGCCGACTACTCCTGACGGCCAGCGAGGAGCGCTATCACAACCTCTCGATCGATGATCGCTATAAAAGCAGAGTGGCCTCTGCAACATTCACGACCGAATGGTAGTTATTTTCTCTTGAGGTAGTTTTTAGCCTCAATATGTAACGGAGAACGGTGCAGTACCTGACGGTACACATCGGCTGCTTCACGCTGTTTTCCCTGCCAAAGCAGAGAGCGAGCCAGATAGACCAGAACGGTTACATCACCCGGGTAGCGCTGTGTCAACTTGCGGGCATGGTTCTCCAGACGCTCCCATTTCTTCATCCCCTCTTCGGCAATCAGCAGGCGCACATGCGCCAGATAGTTCCATGGTGACTGCTCCAGTACCTGATTTGCATAACGCTCCACCTCGTACCAGCGCAACTGTGCCAGCAGCGGCAGCAAAATTCCGAGACGGGCATCCATCGAACTGGGGTTGACCTCCAGCGCAGTCTCATACTGACGGATCGACTTGTTGTACTCCTGTGTCTGGTAGTAGAGCCAGCCCAGACGCAACAGCAGTAGTTCACGGTCCGACTGGGGAAGCGGTTTCTTGAACAGCGACTTCAGTGCATCACGTGCCTGCTGATACTTACCCTCTCCCTCGAGAATCAGAGAACGCTGCCACGGTGTGGTCGCATCCGGTTTGGGGCAGGGTGTTCGAACCTGAAAGATCCGGTCCGCCACCAACTGCAGTCTCGCTTCATAAAGACCATCTCCAAGCAGATTCATCCCCACTTGCTCGGCACCACGCAGCATCGATTTGATCTGGCTGCCCAGCGATGGATTGATCTTTACCATTGAGCCTACGGTACGCTTGCCATCAAAGCGGTAGTCTACAACCTGTTTTCTCAATACCTGATAGGCATTGACCCGGGCCGCCCGCATGGCCCCTTTTCTGTTTGCGGTGGTCTGCCCATAACGATTCCTGGTGCTGCCATAGCCCACTGCCGTAAAGGTCTGTTTGATCACTACCGGTGTGCTACAACGCTTCTTTACCGATACCGCCTGTGCACTCTGCAGAAACAGCAGTGCAATGATCACCCAACCTCCAATGAACTTCTGTTTCACGATCCTGTTGATTCTCAGTTGAAGCACAATGGATCGATTATCGGCAGCCTGCGCCATTCCATCAATGATCTTCCGACAGACAGGCTGCCAGCAATTTAGCGAATATATTCAAACTGATCCTGATGGAGAACCACCCCATCCTTGTTCACCACCTTGACAACCCATATGCCGACCCATCCGGGAATCAGATTCTTGCTCGACCAAACACGCCATCGCGGTCCCTTGACCGTACCCAGGGAAACCCTGGCCATCTCCCGCCCCTGAAACTCCCAGACATGAAAGATCTGCTGCCCCATCTGCCGATTCAGATCACTGTAGTAATAGATACGTCGCTCACTGCTGCTGAGTCGACAGACCTGATCCATCGGCTCTCTGCTTTCACGGTCTACTCTGCGGGTAAAGCGTCCCCGAGATACCGCATCAGAAGTTGTCCAGGCAAACAGACAGCCCGGCTCGCTGCTCTCTTCCAGACCTCGAATCACCGCCTCTTCGTCGCTGTTATCGGCCACAGCGGAGAATTCATATCCAGACCAGAGCAGAAACGGCAACAGCAACAGGGCCGATAAAAGCCCCAGTCGCCTCTTTCTCCACTGCTGTCTCATACCACCCGATCCCAACTTGTCATTTATGATCTCATGTCACGGTGCCACTGCTGAAAGAGTCGCTCTGCGTGGTGCCGGATGACCCTCTACCGTCTTCGTTCCATCCACTGGATCCAGAAAATCCGGCAGAGATTCAAACTCCATCCATCCGGTACGACGCTGCTCCTCCACGGTAGTCACCGATTGATCCAGACAACGAATCTGAACGAATCCAACCCGTTGCAGCCAATGGATCAACTCCTCCACTGTAGGGATAAACCAGACATTACGCATCTTGGCATATCGCCCCCCCGGCACCAGCACCTCTCCCCGCTTGCCCTCAATAACCAGTGTCTCCAATACCAGCTCCCCACCACTTCGTAGCGCACCACGCAACTGATAAAGATGGTCAATTGGAGATTTCCGATGATATAACACTCCCATCGAAAATACAGTGTCAAAGTGGCATGATTTTTCAGGAACATCCTCCAAACCAACTGGAAAAAGATGAATCGGAGGGGTAACAGGCAAGAATGAGACGAGTGCGTGGAACTGGCACATGAAGAGCAGGTTGGGATCAATCCCAACCACTGATGCCGCACCATCTCCCACCATCCGCAATGCATAATAGCCATTGCCACAACCTACATCCAGAACGGCACGACCCTGCAGAGGCTGGATTTGATGCTGCAAACGTGCCCACTTCCAGTCAGAACGCCACTCACTGTCGATATCGACACCAAAAACCCGGAATGGCCCCTTCCGCCAGGGGTGCAGCCGCATTAACGACTTACGCAGATGTTGCTGCTCCTCATCCGAGTATGCTGTCCCTGAACCGAGTTGAATCACCGGTACCGCCAGATCAATCTCTTCGGCCAGCCAGTCGGGAAGCTGCTCCAAGGCAGCAAGCCAGTGAGGAAGGTTACCGTTACGCCCCGGTTCCAGTCGAGCCTCAAGGAGTGGCAATAGCTGCTCACACCAGTGCCCCAACCCCATCGACTGCAGCTGTTGCAGTGAATCATCCAGATGCAGTGGAAACCGAGTCATCGAATGGCCAACAGAGAGACAAAGTTAAGTGTTTGGAAAATCACCTCAACCTGTGAGAAACCAACCTGTTGCAGTCGTTCGGTATGCGACTGGATTGTTTCACTGACCAGTACCTCCTCCAGTGCACTCCTTTTCTGGCTAATCTCAAGCTCGCTATACCCGTTGGCCCGTTTAAAGGTGTGGTGCAGTGACTCCATTCGCTGCTGCCGTGCGATATCATCGAAAATGACCTTCTCCGACAGCATCAACGCGCCACCGGGGTAAAGACCCTCATAAATTCGCTGAAGCTGCTGCTTACGCTCATTAACTTCCAGAAACTGCAGTGTAAAGTTCATCGTGACCAGACTGGCATCATCAACGGTGACGTTTCGAATATCTTCACAATGCAACTCAACCAGATCGGCATACCCTGCCTGTCGCAAGTGCTCGGTACAACGTTCCACCATCGAGGCCGCACTGTCGACCGCAATCAACCGACACCCCCGTTCGAGGGCGACCGGTGCCATCGCCAGTGTGGATGCTCCAAGGGATGAGCCAAGATCATACCCCCGGCTCTGTGGCTGAAGATAATGCTCCGCCAGAATACCGACCAGAGAGATCACCATTCCATATCCAGGTACAGAACGGCGGATCATGTCCGAAAACACAGCAGCCACACCCTCATCGAAACGGAAACTTTCGATCAGATCAAAATCGTGCGAATAAATTCGGTCTCTCTGGATCATCAGATTAGGCGATTGCCGGAAAAAAACATGCCAGATTGAGCAGGGTTTTCGTTCGTATGCAAGGCGCGATCACAGGCGCATAGCGAGCTATGTAACTGTAATCGTAACGTAGCAGGCGAACGAAAAGACCAGCAAGGTGGCATGTTTTTTTCCATAAATTGCCTTAGTCATTGGGTAATCACTCCGATTATACTCGCTCGTTTCCAGACTGGCTGCGGCCAACAAGCAGAGACACCATACATGAAGACAATCAAATACACACTGCTGTTGCTGACAGCACTGGCCTTCCACTCTCCTCTACAGGCCGTTGAACAACAGGCCATCGATGCGCTTCAGGAGTGGATGGAGTTTGCCACCTACTCATCCGGTGCCATTTCACCGGAACAGTTGGAGCTCGAAGGGTATGATGACTTCTTTATCATTGATAACCGTAATCCTGGCCAATATCAGGTGGGGCATATTCCAGGTGCCGTCAATATCGAATGGCGCCAGATCCTGAGGCACCGCAATGAACTGCCCAAAGATCGCCCTGTCCTGCTCTATTGCGAAACCGGCCTGCTATCCTCAAAGGCTCATCTGGCACTGAGTGTGGCCGGATTCGAGAATATAAAGGTGCTGTGGGGCGGTTATCTTGTCTGGAGCGTACGCCAGACCTTCAATGATGCCAAGCGGCTCAAGGATGCACTGTCGCCCAATAAACCACGATAAGAGGACAGGGCTCTATTCATCCGGTTGTGGACAGTCCGCCAATACCACCCGGTTTCGTCCTTGATGCTTCGCCTGATACAGTGCCGTATCAACCCGTTCCATCAATTGATTGATATCCTCTATCTCTTGCGTCCAGCACCCGACACCGATACTGACCGTCAGTTGAGCCGTCTCACCGGACTCCAGAGCAACACGCATCTCCTCAACCAACCGTCTTATACGCTCGGCAAGTCTGAAGGCATCATCAATATAGGTCTCGGGTAGCAGAATGATGAACTCCTCTCCACCGATTCTGGCAATCGTATCAGGGCGGCGAACCGAACGCTCACAAACTTCACAGAAACTACGTAGAATCTGATCTCCGGCCGCATGTCCGTATCGATCATTGATCTGTTTGAAGTGATCAAGATCGAGCATCAGACAACTCAAGTCCTGCTGATAGCGCCTGACACGATGCAGCTCAGCCTCAGCAACCTGATAGAACCTGCGCCGATTGAGTACACCGGTCAGTGGATCAACGGAAGCGAGCACCCTCAAGTGCTCACGCTCACGCTCATTCAACTCAAAATCATATTCCTGTCTCTGAAACCGTACCGTTGTGGCAATATCGTCCTTGATCGCACTTCTGCGGTTCTCTTCATAGGCACCATAAAGCATGCCGATTTCATCCTTTGCAAACTGATCCGTGAAACGGATTCCCCGTTCCCCTTCCGAAAGCTTTCCCATCGCATCCGACAGGCGTCGTATTGGATTGATGATACTGTGGTTGAATACCCAGGAGATTGACAAGGTAAGCAGCAATAACAGCAACATCAGCAGTGCATAGAGGATCAATGCCCTGCGTTTCTCCTGCACCAGCCCGTTGGAGAACCCCTCTATCTCCTGCATCATCAGTCCAACCAGATACTCCGTCTGGTCAATCTTGTTGGTCATCAGTTCAAACCACTGCTCCGGTGTAACCACCGGAGTGGTTCCGTTGGCCAGTTTATCCAGCAATTCCCTCTCTGCAGCCATTGCAGATTGATAGACCTTACTTTGAGTAAAATCACTCCAACGTGCCATCTGTTGTGGAGATGCACTATTTGCATAAAGCCGCAGATAGCCGGACTGTTCGCCAATCAGGCTTACAAAGGCCCGATGAATCCTTTGGTCGATACTCCCTTCCAGAATCGCCGTGCCCTGTGCTCGCTCCAGTCCATTCGCCTCCTTCATATTCACCAGCGCTGAAATTGCATCGATATGACCGTCCAGCCGGACCGCCTGACTGAGCAGCGGCATGATGTCGTAAATAGAGAGCAGTGTTCGAATCGTCCCGGTGTAGTGTTGCTGCATCTCCTCTGCCGTCCGAAGCTGCTGGTCCACCTTCGTCCGCAGCTCATCCAGTCTGGAAACCCACCACTGCCCCGCCTCTATCACCTGCGCCAACTCGCCTTTGTGGTAGATCTCCGGTAGTGCCTTCACTGCAGCCTGATAGAGTCTGCCCGCCTGATCGCTCTTTCTCCGTTGGGTAGAGAGCTCCTCGGCAAACCCCTGATATGCGGAACTGATATACCCTGTCGAGAGGCCACGTTCAATCTGCAGATGATGGGTATACTGGTTGATATTCCGAGCCAGCTGGGTAATACCCAGCAGCTGCTGTACACGATGGTACTGCTGGTAATAGTCCCACAGGTTGAAGCCGACCAGAACCAACAGTGCGGTAAAAGGCACCATCGTACTTAAAAATATCCGTCTACTGAGCACAATACGCTGACTGACCCAACCGAACAGCCGATCAAAAAACGGTGGTGAGGCAGTGGCTGATTCTACTGTCAGTCTGTGCTCGTAGGCCGCCTGCGCATAAGACATGTCATCCTGGATAATATGGTTCATCAACCAGTGTGTCAGAAACAGGCTCATCTCCAGTGCCACTTCAGAGCTGTCGGCCGACAGCAACTTATCCTTCAGCTCCGGGATCTTGTTGATGAATTTCTGGTGCTGTCGACGGTGCCTGACAAAGTCGTCATATTTGCATTGATGCATCAGCACCTCTTCACGGGCGAAGTGCTCCACAATATATTGCTCAAGCCGCCCAACTATCTCACCAATCAGCTCTGAAGCCTGGCCCTCGGTGATCGCATCATTAATCTCATTAATCGTCTGCAGCAGGAGCTTATGGTCATTGTCGATCGAGTCGACACCCACACTCATCCCCTCACTCCAACGAATATGTTGCACCCTTTCTATTCCCCTCTGAAGATCGGCTACATCTGTATCCCCGAATGCCTCAATAGTGCATCAATCTGCGGCTCCCTCCCACGGAACTCGATAAACAGCTCCATCGGCTCACGTGAACCACCCTGTTCCAGAATCGATGCGAGGAAACGCAGACCGCTATCCCGATCGAAAATCCCATTCTCTTCAAAGTGGGCAAATGCATCGGAAGAGAGTACCTCCGCCCACTTGTAGCTATAGTACCCCGCGGCATACCCTCCGGAGAAGATGTGTGAAAAACTGTGTGGAAAGCGGTTGAACGATGGTGGGATCATCACCGAAACCTGCTCTCGCACTCGCTCCAATGCGGCATAGATCTGTTCACTGCCTTGTGACGGGTCAAACTCAAGGTGGAGCCTGAAATCGAACAGTGCAAACTCCAGCTGTCGCACCATTGCCATTCCGGACTGAAAATTTCGACTTGCCAGCAACTGCTCAAATTTCTCTTTTGGCAGTGGCTCTTCACTCTGATAGTGCGCTGAAAAGAGCGGCAATGCCCCCTCCTGCCAGCACCAGTTCTCCATGAACTGACTCGGTAGCTCAACGGCATCCCACGGTACGCCACCAATTCCGGCAATACTGGGGAAATCAACCTGTGTCAGCAGATGGTGCAGCCCATGACCAAACTCATGGAACAAGGTCAGCACCTCATCGTGGGTCAACAGCGCAGGGTCGTTCCCGATCGGTGGGGTGAAGTTACAGACCAGATAGGCCACCGGTATCTGTACTCCATCCTCCATTCTGCGCCGGGTGATGCAGTCATCCATCCAGGCACCACCACGTTTGTTGGGGCGAGCATACAGGTCGACGTAGAACTGTCCACGCGATCCACCCTGTTGATCCCGGATGGTAAAGAATCGAACATCCGGATGCCAAAGGTCCACACCACTCTGCCGTTCAATGGCAATGCCATAGAGCCGTTGCACAACCTCAAACATCCCCTCCAGCACCCGATCAACCGGGAACCACGGCTTCAGCTCCTCCTGTGAGATGTTGAAACGCTGCTCTTTCAGTTTCTCCGAGTAATAGGCAACATCCCATGACTGCAGTTCATCAATGCCATCCAGCGCAGTGGCAAACTGTCGCAACTCCTCCAACTCTCCTCTGGCCACCTGCAGTGATCGCACAGCCAGATCTTCCAGAAAGGCGATCACCTGCTCTGGTGACTCGGCCATCTTGGTCGTCAGTGAATACTCGGCGTAGTTTTTCATCCCCAGCAGTTGTGCCTTCTCATGACGCAACTGCATGATCTCCTCCATCACTCCGGTATTATCCAGCTCCTGATCATGCGGTCCCTGATCCGAGGCACGTGTGACGTAGGCCTCATAGAGTTCCTCACGCAGTTTTCGATCATCAGCATAGGTCAGTACCGCGATATAGGAAGGAAACTCCAGATTGAACAGCCACCCCTCCCGCTCACGGGCCTGGGCGGTCTGCCTTGCCATTGCCAGTGAAGAGTCGGGCAGTCCGGCCAGCCTTGATTCATCGATAATCAGCTTCTCCCAGCGGTTGGTCGCATCCAGTACATTTTCACCAAATCTGGCTGTCAGTGTAGAGAGCCGTTGGCTGATCTCACGGAAACGCTGCTGTTTCTCCTGCGGCAGATCGATTCCCGAGAGCCGAAAATCGCGCAGTGCATTTTCAATGATCTTCTTTTGCGAAGGCTCCAGCATTCGGTACTGTTCACTATCCGCAATCTGACGGAAGGCATCATGCAATCCCTGATGTTGCCCCATCTCTGTCGCATAATCCGACAACAGTGGCAGACACTCGTTGTAGGCCTCACGCAGCTCCGGATTATTCATGACCGAATTGAGATGGCTCACCGGAGACCAGACCTGCTCCAGCCGGTCCTCTATCTCCTCCAGCGGTTGCACCAATCCCTGCCAGTCAAATGAATCATTCCGACCCAGTAACTGATCCACCGTCTCGCGATTCTGCTCCAGCAGGGCTTGAATGGCAGGGACCACCTGCTCGGGCCGGATCTGTGAAAAAGGGGGCAGCCCCTCCATCTGCAGCAACGGGTTCTCTCTGCTCATTCCATTACCATCTATAGTGACCGAATTTCGGTACACTATGAACCTTAACCCTCTGTTGGACAACCCCAATGAACAACATTCGCCCATATCGCAACTGGAGTCCGGAGTTCGATGACTCTGTCTATATCGACCCATCGGCACAGGTGATCGGACGCACCACAGTCGGCAGCGACAGCTCTATCTGGCCGCTGGTCGCCGTGCGCGGGGATGTCAACTACATCGTGATTGGAGAGCGGACCAATATTCAGGATAACAGTGTACTGCATGTCGCCCGCCCGACAGAGAAGGTGGAGCAGGGTTACCCACTGCTCATCGGTGATGAGGTCACGGTCGGCCATGGCGCCATTCTCCACGCCTGTACGGTTGGGGACCGCTGTCTGGTCGGCATGGGCGCAACCGTGCTGGATGGGGCCGTTCTGGAAGATGAGGTACTGCTTGCCGCAGGCAGTCTCGTTCCACCTGGCAAACGGCTTGAGGGGGGATTTCTGTGGCGCGGTGCACCGGTATCTCGTGCAAGGGCACTCAGCCAGGATGAGATTGCGTGGCTCAAGGCCTCGGCCGGGCACTATGTACGGTTGAAAAACGAGTATCTTGGTTGTTAGCGGGCACTGTCTACCCAACCTGCCGCTAGGAGGCTGTCCGAGAATAGAAGCCGTAGCGAAAATCACAGAAAGGCTATAAGGTGGGCTTATTAAAAGAGGCGAATAGTGGATCTATTTAACGAGTTCAATAAGCTCAGATGATGGTCTTTATGGGATTTTCAGTAGGTCCTCTATTCTCGGACAGCCTCCTAGATCACCCGATCAATCTTGCGAAATGAGATCGCCTCCGACAGATGGTCGATGGTAATCGAGTCCACCCCGGCAAGATCGGCAACCGTTCTCGCAACCCGCAGTACACGGTGGTAGGCTCTGGCTGACAGCCCCAGTGAGGCAATCGCAGCGGTAACAAACTGTTTACCCTCTGTATCCAGCGCACAGTACCGCTCAAGCAGGTTACCCTCCAGTTGTCCGTTTGGCTCTCCCTGACGCGCCACTTGTATCTCTCTGGCCTGCTCCACCCGTTCCCGTACCGCTCTGCTCGGTTCAGCCGACAAGGCTGTGGATGTCAATACTTCAGGCGGAATACGGGCAACCTCAATCTGCAGATCAATCCGGTCCAGTAGTGGACCAGAGATCTTGTATCGATAGCGCTGAATCTGCTCTGCACTGCAGCGGCATGCCGCCGAATAGTCTCCATGATAGCCGCAAGGACAGGGGTTCATGGCCGCCACCAGCTGAAAACGTGCCGG
Organism: uncultured Piscirickettsiaceae bacterium; assembly: GCA_964344785.1. GTDB lineage: Bacteria > Pseudomonadota > Gammaproteobacteria > Thiopontia. The sequence continues at coordinate 28,032 of CAYFOR010000011.1, forward strand.
AAACTCAAGCTGAGCCGATGCACGGGAGATGGTGATCCGACCAGATTCCATCGGTTCACGCAGAACTTCCAATACATTTCTGGAAAATTCGGGCAGCTCATCCAGAAACAGCACACCATGGTGTGAAAGCGAGACCTCTCCCGGCCTGGGCTGACTTCCTCCCCCCACCAGAGAGGCTGCAGAAGCGGTATGGTGTGGCGTGCGCATCACCCTTCTTCTCCAGCCCATCGGATCAAACTCTGCTGTACTGATCGAATGGACTGCTGCACTCTCCAACGCCTCTTGCTCACTCATTCTCGGCAGGATTCCCGGCAGTGCCGATGCAAGCAGTGTCTTGCCGGTACCCGGTGGCCCGCTCATCAGCAGATTATGTCCACCCGCAGCGGTGATCTCCAGCGCTCTCTTCGCCACCGGCTGACCCTTGATCTGGGCCAGATCGGGATAACCCATCACCTCCATCTGATCACTGCCACCCTTTTCTATCTCTACTGCAGGCAATGGCCCATTTAGCAGATGCGCAACCAGCTCCGACAAGGTACGTACCGGAAACATCTCCAGACCGGTTACATGGGCAGCCTCCTCCGCATTCTTCTCCGGCAGGACCAACCGCCGCCCCTGGTCACGGGTTTTTAATGCAATCGGCAAAACACCATGAACCGGACGAATGGTTCCATCCAGCGCCAGCTCACCAATCCAGTCATACCCATCCAGCAAGGAAGCATCGATCTGCCCTGATGCAGCCAGGATGCCAATGGCAATGGGCAGATCAAGCCTTGAACTGCTTTTTGGAAGATCGGCCGGTGCCAGATTGATCGTCACCTTGCGCTGCGGAAGCTTGTAACCCGCACTGATCAGTGCCCCACGCACCCGATCCTTGGCCTCTCTGACTGCGGCCTCGGGCAACCCGATAATTGAGATTCCGGGCAGACCATTGCTCAACATCACCTCAACTACCACCTCGGGGGCATTCATTCCCTGCAGTACACGGCTATATGCTGCTGCCAGCGACATCAATCAGTCTCACTCAAACACTCTGGATAGGATTGGACTTTATGCAAGGTTCAATTCTGAAACAAGCCCTTATCCAACATACTGGACCGGTTCTATTTTTTCTGTCACCTCCGTTAATATATATGTATAGAATAGGGCCGGAATCAGAACAATGATCGACCATTGATATTGCAGGAGCCCGTTAGATGAAAAGATTGCTGACCAACACCTCTTTGCTGGCATACGCGCTGCTAACCGTACTGATGCTGACTGTCTGTGATCAATCATCATCACATAGCCAGAAAGAGACTCACAAGGCATATCTTGATGAAGATACCAGCGACTCTGCCGCCGAGTATCATGCCAATCGGCTGGAGAAAATTCAGGCTGGCCTGAAAAAATAGATCCACTACGATCCATCTTGAATTGTGCATGGCTGATCAGCAGAGAGATGGTCGTTTTCGAACTTGTCCAACTCTTCTGTGCCACGGCAGTGGTGCTTGATGCAAGGTCTTTCACTGAGTCGGGTCTCTACGCACCATGTCGGACCACTTGATCTTGCCATAGAACGGGGTTCGCTTTGTGGCATCAGCGGTCCATCCGGGGCTGGAAAGAGCCTGCTATTGCGTGCCATTGCCGATCTTGACCCCCATGAGGGTGAGATATCGCTGGATGGTGTACTTCAGACCGACCATATACCGAACCTATGGCGTAGTCGAGTCTCTTATATCCCGACAGAGAGCAGTTGGTGGGAGACAACGGTACTGGAACATTTCCATGGTGACAATCACTCCGATATAACTGCCTGGATAGAAAGAGCAGGTTTCTCACAGGATATCCTGCAACGGGAAGTCAGCCGGCTCTCAACCGGCGAAAAACAGCGTCTGGCCATCGTCCGTCATCTGCAGCAGAGACCGGACGTACTGCTACTGGATGAGCCCACTGCAAGTCTGGACAGTGAAAACACCCATCGCATGGAACGGTTGATTTCCGATTATCGACAACAGGAGCAGGCTGCCATACTTTGGGTCAGCCATGATCCTGATCAGCTGCAGCGGATCTGCCACCAGCACTACCATTTTGATCAGGGCCGCCTCTCCACTGTAACATGATTGAATTGAGCACCACTGACCTGCTGTTAAGCAGTCTGATGCTGCTGTTGGTCGCCTATCTGTCAAAACGAAGTCATGCAGGACTGGAACGCAAGATTCTCTATCTTGCTGTGCGCTCATCGCTGCAACTGTTGGCTGTCGGCCTGGTACTGCAGACCTTGTTCTCCCATGCCGACCTCATATGGGTGGGATTGCTGTCGATGTTGATGGTGCTTCTGGCCGGCAGGGAGATCCAACAGCGGCAGCAACGTCGACTGGTTGGTGGTTGGGGTTACTTCACGGCGACCAGTGCGATGTTTCTCTCTTCGATGGTGACCTCACTATTTGCGCTGCTGGTCATTATCGAATATGACCCCTGGTATCACCCACAGTATGCGATTCCCCTGTTGGGGATGCTGCTTGGCAATACCATGAACGGTATTGCCCTCGGCATGGACCGGCTCACCAGTTCGGTCTGTGAACAGCAAAAGATCATTGAGGCCAAATTGGCCATGGGGTTCTCATCGGAGCGTGCCATTGAGACACTTCGGGACGATGCCGTTCGTACCGGCATGGTCCCCATACTCAATGCAATGGCCGCCGCCGGCGTGATCAGCCTGCCCGGTATGATGACCGGTCAGATCCTGGCCGGTGCACCTCCGATTGAGGCTGTGAAATACCAGATTCTCATCCTTTTTCTCATCGCAGGCGGAACAGGTCTTGGTGTGATGACGGCCATCACACTTTCAGCGAGACGGTTTTTTGATACACGGGAACGTCTCAGGACAGATAGAATCTCAAAAAAACAGAATTAAATTAACTTGTTATTAAAATATATCTATTTAGCGTGAGGCAGGTTTGTACTTTTTGAGAAAGGAGTTATAGCCTGCATCCTTCAACAATGCCTGCTGGTGCTCAGCACTTGAAAAACTCTGGAACGGTCCCACATTGACTCGGTGAATGGCCCCTTTCGCATCCTTGACCGAGTGAATCTGAACATTTGAAATCCCCATCAGAATCAGCTCCGCCTTGTGCTGGTCGGCTGCCTTACGGCTACGAAAGGCCCCCATCTGAATCAGATAGTGCCCTCCAGTAACACTCTTTGAGACCGCTGCACGTTTGGCTCTGTCGGCTGTAGATGAGGAAGTGGTGCCTTGCTTCGCTTTGCTGGAGGTCGCTGCTTCCGGCTTGCGCTCTTCGATACCGACATACTCCTCCTCCGGCAACATTGAAAAAAAATCAAAATGGAATTGATCCTCTCGACTGTCTCCACCCTCCTTACTCTTTGTAGAGGACGACTTTTTCTCTTTCAGCGCCTGCTGTACGGCCTTTTCAACCTCAATACCACTATTTTTCAACCAGTAAAGATAACCACTGAAAAGCCCAACTGCTGCAACCACCAGAAACAGTAACCCTCCTCCTGAAAGGTAACCCGCCCCCGCTCGCCCCCCTATCATCACATCTCCTCAGGTGCAGAGACACCGAGAATGATGAGCCCATTCAGAATGACCTGTCGCGTGGCATTGATCAGGGTCAATCGCCCATTTCTCAGCGGCTGGTTTTCAACAATAAACTGGTGGCTGTTGTAGTAGGTATGCAGCTCATGGGCAAGTTCCCTCAGATAGTGTGCCAACTGATGCGGTTCGCGCTCACGCGCAGCGCTCTCAATCACCTCGGGATAGCGGGAGATGACGACCATCAATGATTTCTCATGGGGTTCCACCAACAGACCAAGAGACCGCACCCCCTCTTCACGATCCCACTCAAATCCCTTGTCGGCCAGTTGCCGCATCACACTATGGATGCGTGCATGGGCATACTGGATATAGTAGACCGGATTATCGGAGGACTGAGAGCGGGCCAGATCGAGGTCAAAGTCCATGTGCTGCTCACTCTTGCGCATCACATAAAAGAAACGGGCGGCATCGCTTCCTACCTCATCCCGCAGCTCACGCAGTGTGACAAATGAGCCGCTTCGGGTCGACATCTGTACCTTCTCACCACCCCGATAGAGTGAGGCAAACTGGACCAGCAGTACCTCCAGCGAATCCGGCTGTTCACCCATGGCCGAAAGCGCAGCGTGCACCCGTGGCACATAACCGTGATGATCTGCACCCCAGATATCGATCATCTTCGGATACCCGCGCTGCAACTTGTTCATGTGATAGGCAATGTCTGAAGCGAAGTAGGTCTTCAGACCATTGTCACGTACCACCACACGGTCTTTCTCATCACCATAATCGGTTGAACGGAACCATAATGCACCGTTATCTTCATAGATATCACCGGACTGACGCAGTTTCTCGATGGCTTGGTCCACTGTGCCATCATGCATCAATGAACGCTCGGAAAACCACTCATCATACTCTACGCCAAACTCGGCGAGATCCTGACGGATATCCCCAAGAATTGCATCGAGTGCCGCCTGATGAATCTGGTTGTATTGCTCTTCTCCCAGTAACCGTTTTGCCTGCGCGATGATACCGTCGATATGGGCCTCTTTATCTCCACCGACAGGCTCATCCTCCGGTACATCCATCATCACCTCTACAGCCGGGTGGCGATAACCCTCCTGTTGTTGTCGATGGAGTGTAGCGGCAATATCCCAGATATAGTCTCCCTGATAGCCATTGCTGGGAAATACAATCTCCTCTCCACAAAGATCGAGATAACGCAGCCAGACACTGGCAGCCAGGATATCCATCTGCCGTCCTGCATCATTGACATAGTACTCTCGATGTACCTGATAACCTGCCGCCTTCAACAGGGATGCCGTTGCAGCGCCATAGGCGGCACCACGTCCGTGACCAACATGGAGCGGCCCGGTCGGATTGGCCGAAACATACTCCATCAATACCTTTTCTCCAGCACCGATCCTGCTCAGACCGTAAGAGGTCTCCTCCTCCAGCACCTGCGCCACCAGATCCCGGTAGGCCTGATCAGAGAGAAAGAAGTTGATGAAACCCGGACCCGCAATCTCGCACCGCTCCACCTGAGCACTTTCCGGGAAGCGTCCAACCATCAATTGTGCCAGTTCGCGTGGGTTGCGCCTGGCCTGCTTGGCCAACACCATCGCAACATTGGTAGCGAAATCCCCATGCGCGGTATCACGGGTACGCTCTACCATGATGTCGGGGAGTCCTGTTAGCTCAAGTACCCCATCTGACTGCAACTGTGTCAGTGCTGCCTCAACCAGCAATTGTACGGTCTGTTTCAACTGAAGAGTCCTTTCTCGAAACGTATACAGCAGTCCGATTGAACTGCAAAATTAACTGCGGACCAGTGGGTCTTCAACCTGTCTGCGCTGCTCTTCTCCCAGTAGCAGCTCAATCAGCTCCAGCGCAAAATCCATTGCTGTCCCAGGCCCTCTGGAGGTAACCACCTTGCCATCAACAACCACATCGGCATCTTCAACCACAATCGCATCACTCGGTTGCAGTACACCGGGATAACCGGTCGCCTCCTTCCCACTCAATATTCCTGCATCAACCAGCACTTTCGGTGCAGCACAGATGGCTGCCGTATACTTCTCTTCAACAGCCATCTGCTGAATCAACCGACGGATGCGCGGGTCTGCATTCAGATGGTCGGCACCGGGAAGACCACCAGGCAGAACCACCATATCGTAGCTCTGTTCCAGCGCCTGATCGAGTGTCATATCGGCAATGTGTACGGTCTTGCGACTGGCCCGGATCGGACCATCCACCAATCCGGCTACCACTACGCTGATTTCGGCACGTCGCAGCAGATCGATGATGGTAATCGCCTCCAGCTCTTCAAACCCCTCTGCCAGAGGGATCAATACCGATGGTCGGTTCACCTCCACCACCGGATCAGTCTGCCTTGGCTGCATGAATCAGGTGCAACCCCTTCAGCATGTTGAGTGCCTCGAACAGCACAAAGTCCTCCTGAGCCAGGTTTTTCTCCACTTTCTCCTTGTCCTTTTCTCCCTTATCCTCACCATCCTGTTTATCCGAATGCTCCTCTCCATTGCCATTGCTCAGATGTCCACTGAGGTCACGCTCGGACACTCTGTGGTTCTTTGGTTCATCTTCACTCTTCTCCAGCTTGAGATCCGTCAGAATGATATCGGGGGTTACCCCTTCGGCCTGAATCGAACGTCCTGAAGGTGTGTAGTAACGGGCTGTGGTCAGCTTCAATGCCGCCCCATCACGCATCGGCATGATGGTCTGAACCGACCCTTTACCAAAGGTGCGTGAGCCCAGGATCACTGCACGTTTATGATCCTGCAATGCACCGGATACAATCTCGGATGCGGATGCGGAACCATTGTTCACCAAAACCACCAACGGAGCACCGTCCAGGATGTCATCCGAGTCGGCATGGTACTTGACGGAGGAGTCTGCTATACGCCCATCGGTATAGACCACCAACCCCTCTTTCAGGAATGCATCCGACACACTGACTGCCGCACTCAATACACCGCCCGGGTTGTTGCGCAGATCCAGTACCAGCCCTTTCAGCGGCTTGCCGTCATTATCCTCGTCAATCAACTGTTCGATCATCGCCTCCATATTCTCACCGGTATGGACCTGAAACTGGCTGATACGGATGTAGCCGAAACCATCCTCCAGCATGCGGCTCTTGACACTTCGAATACGGATCACATCACGAATGATATTGATCGTCAGCGCCTGATCCTCTCCCTTGCGCACCACGGTCAATTCGATCTTGGTCCCGACCTTACCGCGCATCAATTTAACCGCCTCGCTCAGTGTCATCCCCTGAACGGCCGTACCGTCAATACGGATAATCAGATCTCCTGCCTGCATTCCTGCTCGCTGTGCCGGGGTATCGTCAATGGGTGAGATCACCTTGACGAAGCCATCTTCCATCCCCACCTCAATGCCAAGCCCACCAAACTCACCCTTGGTACTGACCTGCAACTCATCGTGGGCCTCCGGCAGCAGGTAACCGGAGTGGGGGTCCAGACTGCTTACCATCCCCTTGATCGCATTATTGAGCAGATCCTGGCCACTCACCTCCTCAACATACTTCTTCCTGATCTCACTGTAGACCTGACTGAATGCCCTCAACTCATCCAGCGGCAACGGGACCTCGGCCCCCTCCTCCTTGCTTGCATGCACTGAACGCTCCACCGCGAGAGAGATACCGAGAAGTAGGCCGGTAAGAAGAATGAGTAAGTCACGTGCTTTTGTTTTCATGGAAGTCTCTGTGTCGATTGAACAGCCTGATATGGAGTTGAAGTGTATCCGAAGATGGAATGCAAGTCTAAAAAGTCAAGCTGTTAGGCGGGATAGATTGCCCCAAGAATCACGGGTCGATCAGCCCCGGTAACTTCGGGAAGATTGCCCGTTCTGCCACTCAGGGTCTCTCTCGCCAGCCAGGCAAATGCCATCGCTTCCACCCAGTCCGGCTCCATACCGATGGTAGCCGAGGTATCCACCTCCCACCCAGAAAGATGGGCCGAGAGTCGTTCCAGTAAATAGCGATTATGGGCTCCGCCTCCACAGACCCAAAGTGACTGCGCTGCACAGTCATGGATTGCATCGGCAATGGTTGATGCGGTCAGTTCCACCAGTGTAGCCGCAACATCTTCCGGGCGTTGCTGTCCGATCTGCTGATAGCGCTGGTCAAACCAAGCCCGATTGAAGGTCTCCCGCCCGGTGCTTTTCGGGGGTTGCAGTGAGAAAAACGGATCACTACGCAGCAGCTCCAGCAACGGTTCCACCACCCTGCCACTACGAGCAAAGGCACCATCACAATCAAATGTCTCACCCTCTGTACGAAACATCCAGTCATCAAGCAGTACATTGCCGGGGCCTGTATCAAAACCGACAACGGGCTCCTCACTGTTAATCGGTAGCAGCGTCACATTCGACATACCACCAATATTGACCACGACACCCGCACGCCCCTGCAACATCCAGCGGTGGTAGGCTGGCGCCAGTGGGGCACCCTGTCCACCAACGGCCAGATCGCGGCGCCGAAAATCGGCTACTGTTATGATGCCGGTCTGTTGGACGATGGTGTTGGGATCTCCAATCTGCAAGGTAAACGGATAAGCCACCTCTGGTTCATGGCGGATGGTCTGTCCATGGCTGCCGATCGCGGAGATCTGCTCCAGCCTCACTCCACCTCTCTTTGCTACCGCAATGGCGGCCTCTGCAAAGACATGACCTAATTCCCTATCGAGTCGTCCCATGCGTTCGATCTCATTGTTGCCTGAGTTGCAGAGATCGAGGATGCGCTGCTTCAACGATGGTTCAATTGGTTGTGAGTGGCTTGCCACCAGACGTGGGGGAAATGGTTCAAAATCGGCCACCACGGCATCGACGGCATCGACACTGGTACCGGAGATTAACCCTATATAGATCTCACTCATCACTTGGATCCATACAATTTCTATGGAGCGCCAGACATTACCCGCTGCCAGATCTCGGCCACCTGTCGGCGCTCCTCTACAAATTCCTGATCCGAAACAGTCGATGGACGATTTTTCAGAAAGAGATGGTAGGAGCGTCGGCGGAACTGACGATAGTTCTGTACCAGTATTGCGCCATCCCGCCGGCTCAGCCGCTTCTCTTTGACCAGAGATTCCAGCAGTCGTACATTATCGGTCCACTGGGTGAGTGATGGAAAATCAGCCGCCCAGCGCAATACCAGATACTGAACGATAAACTCGACATCCACCATGCCGCCTCTCATCTGCTTCAGGTGGATCTCTCCGTCTTTACACCGTCCCAGTGACTCACGCATCTTTTCGCGCATCTCCACCACCTCTGTACGCAGCGTATCCGGGTCACGTGGCAGCGTGAGAACCTCATGCCGTATCGCCTCAAAGTGGGTTGTCGCTGCCATACCACCAAAGACAACACGTGCACGAATCAACGCCTGATGTTCCCAGGTCCACGCCTCCTCCAACTGATAGGTTCTGAAACCCTCCAGGTCCGAGACCAGTATGCCGGAGTTGCCATTGGGACGCAGCCGTGAATCGATCTCATAGAGCCGCCCACTGAAGGTGCGAGTGGTCATCAGATGAATCATCCGCTGTCCCAGCCGCACATAGAACTCCCGGCGACTGGCCGGGTTCTGCTTGCGACTGAAGGGGGTCGCCGGTGCGCTATCGTGCAGAAAGACCATATCAAGATCAGAACCATAGCCCAACTCCAGCCCCCCCATCTTGCCGTATCCAATGGCCACAAACCCAGGGTTATCAACTGTCTCGGAGCGTTTTCGGGGCTGTCCCATACGCCGTGTCATCTCGTTCCAGCAGAGTCGAAAGCTGTGTGCCACCAGCGACTCGGAAATCCATGTCAGTGCATCACTCACCTTCATTACCGGCAACTTGTCCATCACATCCACTGCCGCAACCTTGAGAATATTGCGACGCTGGAAGTGGCGCATCAGCTCCATCTGCTGCTCAAGATCCTCTTCATCAATGCGCCCAGCATGCAATGCCAGCTCATTCAACAACGGTGCCGGGCCACTCGGCATCACGATATTACGCACATCCATCAGATCTTCCAGCATCATCGGCATCTGCGCCAATTGCTCGGCAATCCAGCTACTTTTCTGGATCAGGGTCAGCAGATGCTCCAATGAGGCACGATTCTCTGCCAACATCGAGAAATAGACCGAACGACGACCGATGGCCTCAATCAGCCGTATCGCCCACAACAGGCTCTCATCACTCTGCTCCAGTTGGCTGGCGGTCTCAATCAGTAGCGGCATCAGACGATGCAGACGCTGCTGCCCCTCACGGCTCATGGACTGCATACTATTTGATTCTGCCAGATGCATTAATCGGCTGGTAATCAGCTCCCGGTCCTCGAACCATCTTTCCAGTGCTACCGGTGTTTCGCCATCACTGATCTGCTCCCAGATCTGCTGAAAAGGGCGATCATCATGCTCCGCCTTCTCATCTTCCATGGAGAATAGCTGCTCAAAACGGTGCTGAACTGCATCACGGTATTGACTCAGCCGATCATGAAATTGATCCCATGTTTCATACCCCATCGATTCGGCAAGCAATTGCCTGCGCAGATCCGTATCCGGTAGCCGCTGCGTCTGACGGTCCTCATACTGCTGAATTCGATGCTCGGTATTTCTCAGAAAAATGTAGGCATCAGTCAGCAATTGATACTCTTCTTCCGAAATTTCGCCACGATCTCGCAATAGCGGCAAGACCTTGAGTATGGGGCGAATCTGCAATCCCGCCTCTGCCCCCCCCCGTACCAACTGAAATGCCTGTCCGATGAATTCAATCTCACGGATTCCACCTGGCCCCAATTTGACATCATCTTCCACACCCTTTTTACGCACCTGGCGCACAATCATCCGCTTCATCTCGCGTAGCGACTCAAATGCACTGTAATCGAAGTAACGCCGATAGACGAAGGGGCGCAATATCTCCATCAACTCCTTGCCGGCAGTCTGGTCTCCAGCCACCACACGCCCCTTGATCCAGGCGTACCGTTCCCAACTTCTGCCATGCAGTTGATAGTAGTCCTCCATCGCTGCAAATGAAGAGACCAGCGCCCCGGACTCGCCAAATGGACGTAGTCGCATGTCGACCCGAAACACAAAACCTTCCGCCTGATTCGCCCCGATCGCACGGATCAACCGTCGTCCCAGGTTGGTAAAAAATTCATGGTTGGATATCCAGGGACGTCGCCCCCGGGTCTCCCCCTCTTCCGGATAGGCAAAAATCAGATCAATATCGGAGGAGAAATTGAGTTCATGAGCACCCAGTTTGCCCATCGCCACCACCACCATCTGCTGTGGACGACCACTCAGCTCACCTTTAGGTGTGCCCTCTTCACTACACTGCCAGCGGTAGAGGATATCCAGTGTCTCGGAGAGACAGACATCGGCCAATGCAGACAGCTCTGCAACGGTAGTGTGGTAATCCCCCCATCCCCCCAGATCACGCAGTGCAATCCGTACCATCTCCTGGCGACGAAATTTCCGCAGGATTGTGTCAAGTTGCGGGTCGTTCCTCACTTTACTGAGCAGGCCGCTTAATCGTTCCCGATACGCTTCCTCTGTTCTCTGCTGCTCCAGCAGTGCAGGCTGCTGCAGCCAATCGACCAGCTTCGGATCTTGCTGGCAGCTCTTCTCGACAAATGTGCTGAATCTGAAGAGGGATTCAATCTGTTGACGGTCAACCACAACCGTACTATTTGTTTATCAAGGCGATCTGACCGCCACTCTTCTCTGTCAACAACGCCCGCCGCAATGCAGCAGTGGACTGATAGAAATATTTACGTTCTGCCGCACTCAGTGCCTGCTTTCTTGGTAACGCCACCTTCATCGCATCGAGATACTTGTCGCCACGACGCAATTCATAGTGCAGATGGGGGCCAGTGGAGAGTCCGGTACTGCCTACATAGCCGATGATATCTCCCTGATTCACCCGCTTGCCCGGCTTTACCCATTTGGCAAAACGTGAAAGATGTGCATAGACTGTGGTGTATTTCCCACCCAGGTGCTGCAGAAAGACCACATTGCCATAACCGTGCTGTTTTTCACGTCCTTTGACTACACCATCTGCGGTTGCAAATACCGGTGTCCCCTTTGCCGCTTTGAAATCGGTACCTCGATGGGGCCGATGAACCTTCAATACAGGATGAAAACGACGCATGGTAAAGTGTGAACTGATCTTTGGCTTGCTGACTGGATAGCGCAGGAAGTCCGCGCCGAGCGGTTCTCCACGACCATTGTGGTAGCGTGTTACGCCCTGGCGATCCGTATGCCGTATCATCCGGGCCACTTTCCCCCGACTGCTCAATTCGGCCGCCATCACCGTACCGTCACGCAGTGAACCACCATGACCCGGTTTCAAAATGACGGTAAATCGATCTCCCTTGCGGATGTCACGACGAAAATCAATCTGTTCGGCAAACAGGCTCTCCAACTGGTGGATATGTTTGGATGGTATTCCGGCTGACTGTGCCGCTTGCGAGAACGTATTCTGGATTCGACCACTTTTGACCACCCACTTTGAGTGATAAGCTGCTGGTGAATGCTTCTTCTGCACCACGACCTTCACTACTTTTGCGGCAGGCTCTATTCTCCGCTCTGTAATCAACCGCCTGGTGGTCACCTTCTCTTCAGGCGCTGCCTCAATCTCAACCACTTCGACCGGACCCTGCACTCCTCTGTATTTCATCGACGCAGATTGCTGCGACACACAGCCAGACGCCAACACGGAGAACATCGTCAGAGTGACGATATTCCGAATACCGATCCTAGATGGTTTACATTGCATGGCTGGCGGCTGCACCTGCTTGGTCCAAGTGCGCCCGAGTATACCATACCAAGGGCTTTTTTACCCTTCAGACTCGGGCTCACCCAACTCTTTGAGCTTCCGGGTCAGGGTATTTCTGCCCCAACCCAATAGCCTTGCCGCCTCCTGCCGTTTCCCTGCAGTATGCTCCAGCGCAGCCTGCATCAGAATACGCTCCATGGTTGGCACCACCTGGTCTAGCAGCCCCTCCTCATTACGACTGAGATGTTGACGTATCCACTGCTCCAACGCCAGTTCCCAACTTTCACAGGTAGAAGTTTCATCATTTCTCAACTCAATCGGCAAATCTTCAATCTGTACCTTTCGGGTCGGGGCCATCACCGTAATCCAGCGACAGGTATTCTCCAGTTGCCGTACATTTCCTTTCCACGGTAAAGCGGTCAGATACTTGACGGTATCCGGCAGCAACTCCTTCTCCTCAACCTCCAGCTCCTTGGCTGCAAGGTGCAGAAAATGGTTCGCCAGCAAGGGGACATCTTCTCTACGTTCAGACAATCTGGGTACGTGTATCCGTATCACGTTCAAACGGTGATAGAGATCCTCACGAAACTCTCCCGCATCAACCAGTGCTTCCAGGTTCTGATGGGTTGCTGCAATGATTCTGACATCGACATGAATCGGTGCATGACCACCCACCTGATAGAACTCGCCTTCCGAAAGCACCCGCAACAATCGGGTCTGGGTCTCCAGTGGCATATCCCCAATCTCATCCAGAAAAAGGGTACCTCCATCTGCCTGTTGAAAACGTCCCTGACGCGAGGTCACCGCACCGGTAAAGGCGCCCTTCTCATGGCCAAACAGCTCGGAGTCCATCAACTCCCTTGGAATTGCAGCCATGTTGAGCGCCAGAAAGGGGTGCTCTGAGCGAGGGCTGTGGCGGTGCAGTGCCTGTGCCACCCGCTCTTTTCCTGTACCCGATTCACCATTGATCAATACGGTCATATTGGAGTGCGCAAGCCTTCCAACCGCACGGAACACCTCCTGCATGGCCGGAGACTCACCGATAATATCGGTGCTGTCACGCCTTTCTCCCTCACGCCTCCGGTTACGTTTGCTTCTTACCTGTTCGACCGCACGTCGTGCCAGGGTGATGGCCTCTTCGATATCAAACGGCTTGGGCAGATACTCGAATGCCCCGCCCTCATAGGCAGATACCGCGCTATCCATATCGGAGTGGGCCGTCATGATGATCACCGGAAGATCGGGCCTGCGCGCCCCGATCTCTTTCAACAGGGTCAGTCCATCCATCCCCGGCATACGGATATCACTGATGATGACATCCGGTGACTCACTCTCCAGACGGTTGAGAATGGTCGCACCATCACTGAAGCTGACCACTGCCATCCCCGCTTTCTGAAGTGCTCTCTCAAGCACCCAGCGGATTGAGCGATCATCATCAATAATCCAGATATCGCCGTTATTCCCTTGTATCTCAGTCACGCTCCACCCTCCAACGGGATCAATATGGTAAAGATCGTTTTGCCCGGCTTGGAGTGACATTCGATAACCCCTCCCTGTCGCTGCACGATCGACTGTGCGATTGAAAGTCCAAGCCCGGTACCATCTGCACGGCTGGTCACCATTGGGAGAAACAGGGTATGTTGCAGCTCTTTCGAGATCCCCGGACCATTGTCTTCAATCTCAATACTACAGACCAGGCGATAGTGCTTGTTGCCAATCGCAACTTGTCGCTGTACCCGGCTTCTTAATTGAATCTCCCCATGATTATTGAGACTCTGTGCCGCATTACGCGCAATATTGAGCAGTGCCTGAATCATCAGATCACGATCTGCTGGAAATGAGGGAATACTCGGGTCATAGTCTCTCTTTACGGCAAGGTTATCACTGCCTGCCTCTGCCAGAACCAAGGTACGCACCCGCTCCAGCACTTCGTGGATATTGGTCTCTTCCATCTGGGGAGGACGGTTCGGCCCCAGCATCCGATCCAGCAGGGACTGTAGGCGGTCCGCCTCACCAATGATCACATCCGTGTACTCCTTGAGAGCCGGATCAGCCAACTCGCTCTCCAGCAATTGCGCTGCCCCACGCAGGCCTCCCAGCGGATTCTTGATCTCATGGGCCAGCCCACGCAACAGGTCACTGGATGCCTTTGACTCATGCAGCAGCCGCTCTTCATGTTGAATACGCAGATGCTGTCCGATCGGGTTCAGCTCAATCAGAATACACTCTCCCAACAGCACCAGTGAGCAGTCCACGATGGCCGAAGGGCTATTCAGAAAACGCAGTTCAACCTCACGCTCCGTATAGGGATAATTACTCTTCTGTACCCGCTCAAAGCCACTTTCAATATCACAGCCGATCTCAACGATATCCTGCAGTTTATGATCTCGCGCCTTGTTGGCGCTGATACCAAACATCACCTCGGCAGCAGGATTGAGGTACTCAATCTGTTCTGCGCGATCAATGATCAACATCGCAACGGTTGTATGTTCCAGTACCAGATTACGTAACCTGGTGATATCTATTGACTCTTGTCGCACCATCATGGCGTTGTTAATGCAATCGCTATACCATTCATCACCATGAGCATGATCTATAAATATCATTAAATAACAACATGTTATTTAAAAATAAAAAAATCTCTCGTCATAAAAACGCACCAAAACAGTGCGCCACTCCCATAAAAAACCCCTTCTGGAACCAGAAGGGGTTTTCAGCAACAGTACGATGTCGTGTTACACGCTATAGTACATATCAAACTCAATCGGGTGAGTAGTCATCCTCATGCGCGTAACATCCTCCATCTTCAGCCCGATATAGCTGTCGATGAAGTCATCCGTGAACACATCTCCCTGCTTGAGGAAATCACGATCCGCATCCAGTGCCTCCAGCGCCTGATCGAGTGAGTGACAAACAGTCGGGATGTTGGCCGCCTCTTCTGCTGGCAGATCATAGAGATCCTTATCCATTGCTTCACCTGGATCGATCTTGTTCTGAATTCCATCAAGGCCCGCCATCAACATGGCAGAGAACGCCAGATATGGGTTTGCAGATGGATCAGGGAATCGTACCTCGATACGGGTCGCTTTCGGGCTCGGTACGAATGGTATACGAATCGATGCAGAGCGGTTACGTGCTGAATAAGCCAGCATGACCGGTGCCTCAAACCCTGGAACCAGACGCTTGTAGGAGTTGGTTGATGCATTGGTAAAGGCATTCAATGCACGGGCATGTTTGATAATGCCACCCACATAGTAGAGCGCCTCCTGAGAGAGACCGCCATACTTGTTACCAGAGAAGACGTTCTTGGAGCCCTTGGCAATGGACTGGTGCACATGCATGCCGGTACCGTTATCACCAACGATCGGCTTCGGCATAAAGGTGGCACTCTTGCCATAGGCATGGGCCACATTATGGATCACATATTTCAGAACCTGAACCTCATCCGCCTTTTTCACCAATGAGTTGAATGCGGTTGCGATCTCATTCTGGTTGGAGGTAGCTACCTCATGGTGGTGAGCCTCGACCTTCAGACCCATATCTTCCATCACCAGAGACATGGCAGTACGGATATCCTGTGATGAGTCAACCGGAGGAACCGGGAAATAGCCGCCCTTGACACTGGGGCGGTGGCCCATATTACCCCCCTCAAAAACCTTTTCGCTGTTCCAGTCTGCCTCTTCAGAGTCTACTTTGACGAAAGAGCCACTCATATCAGATCCCCAGCGGACATCGTCAAACATGAAGAATTCCGGCTCAGGGCCAAAGAAGGCCTTGTCACCAATGCCGGTAGATTTGAGGTAGGCCTCTGCGCGCGCTGCAACAGAACGAGGATCGCGCTCGTACCCTTCCATGGTAGCTGGTTCAACAATATTACAACGCAAGATGACGGTAGGCTCCTCATAGAATGGGTCAACTACTGAGGTATCCGCATCCGGCATCAGGATCATGTCAGACTCGTTGATTCCCTTCCAACCCTCGATGGATGAACCATCAAACATCTTACCAGTCTTGAAGAATGCTGCATTAACCTCGGAAGAGGGAATGGTGACGTGTTGCTCCTTTCCCTTGGTATCGGTAAAACGTAGATCGACAAACTTGGCCTCACTATCCTTGATAAGTTTGAGTACTTTTTGAGACATGAACGACTCCCCTAAGATTCGGTGGATAAAAATGGGTCTCCACGACCAAATGGAGCACCCTGTAATTACTTTCAGGTGCCCTCTTATGGAACCCCTGAATTGTGCGCGAGATTATATAGCACAAACCATGCCTTTTTTATATACAGTTGATTTTTATATAAAATATATGGATGGTCGATAATTAAAACCCGATATTGCACTATTATTGTGCGATCATATTTCACGATGACGCACAATGGTGCGTTCGTGATTTTTCTTCACCCTCCTATTTCGATGACGATCTTCACCTCTCGTCCTTCGATACCTTTCTCCAGAACCGTGTGCCCATTGATCCGGCACCATGCGGGAATATCGTTCAATGCACCCGGATCCGATGAAATCACCTCCAGATGGTCACCGGGTTCAAGGGTTTCCACCTTGTCTTGTGCTCGAATCACCGGCATAGGACAGAGCAGTCCGGTAGTGTTGATGGTGTAATCGGCCATCAGATATACCACTCTTTCCTGATTTGTGCTGCCGGCATCGGACTCACTCTGATCTCATAAGGAGACTGACCTGGCTTCGTGATCTCTGCAGTGACCCCATCGGCACCCTTCCCCTTTCCGAAACGAGCGGTGATACGGGCAGCCAGCTCAAGATCATCTTCACTGGTATCCCCATCAATCAGCACCAGTGGACCGGGAAAATCCGTTATTCTCATGGTGATATAGCGATTCTTGTATCCTTGCAAGAAGTTGTTCTCTCCCTCTTCACGCGAGACAATCATTTTGAAGTGGGGGCGAGGGCGTAGATGACGCCCCACTTTCAGCAGCATGATGTCATCCATCTCATAGTCACGGCTACCGCGCGCCTTCCACAGATCAACCAGTTTGACCGAGTAGTGCTCATCCGTCAGGAAACAGCAACCACCTGCCGGGGTGGCATAGTCCTCAAAACCGAACTGTTCAGCCAGGGCCATCTGCGGTTTTCGGCTCCGTCCACTGAAACCATAAAGCCTCTCCCGATCGACCCAACCCTCTCTCTCCGGCAGAGTCGGTGCAAGGTTTTTGGCACAGAGCGGCCTCAACAGCAGATCATCCGCGCCGGACTCATGAGAGACCACCGGCATGGTGTCCTTGCGCTGTGACATTGGGCGTTGGCCGACAACCTCACCGGTGACAATAAAGTCGAAGCCCTTCTGTTGAATCCACTCCAGCGCCTTTTTCACCATAAAGATCTTGCAGTCCAGGCAAGGATTCATGTTGGCTCCGTAACCATGCTTGGGATTGATCAGCACATCCTTGTACTCTTCCACAATATCGATGATATGGAGTTTGATCCCAAGCTGTTCGGCCACCCAGAGTGCATTGTTGCGTTTCTCCTTTTTCTGGTCACGCTTACGGATTGCATGCGTATGCCCCTCGACACAGAAGCCGGTGTAGAAGTTGATTCCTTCCACATGAACGCCCTGCTCCTGAAGCACCCGCACGGCAAGCATGGAGTCCAAACCACCCGAGATCAGTGCTACTGCTTTCTTTTCGATCATATTCCGTCTATTTCACCATGTATTTATCAGGTCGATTGTAGGGTGTATTGAGATACCTTAACAGCACCACTGTACCTAGCTGATGAACCTTGCCTTAAAGATTCAGGGCCTGCCCCAGCTCATCGATCAGCGCTTTGGTCAACGCGGGTAACTGCCCATATTGTTCCGTGTCATAGGCATCACACACCGTCTTGGCCTTCTCTGTCAGGTGAGGGAAACCGAATGAGGTACCACTACCCTTAATCGGGTGCGCCAGCTCCTTGATTCTGCTCCAGTCTTCTGTTCGCAATGCCATCTCAAGCAGTTGCCTGCTTTCACTGTTGCTCTCCCTGAAGACTTCCATCAGTTCGCTATCAACCTCTTCACACACTGCAGGCTGAGAAACTGCCGGTTTCCGACGATCCCTGAAACGCCGTTCTACCCCAATGTGTTGGCCAGCCGGCAACCCTCGGTCCTCTTTTCTTCTGAGCCTGACCCGCTGTTGCTGACCTTCCTGGGCATCAGGTAGCAGAAAATGCCCAAGAACCCTGGTCAATTCCCGCTTGTCGATTGGCTTGCCCAGAAAACCGTCGATTCCCGCTTCATGAAACGCATGCTTATGTTTCTGCATTACATTGGCGGTCAATGCCACGATGGGTGTAGCGCACTGCCTTTCCCGCAGCTCTCTTGTTGCAGCAATTCCATCTTTCCTTGGCATCTGCATATCCATGAGAATCAGATCATAGGAGCAATCCTGAGCCATCGATACCGCCTCTACCCCATCTTTTGCAATGGCAACGGTCAGCCCCAGCCCTTCAAGCACCCTTTTTTCCAGAATTTGTAGCTCCTTCGTATCCTCCGCAACCAGTATCTTTCCCGAGAAGCGAACTGGTGAGGTAAACCTCGGGTGTTCAGATGGATCTTCTTCAGTAGTTGCCGGAGTATTGGTTTGACGGTATGGAATGACCAGTAAAAAGGTTGATCCGACACCCTCTCGGCTCTCTGCCTCAAGGCTGCCATCCATCATTTGGGCCAGATTGAGCGAGATGTAGAGTCCCAATCCTGTTCCACCATAACGGTGCGAATCCAGCCCATCAGCCTGCTCATACTGTTTGAATACCCGCTCCAGGGTTTCCTGTGACATTCCAATGCCGGTATCTTCAACCTTGAAATGGAGATGTTCGCCATCATTCCAGGTAATCAGTTTGACTTCACCTTCCTCGGTAAACTTGATTGCATTGGTCAGCAGATTGATCAATATCTGAGAGCACTGGTGTCCCAACGTTACAGGCCAAAAACTCATTTGACTGCATAAAACA
>CAYFOR010000012.1:0-42995 GCA_964344785.1 uncultured Piscirickettsiaceae bacterium
GAGGAAAGTCCGGGCTCCGCAGAGCAGAGCGCCAGGTAACGCCTGGAAGGTGAAACTCTTCCCGAAGAGATAAGCCTATGGAAAGTGCAGCAGAAAGGATACCGCCTCTCGCTGAGAGGTAAGGGTGAAATGGTGCGGTAAGAGCGCACCGCACAGCAGGTAACTGCTTGTGGCAAGGTAAACCCCGCTCGGAGCAAGACCAAATAGGGGGACGATGGAGTGGCTCGCTTCGTCCCCGGGTAGGTTGCTTGAGGTACATGGTGACGTGTATCCCAGATGAATGGTTGCCCACGACAGAACCCGGCTTATCGGCCAGCTTCTCCATCAATCCCCCCGGAAAAATAATATTTCCTCTATTTGTTCTCCTTTCCCTGTATAGAATAGGGTTTTTTCTGTCTGATTCAAATAACGTATTGATATATATCTGTGTATATAGGAATGGTCTGGTGATCTCTGTTGTCGTTGCAGAGGTAATAAGCCTCTTTTTTTCCGTGGTCTCGGTTGAAGTTGGTAAAAAGTGGAGTATAGTGGGACTTTCTGGAGAAAAGTGGGTTTTTCCATCATCAGCAGCCGAGGGAGCATCATGTTTGAAGAAGTAGTCGAATCTCATACGGATAACGCCATCATCCGTGTCATCGGTGTTGGCGGAGCAGGGGGTAATGCACTTGAGCATATGGTTTCATCTGAGATTGAGGGGGTCGATTTTATCTGCGCCAATACCGACGCACAGGCACTGAACCGATCATCAGCAGGATCTGTCATACAGATCGGCCAGCAGACCACCCGTGGACGAGGTGCGGGTGCGAAGCCATCGATCGGCAGAGACTCGGCACTGGAGGATCGTGAGCGTATTCGCGATGCAATTGAAGGGACAGAAATGCTGTTTATCACCGCAGGGATGGGGGGCGGTACAGGGACGGGTGCTGCGCCGGTGGTTGCCGAAATTGCCAAGGAGATGGGGGTGCTGACTGTTGCCGTGGTGACCAAGCCATTTGAGATGGAAGGCAAGAAGAGAATGAGCGTGGCACTGGAGGGTATTGATGAGCTGCGCAAACATGTTGACTCGATCATTACCATTCCGAACGAGAAGCTGATGACCGTTTTTGGTGAGAACATGAGCCTTAAAGATGCTTTCTCCGAGGCGGATGGCGTGCTTCATGGAGCGGTACAAGGGATTGCAGAACTGATTACCCGTGATGGCATGGTCAACGTCGACTTTGCGGATGTAAAGACCGTGATGTCTGAAATGGGGATGGCAATGATGGGAACCGGATATGCAACCGGAGATAATCGTGCGGCAGATGCCGCAGATGCCGCACTCCATAGTCCGCTGCTGGATGATATTGATCTGCGGGGCGCACGAGGGGTGTTGGTCAATATCACCTCCGGTTACGACCTCACGATGGGACAGTACAAAGCCGTGGGCAGTGCAGTACATCAGTATGCCTCTGAAGAGGCCACCATTGTGATTGGTACTGCATTTGACCCCGATATGAGTGATGCCATTCGGGTTACCGTTGTTGCAACCGGACTGAATGATAGCTCTGTGAAACAGCATGAAAGCAGCAGTCGTCAGAAGCCGGTTCTGGTGGAGGCGACCCAGCCCGTGGAAGAGGCGGCATTGCGTACCGGTACGGACAACCAGTTTGCCTATAACCACACCTCCGGGACGGCTGACCTGGATCGACCAACCTTTCAACGTGAAGGTGCCCACTCCATGGGGGCTTTTACGCCTGCCGCAGCCAGTGCCAGTATGGCGGCAGTGACCCCTTCAGGGCTGGATGAAGAGTTTCTCGATATTCCAGCCTTTCTGCGTACTCAGGCCAACTGAGACCGGTGTATACTCAAAGCAGATGGAATTTCCGCAAGGCGGCAAGTGAGCGAACCCCCAGAAGCATGGATCAGCTATGTGACAGGGGTGAGTGAGCGTAGTCAGCGCCGTGGAAATTTCAAATGTGAAGAGTATGTAGCTACCCATGTTTCGGGGTAACAAGGCGGTCAAGCTCGATGGCAAGGGCAGGGTTTCGATCCCTGCCCAGCATCGTGCCAGACTGCTGGAGTCCTCGGCAGGCAAGGTAGTGGTTTCACCTGATTTCCACTCCCGCTGTCTCAATATCTACCCGCTGAACGAGTGGGAAAATGTGGAAGAGAAGATTGGAGCACTATCCGGCAAGCAACAGACTGCACTGCGGCGCTATGTGATTGGTCGCGCCCAGGAGTGTGAGATGGATGGCAATGGTCGTATCCTGTTGAATCAGGAGTTGTGCCTGCATGCCGATCTGGAGAAGGAGGCGGTTCTCGTCGGTGTCGGATTCAAACTGGAGTTATGGGATCAGGCTGCATGGGATGCAATTACTCAACAGGAGCAGTTGAGTGAGAATGATCTGGAACAGCTCCAGGATGTCTACATCTGACGTTGAACAGAGTGACCACTACTCCGTTATGCTGGATGAGGCGATCGATGGCCTCAATATCCGCAGTGACGGACTCTATGTGGATGCCACCTTTGGTCGTGGCGGCCATAGTGCGGAGATCCTGCGTCGGCTGACATCAGAGGGCAGGCTCATCCTGCTGGATCGTGATCCGGATGCGATCACGGTTGCACAAAACCGCTATGAAAGTGATCCACGGGTTACCGTTATTCAGAGTCCGTTTTCGGCACTGACCGGTGCGTTGCGACAATATGGCATCGAAATGGGGGCGGTCGATGGCTTGCTTGTTGATCTGGGGGTGTCCTCTCCTCAACTGGACAATGCAGCACGTGGTTTCAGCTTCATGCAGGATGGCCCACTGGATATGCGGATGAACCCACAACAGGGGGAGAGCGCCGCCGACTGGCTGAACCAGGCCAGTGCGCAGGAGATCGCCAAGGTGTTATGGGAGTATGGAGAAGAGCGACTTTCCCGGAAAATCGCCAGAGCGATTGTCCATGATCGGGTGGATGCTCCATTGACGACCACCAAACAGCTGGCTTCTCTGATTTCTCGAGTGGTACCGGGTCATAGCAAAAAGCACCCGGCAACACGCTCGTTTCAGGCTATTCGCATCCATGTGAATCGGGAGCTGGAGGAGTTGACGAAACTGCTTGAGGACTCCCTGAAGGTACTGGTTGGAGGTGGTCGGATGGTAGTGATCAGCTTTCATTCACTGGAAGATCGAATGGTCAAACGTTTTATCAACCGTTGTGAACGTGGCGAGGGGGCGCCTCCTCCCGAAATTCCACTGCGTGCAGTTGACAGAAGTGGCGTGTTGAAGCGAGTCGGCAAGGCTCGGTTTCCATCCAATCGGGAGCTTGAGCAGAATCCTCGCTCAAGGAGTGCGGTGATGCGGGTGGCGGAGAGGGTGATCCGTGAGTAGTGAGTGGTTTCAATCTTCCACACCGTTGGTTCAGAGTGTCGTGGTGACGCTACTTGCGCTACTGGTCATTGCAAGTGCAGTCGGAGTGATTTATCAGGAGCACCGTGAGGTGCAGCTCTATATCACGCTGCAGGGGTTGCAACGGCAGTATGAAAAGGCGCTGGAGGAGCAGGGGCGCCTTCGCCTGGAGGAGGCGTCGTGGGGGAATCTGGCGAAGATAGAAGAGCGGGCCAGCGCAGAGTTGAAGATGTTCTACCCACAGCGTGTTGAACGGGTAAGGGGTGAGTAGTGGCCAAGAGACCGGTAGTGGGCGACACTTTTTGGCGCAAGATTGTGGTGTTCGGTCTTCTTGGAGGCTCTCTGCTGGCTGTGGTGAGTCGTGCGGTTACGCTGCACCTCTACCCCGAATCCGTCAGTAGCCGGTTGACCGATCGGGCCAGCCACCAGCATATTGGAAAGATGCTGATACCTGCCCGCAGAGGGGAAATCGTAGATCGCAATGGTGCTGTTCTCGCACTCAGTACACCCATGGTGACCGTTGGCTGTAATCCTCAACGGTTTCCGGATGATCCGAAGTTGAGGCAGACGGTGGCTGTGCTGTTGGGTGAGTCGAAAGGGTGGCTGGATAAGAAACTGAATCGCTACCGCGAGCGAAGATATATCCCTCTAAAGCGTCAGGTTGAACCCGAGATACAGCAGAAGATTGCTGCGCTGGACATTTCCGGGGTCGAGTTCCGTCGTGGTAGCCGCCGGTTCTATCCAGAGGGCGAGGCAATGGCCTCATTTCTTGGTTTTACCGATAGCCAGGACAGAGGGCAGGAAGGGGTGGAGTCTGCCTATGATGAGTGGCTCGGTGGTGCTCCGGAGCAGGTCAGTGTGGTGCGTGATGCCGCTGGAAAGCCGATTCGAACGCTCAATCTGATCAAGCAGGGCGAGTCGGGCAACCGGCTGCGCCTGAGTCTGGATCGGCGCATTCAGTTTCTCGCCTATCGCTCCCTGAACCGAGCACTCAAGACACATGATGCCGCCTCCGGCACTGTGGTGGTGCTGGATTCTGATCAGGGTGAGATTCTGGCGATGGTGAGCCTTCCATCATTCAACCCCAATGATCTGTCGCAGCGGCGAGGTGGAGCGCTGCGTAACCGGGCGGTGACGGATCTGTTGGAACCGGGGTCAACGATGAAACCCTTCACTGTGGCGGCAGCCCTGGAGAGTGGTGTGGTGACCCCACAGACGGTCATTGATACCTCGCCAGGAACACTGCGAATTGGTCGCAAGACAATCCGGGAGTTCCGTAACCACAACTACAAAGAGGTCGATATGGCCCGGCTGTTACAGAAGTCGAGTAACATCGGCTCGGCGATGGTTGCATTGATGATGGAACCGGAACAGTTCTGGAGGGTGCTGGATCAGGTCGGGATTGGCGAGGAGACCGGCAGCAACTTTCCGGGAGAGGCCGTGGGGGTGCTGCGTGATTATGCCCGTTGGCGCAAGGTGGAGCAGGCGACACTCTCCTATGGATACGGAATGAACATGACACCACTGCAGTTGGCACGTGCCTATAGCGCCATTGCGGAGGATGGGCTGCTGCAACCGGTGACTTTTCTCCATCAGGTGCCAGAGGAAGAGCGTTACGGAAGCCGACAGGTCTTCTCCAGAGAGACGGCCGAGCAGTTGCGGTTGATGATGGAGACGGTGACCCAGGAAGGTGGGACCGCACGTAAGGCTGGCGTTGAGGGTTACCGTGTGGCTGGCAAGACCGGGACGGTGGACAAGCTGGTGGGAGGGCGCTATACCGATGCCGATGGAAAGCCGTTTGGGCACACGGCACTGTTTGCCGGTTTTGCACCGGTAGTTGATCCAAAGATTGTGGTGGTTGTGGTGGTTGATGAGCCGAAAGGGAAGTACTACACCGGCGGGTCGGTTGCAGCACCGGTATTCTCCGAGGTAATGGGGGGAACATTGCGGATGATGGGGATTCCACCGGAGATGGCAGAGGATGTCTGAGGTGAGGCACTGGACGCTGGGCAGCCTGCTTGATGGAATCATCGTGGTTCCACAATCGATGCGCTCCGTCTCACTGAAGGGGTTGGTTGATGATAGTCGCAAGGTGGAACCGGGAGATCTTTTTGTGGCACTTGCCGGCAGCCGACAACATGGTGCGCACTATATCGATGAGGCGATAGAGCGGGGTGCTGCAGCCATCTTGTCTGAGGAAAGGAGAAGTCTGGAGGGCGGAAAAGGGGAAAATATCCTGGTTGTGGAAGGAGTACGACACCACCTTGGAGCCATCGCCAGCCGCTATTATGGAAATCCGTCACGGCATCTCAATATCGCGGCGGTTACCGGAACCGACGGCAAGAGCACGGTTGCCTGGCTGGTGGCGTCTGCGTTGGAGCAGCTTGAGGGAAATAGTGCCGTGGTCGGTACGGTCGAGAATCGGATGATGTCGGGCAGGCAGCTGCAGGGTGATGTCACCCACACCACCCCTCCACCGATTGAGCTGCAACGGTTACTACATGAGGTTCGTGGTAATCAAGGGCAGAGCGTGGCAATGGAGGCGTCATCGCACGGTATTGACCAGCAGCGGCTCAACGGTTGCCGGATTCGCAGTGCGATATTGACCCAGTTGGGGCGTGACCACCTCGATTATCACGGCTCACTTGAGGCCTACAAGGAGAGCAAACGCAAACTCTTTTATCGCCCTGAACTGGAGAGTGTAGTACTGAATCTGGATGATGCATTGGGTAGAGAGATCAGCCGGGAGCCGCCACCCTGCCGGGTGATCGGCTACAGCATGGAGGAGGGTTCGGCACCACTCCATGGTGAGATTGTGCAGCAGACCAGAGCCGGGATGGTGTTACGTCTCCATTATGAAGGTGAGCAGGCAGAGCTGCACACCGCGCTGCTGGGACGATTTAATGGCTATAACCTGCTGGCTGTATTGGGGTTGCTGCTGAGTTGGGGGATTTCGCTTCGGTCGGCAACAGCAGTGTTGGCAGCATGTAGGCCACTACCGGGCAGGATGGAGCCATTTTATCCCGACAGGGGTGAGGGGTCATTAGTCGTTGTTGATTATGCGCATACAGGTGGCGCGCTGCAGGCTGCACTGGAAGCAGCGAGGCAGCATCTTCAGCAGGGTAGGCTGTGGGTGGTATTTGGCTGTGGAGGCGAGCGGGATCGTGGCAAGCGGCCCGAGATGGGTTCGGTAGCCGAAAGGTCTGCCGACCGGCTGGTTGTGACCAGTGACAATCCACGCGGAGAGAGACCGGCAGATATCATTGATGAGATTCTTGCTGGAATAACATCGAAACAGAGTGTTGATGTCATTGAGAATCGAGCGAACGCCATTCATTTTGCATTTCAGCATGCGGAGAGCGCTGATCTGATTCTTGTTGCCGGGAAAGGGCATGAGCAGTGGCAGGAGATAGCGGGTGCGAAACACCCTTTCAGTGACCGCAAGGTGGCAGAGGCGCTGATATATCCGGGGCTGATGCATTCACTGTCCCAGGTGGCGGAGCGGCTTGATGGTGAACTGAACGGAGAGGATCTACTGTTCAGCGGGGTGGGTACCGACAGTCGCACCTTGTCACCAGGAGAGTTGTTTGTTGCATTGAAAGGACCCAATTTCGATGGAAGTGACTATCTGCAGATGGCACTGGAGCGTGGTGCTACCGGAGCGGTTGTCCATCAGCTGCAGCCCGTACCGATTCCTCAAATTGTGGTGGATGACACGCTCAAGTCGCTGGGAGCGTTGGCGGCGGCGTGGCGTCGGCAGTTCTCCATTCCAGTGGTGGGAATTACCGGCAGTAATGGCAAGACAACCGTCAAGGAGATGGCTGCATCCATCCTGAGACAGCTTGGGCCAGGTACCGTAACCGCAGGGAATCTGAATAATGAGATTGGGGTTCCCTTGACATTACTGCAGATCAGACCAGAGGATCACTGGGCCATTATCGAGATGGGAGCGAATGCGGTTGGAGAGATCAGGCAGTTGACAGAGATGGCGGCGCCAACCATTGCGCTTGCAAATAATGCTGGTACAGCACATCTGGGCGGGTTTGGCTCAGCGGAACAGATTGTCGAGGCGAAGGGAGAGATCTATGCGGCACTGCCGGAGAACGGCGTTGCGGTGATCAACCGTGACCTGCCTCAACGGCAGCGTTGGTCCGAGCGGGCTTCCGGGAAGATGGTTGTCTACTTTGGTTATCAGCCTGAAGGGGATGGCCTCAGCGGTATCGTTGAGATGGGGCAGCCGTTTCAGCTTGCTTTTCGGGGAGAGCAGGTCAAAGTCGATCTCCCCCTGCCGGGAAAGCACAATCGGTTGAATGCATTGGCAGCGGCAGCCCTTTCGCTGCAGGTCGGCGCTACGCTGCAACAGGTACAGAACGGATTGGAGCAGGTGCAAGGTGTGCCAGGCAGATTGCAGTATCATCTAGGCCCACAGGGTTGCACCATTATCAATGACAGTTATAACGCCAGCCCGGAGTCGATGCGCAGTGCGATTGATGTGCTGGCGGCAGAGCCGGGTGTCCGCATACTGGTGGTTGGTGATATGGCCGAACTGGGAGAGGAGGCGCCTGCGCTTCACAGAGATATTGGGGTGTATGCTGCCAGCATGGGGGTGGACCGGCTTTATGCTGTCGGCGAGCATGCAACGGCTGTCTGTGATGGTTTTTCTGGAGGAGAGTGGTTTGAGACAGTGGATCAGTTGGCTGTAGATCTACAGTTCAGACTGCACGATGAGATGACGATATTGGTAAAAGGATCGCGCTTTATGAAGATGGAGCGGGTGGTTGAACAGTTATGCGAAAACAGAGCTATGTGAATCTACGATGAAAAAACACATAAAAGGAGAAACGGATGATAATTGAAGACCGGTATTCTCTGCCAGAGAACAAGCAGAACGTCTGCGTATTGAGTTATTAAAGTTGATTGAATCAGGGTAGCACCCTCATTGTTCAGAAATTTCCAGGTATCTCTGCGATTTTTTCAGGAGGATTCAGTTTAGGTGCTCTTGATTATGGTAGTGAAAAGGTTAGGATTGCAAAAGAGACCATATGTGCTGCAGTAGAAATTATTGGGCTAGATAGAATCAATAATTACTGCTTTTGTCTAGTTAACTGTTAGAATAAAAAATGAGCCAAGAAGAAGGATTCTGGTGTCCAACGCTAATTGATACATGGCGGGTATTTCTGCGCCGTGGAATAGCTGATTTATGGAGTTCACGAATTATCAAATACTTGAAATACCACTTCATGCTACAGTTTATACCCAAACACTTAAATCATTCGTGATTACAGGGATGGGCATTGTCGAGTCCCTAATGTGGTATGCCCTGAAGAAAAATGGATTCGACCGAAAGGTGGATTGGGAAAAGGTCGTTGAGTTACAGACATCAACATACAAGGAATCTGATGCTGAATTCCGACTTGTAAACATCGTCGAGAAGAAACTCGAAGAGTCACAAGATGTTGAAATGTCACTGTATTGGATGCTGAAACGAGTGGAAAGGAAGAAATTGCTCGGTGTTGATGGTCAGGTATATCGAGATCTCAATTACCTTCGTAGCCTCAGGAACAAAGTCCACATCCATGTCGTCCAGCATGACTCAGATACAGACTGGAATGCTTTTGATAATAATGAGTTCAAGCTTATGAAAAAGGCACTATATGGGGTTTTTACATCAGAGTTGTTTAAGCCTGATGAAAAGCACCTTGAAAAACTGTCTTTTCTTGCAGTCGAGGAAAGAACAGAAGAGTTGGTGGAAAATGTTCCGTTCTAACCAGGCATTCAAATCGGTCGCTATGCTCGCTCCGCCCCCTTAGCGCAACGTTAGCAATTACAAACAAGGGCAAATGTAATGCCAGAAGTATCTAGGTTTTTCGGAATTATAATCAGGATGTTCTATGATGAACACAATCCTCCACATTTTCATGCTGAATATTCTGGAAAGAAAGCTGTGTTTGACTTTGATGGAAATGTAATCAAGGGGAGTCTTTTTTCTCGTACCGCAACTAAACTGGTTCGTGAATGGGTTGATCTTCATGTATCAGATCTTGAAGAAGACTGGATGTTAGCAAGGGAAAGCAAAGAAATTAAGAAAATAGAACCACTCAAGTAAGGTGTGCTGCCATGTGGAATATGAATGATGTTACAAAAATTGAATATAAACACGACTTTGTATTCCATGTTGAATTTGATAATGGAGTGGCTGGAGATGTTGATTTTCACGAATACCTTGAAAAAGGCCCCATATTCACACCGCTAAATGAAATTGAGTTTTTTAAAAAAGCAAAAATTGAAGGTGGAACAATATCTTGGCCGAATGGCGCAGATATAGCACCGGAAACACTATATGAAAAAATACATTGCGCCGCTTAGGGCACTGCATCCTCCTGTAGCAGGATTGAGCCAATGATGCTCTATCTGAGTCAATATCTGGCGGACTTCTACTCTCCCTTTTCCGTCTTCCAGTATCTGACGCTCAGGGGGATTCTGGGGGCGCTGACTGCACTGGTCATCTCGTTTCTGATCGGGCCGATGATGATTCGCAAACTGACGGAATACAAGGTAGGACAGGCGGTACGGGATGACGGTCCCCAAACTCATCTGCAAAAGGCAGGCACTCCAACGATGGGTGGAGCGATGATTCTGGTTGCCATCGGCATTTCAACACTGCTGTGGGGGGATCTCAGCAACCATTACCTCTGGGTTGTGTTGCTGGTAACACTTGGCTTTGGAGTGATTGGGTGGATTGATGATTACCGCAAGGTGGTCTACCAGGACCCTAAAGGGTTGTCTGCACGAGCGAAATTTGCAGGGCAGTCCCTGGTGGCTGCCGTTGCGGTCGGCTGGGTCTACTGGATGGCCGCAGCACCAGTCGAGACCGGGTTGATCGTCCCCTTTTTCAAGGATGTGATGTTTGATCTGGGCGTGCTCTATCTGCCCCTGGCTTGGTTTGTAGTCGTGGGTTCCAGCAATGCAGTCAATCTGACCGATGGACTGGATGGCCTGGCCATCATGCCGACGGTGCTGGTAGGAGGGGCATTGGGTGTCTTTGCCTATCTCAGTGGTCATGCCGAGTTTGCCCGTTATCTGTCCATTCCGTCACTGCCGCTTGCAGGAGAGTTGGTGGTCTTCTGTGGTGCCCTGGTGGGGGCTGGTCTCGGCTTTCTCTGGTTCAACGCCTATCCGGCGATGGTATTCATGGGAGATGTCGGTGCCTTGGCACTAGGGGCGGCACTGGGCATCGTGGCGGTGCTGGTACGTCAGGAACTCGTGTTGTTGATCATGGGAGGGATTTTCGTGCTGGAGACGGTTTCAGTGATGATTCAGGTGGCCTCTTTCAAGTTGACCGGTAAACGGGTATTTCGCATGGCGCCGATTCACCACCACTTTGAGCTGAAAGGGTGGCCCGAACCGCGGGTGATCGTCCGTTTCTGGATCATCACCTTCATTCTGGTGCTGGTGGGGCTCTCCACGCTGAAGATTCGTTGAGTTCACAATGTCGGGCGAAACACTGGTTGCAGGGTTAGGTAAGAGTGGACAGTCGGCCCTGCACTTTCTGGCAGCGCAAGGTGTGGCAATTCGGGCGGCAGATAGCCGGTTCACCCCGCCGGGACTGGATGAATTGCGTACTCAACTCCCGGAGCTTCCGGTCGATCTGGGCCCTTTTGACGATGAGTTGTTCTGTTCAGTCGAACGAATCGTTCTCAGCCCGGGGATCTCCCGTTGGCATCCGGTCATTGAGCAGGCAGCGGCGGCAGGGGTGGAGATCATTGGCGATGTGGAGCTGTTTGCGCGTCATGTGAAGGGGGCGGTGATTGCCATTACCGGCTCCAATGGCAAGAGTACGGTGACCACCCTGGTTGCACAGATGGCTGCAGACGCCGGGATCGACGTGCGTGTTGGAGGGAACCTCGGTACCCCCATTCTGGATCTGCTGAATGGGGAGCCTGCCCAGCTCTATGTGGTCGAACTCTCCAGCTTCCAGTTGGAGACTACCCGTTCGCTGAGGCCGTTGGCGGCTGTCGTGCTCAATGTATCTCCCGATCACATGGATCGGTATCGCGACTTTGCTCACTATGCACAGACCAAGGGCTCCATCTATGATGGGGCCGCCAGGGTTGTCTATCCTTATTATGAACAGTGGGTCAATGCGTGGGTCCATCAGTCCCGTTATCAACAGCCCAAGCTCGCCTATGGCGTTGACCAGCCAGAGGGGGATGTGTTGTATGGTGTTGTTGATGACCAGGAAGCGTCATGGCTCTATCGTGGCAGCGAGAGGTTGCTGCCGGTCACTGAGCTGAAGATTGCCGGAAAGCATAACTGGGGAAATGCCCTGGCTGCACTGGCATTGGGAGAGGCGGCGGACATTCCACTGGAGTCGATGGTGGGTACACTACGCCGTTTCCGTGGCTTGAGTCACCGGACCGAATGGATTATGGAGTGGGAAGAGGTTCGTTGGGTCAATGACTCCAAGGGCACCAACGTGGGTGCGGCCATGGCGGCCATCGAAGGGCTGTCTATCGGAGCAGCAGGCAAAATTATCTGGATTGGAGGTGGACAGGGGAAAGGGGCCGACTTCACCCCATTGCGGCCACTGGCTGAACGCCATATCCGTACTGCCATTCTGATGGGAGAGGATCGTGAAGAGATTGCTGCGGCACTGGGAGATGTGGTGGTGCTTCAACGGGTATCGGATATCGATGAAGCGGTCGCGGTTGCAGGGCGGACGGCACAGTCAGGGGATACGGTACTGCTCTCCCCAGCATGTGCCAGTTTTGACCAGTTCAGCGGATTTGAGGCACGAGGGGACGCCTTCAAGGCCTCGGTATCCGCATGGGTGGGAGAACGATCGTGAAGCTGATCAATGAGTGGCTGGTTTGGGAGAAGGCCAGTGGACGTGGCAAGCGCCCGGCAGCCGGGGTCAGCAGTATCGGTCGCTCGGTGGCCGAGTCCGGCCTTTTTCCCATGGTCATGATTCTGTTGCTGTTTGGCCTGGTTATGGTTGGCTCGGCATCCATGCCCATTGCCGAAAAGAATTATGGTGATCCATTCCACTACCTTGTGCGCCAGTTCGGTTATGCCACCTTTGGCTTTCTGGTTGGGTATGCGGTGCTGCAGATTCCACTGCAGTTCTGGGAGAAAATGTCTCCCGCACTGCTGCTGCTCAGTGCCATCCTGCTGATACTGGTACTGGTGGTCGGTCAGAGCGTCAATGGAGCCTCGCGCTGGATTGTGGTGGGTCCATTGCGGCTGCAGCCGTCCGAGTTTACCAAGCTGGCAGCTTTTCTCTATCTGGCTGGTTATCTGGTGCGTCATCGTGACAAGGTTTCCAGTGACCTCTGGGCGGTCTTGCGCCCCATTGGGTTACTGGCGCTGGTGAGCGTGTTGATTCTGGTGGAACCGGATCTCGGTGCTGCTGTGGTATTGATGGCCGTGGTACTGACGATGATGTGGCTGAGTGGTGTGAAGCCGTGGCAGTTTGCAATTTTTATCCTCTTTGGCATCGGCTTTTTTGCATTGGCGATCGTAATGGAGCCGTTCCGTATGGCGCGTCTCGCCTCCTTTCTCAGTGAAGACCCCTTTCTGGTCGACCCGCAAGGCAAGAATTATCAGATTACCCAGGCACTGATTGCCTATGGGCGAGGGGGCTGGCAGGGACTGGGGTTGGGTGAAGGATTGCAGAAGCTCTTCTATCTCCCTGAAGCTCACACCGACTTTATCCTTGCGGTCATCGCCGAGGAGTTGGGGTTGATCGGGACCTTGAGTGTGGCGGCGCTGTTTACCTATCTGGTGACCAAAGCCTACAGTCTGGCGGATTGTGCCAGCAAGAATCATCTTCCCTTTGCCAGCTATCTCGCCTATGGCATTGGTACCTGGATCGGACTCCAGGCGTTGATCAATCTGGGGGTGAATATGAATCTGTTGCCGACCAAGGGGCTGACCTTGCCACTGATCAGTTACGGTGGGAGCAGCCTTGTGGTGATGATGATTGCCATTGCGTTACTGATGCGAATTGAATATGAGCTGGGGCCATCGGCAAAACGCCAGCGGAGGAAGAACCGGAGATGAGTGCGGCAGGCAGAATGTTGGTGATGGCCGCCGGTACCGGCGGGCATATCTATCCGGCACTGGCGGTTGCCAAGTCGTGGCAGCAGCAGGGTGGTGAGGTGGTCTGGCTGGGAACACCAGGGGGGATGGAGTCGCGACTGATTCCTCAGGAGGGTATCCGGCTGGAGACGATTGCGATCGGCGGGCTGAGAGGAAAGGGACCGGCAACGCTGCTGTTGGCACCATTACGTCTATTGCGGGCGTTGATCCAGGCCATCGGAGTGGTGCGTAGGGTACAGCCGGATGTGGTGCTGGGGATGGGTGGATTTGTTGCCGGTCCGGGAGGGCTGGCGGCCTGGCTGATGCGTGTTCCGCTGGTGATTCATGAGCAGAACGCAATTGCCGGACTGACCAATCGCGTACTGTCCCGTCTTGCCAAAATGGTGCTGGAGGCATTTCCCGGCACTTTTACGGCACACTCGAAGGTGGTCTGTACCGGTAACCCGGTACGCAAGCAGCTCTACCGGGTTGAGGCGGCTGAACCACACAGGCCACTGCGCCTGCTGGTATTGGGAGGCAGTCTGGGAGCGAAACGGATCAACGAGTTGGTACCGGAAATGGCTGCAACTCTTGGTGATACAGTGGCTCTCTATCACCAAACAGGTCAACACAATTTTGATGAGACAACAGTGCTCTATCGGCAACAGGGGGTTGAGGTGGATGGCGACCTTGTCCGGGTGGTCCCCTATATTGAAGAGATGGAATCAGCTTATGGCTGGGCCGATCTGGTGCTCTGTCGAGCGGGTGCAATGACCATATCGGAACTGATGCTGGTAGGGAGAGGGGCCATTCTGAGTCCCTTTCCCCATGCGGTCGATGATCATCAGACGGCCAATGGGCAGTATCTGCAGCAGGCCGGAGCAGCACTCCTGATACAGCAGTGTGATCTGACCGTGCAGCGTCTGGTGGAGGTAATCTCGGAGTTGATGAAGCAACCACAGAAGGTTGTGGAGATGGGACGTGCGGCCCGAGGACCGGGAAAACCGAAGGCAACAGAGATGGTGGTGTCCCTCTGCCGACAGTGGAGTGAACAAGTGTGAGTATTGTGGATGTTGATATTCAACAGGAGCCGATGAGAAGGATTCAACAGATCCATATGGTCGGTATCGGTGGTGCGGGGATGAATGGAATTGCCCATCTACTGCTCAATCTGGGGTTTCGGATCAGCGGTTCTGATCAACAGGAGGGGAGTACGGTTGCACAGCTCCGTGAACAGGGTGCGGTGATCCATATCGGCCATGCTGCCGGGCATGTCGAGAAGGCCGATGTTGTGGTGATCTCCAGTGCCATTCCAGATGAAAACCCGGAGGTGGCGGCCGCCCGAAAGCTGGGGATACCGGTGATACCCAGAGCAGAGATGCTGGCAGAGTTGATGCGCTTTCGCTATGGCATTGCGGTTGCGGGCACCCATGGCAAGACGACCACAACCAGCCTGATTGCGACTCTGCTGGATGCGGCCGAACTCGATCCCACCTATGTGATCGGAGGACAGATCAAGCGGGGAGGAGAGCAGCAGAGTGACAGCAGTTACGCCCAGCTGGGGAAGGGGCGCTATCTGGTGGCCGAGGCCGATGAGAGTGATGCCTCCTTTCTCCATTTGCAGCCAATTTTGGCAGTGGTCACCAATATCGATGAAGACCATATGTCCACCTATGGTGGTGAACTGGAGCGGCTGGAACAGACCTTTGAGGAATTTATCCACCATATACCGTTTTATGGCTGTGCGGTGGTCTGCGTGGATGACCCGGGCGTGCGCCGGGTGATGGATCGGCTCTCCCGGCCACTACTGCGTTACGGGATGTCGAAGGCGGCTGATTTTGCTGCAGAGCAGATCGAGTTGCTGCCAGGACAGAGTCGGTTTCAGTTATGTCGACCAGGCCATGCACCATTGTCCATCACACTGAATCTGCCTGGTGAACACAATATTCTGAATGCGTTGGCGGCGATGGCAGTGGCCTCCTATCTGGGGGTCCGTGATGAGGTGATCGTGCAGGCATTGGGCAATTTCCAGGGGATTGCACGCCGTTTCCAGAACTATGGATTCAGTCAGTTTCCAGCTGGGAAGGTTGAGGTGGTGGATGACTATGGTCACCATCCGCGAGAGCTGGCAGCGACCATTGAAACGGTGCGTGGCAGTTGGCCTGGAAGGCGACTGGTGCTTGCCTTCCAGCCCCACCGCTATAGTCGGACCCGTGATCTCTATGAGGATTTTGTGGAGGTGCTCTCACAGGTAGACCAACTGTTGCTGCTTGAGGTCTATCCGGCAGGTGAAGAGCCGATCAACGGTGCAGATGGACGCAGTCTCTCCCGTTCCATCCGTGCCAGAGGGAGTGTGGAGCCGATCCTGGTGAAGGATGTGGACGGGCTTCTGGAAGTGTTGCCCAATGTGATGAAAGAGGGGGATCTGCTGCTGCTCTCCGGTGCAGGCAGTATCGGCAAGGCGGCCAAACAGGTTGTGGACCATTGGTAATCCATTTTCAGGTTTCCACGATTTCTAGGTTGAACAGAAACAGAAAACTTCGGTTGGGCTGCCATTGAGCGTGCAATATGGGGTAAAGCTGGCTTCCTATACCAGTTGGCGCGTTGGCGGGGAGGCCGACCGCTTCCTGCAAGTTGGCGATGCAAATCAGTTGGTAGCCGAGTTGGCAAAACTGCCGATCGATGAGCCTCTGCTGTGGGTCGGAAAAGGAAGTAATCTGCTGATTCGTGATGGTGGTTTTCGGGGAACGGTGATCCACTTTGCGCAAGGGGAAGAGGCGCTCTCTATGTTGACCGATGGACGGATTCAGGTAGGAGCAGGGGTCTCTCTCCCCCGTCTCTCCCGCTATGCAAGAGGTCAGGGGTGGCGGGCGCTCGATTTTGTTGCAGGCATTCCGGGCAGTGTAGGGGGGGCGTTGGCGATGAATGCCGGGGCCTTTGGTCAGGCGTTCTGGGAGTTGGTCGATTCCGTTGAGGTGGTCAATCGAGCAGGTGTTCGTCTGGAGCGTTCGCCGGATCAGTACCGGATTGGATATCGTACCGCACATCCTCCAGGGGAAGGTGAGGAGTGGTTCCTTGCTGCAACACTCAGTCAGCAGCGCTTTCAGCCAAATGAACATCAGAAGTCGATGCAGCAACAGTTGAAGCAGCGGAATCGGACGCAACCGATGGCTGAGTTCAGTTGTGGTTCGGTCTTTCGCAACCCGGTTGGAGATCATGCCGGCCGGCTGATTGAGCAGGCCGGTCTGAAGGGGTGCACCATTGGTGGGGCAAGGGTTTCCGAGCGTCATGCCAACTTCATTGTCCACAGTGGAGAGGCGACTGCAGCCGATATCGAGTCATTGATACAATACGTGCAACATGAGGTTGAAGCACGCTTTGGAATACGGCTGGAGCTTGAGGTGCGCATTGTTGGAAAGTCAATTAGCTGAGGTGATGGCAAGGGATGTCTGAGAATATGGGCCTTGGAAAGGTGGCGGTGTTGATGGGAGGGAGCGCCTCGGAGCGTGAAATCTCGCTGAAAAGTGGTGCTGCGGTACTGAAAGGGCTGCTGGAAGAGGGGGTTGATGCGGAGCGCTTTGATCCGGCGCAGCAGGGTATCGAGCAGTTGCGTGACTATGACTGGGCTTTCGTTGTGCTGCACGGCCGTGGTGGTGAGGATGGCGTGATGCAGGGGGTATTGGAGAGTCTGGGGATACCCTATACCGGTTCAGGGGTTTTGGCTTCGGCCCTTGCAATGGATAAACTGCGTTGCAAGCAGTTGTGGCAGGGAGTTGGGCTGCCTACTCCACGGTTTGAGGTGCTGTCCGGAGAATCTGACTTTACGGCGGTAGTCGAGCATCTGGGCGTGCCGCTGATGGTCAAGCCGGTCTGTGAGGGGTCAAGCATTGGTATGGCCAGGGCAGATAGTGCAGATGAGCTGGCCACAGCCTATCGGCAGGCCACTCGATATGCCGGTGCAGTCATGGCGGAACAGTGGGTCGACGGCGCAGAGTATACTGTTGCCATTCTGGGTGAACAGCCGCTTCCCGCCATCCGTCTGGTGACGTCGCATGGTTTTTATGATTATGAGGCCAAGTATCAGGCGAATGATACGGAATACCACTGCCCCTGTGGGCTGGAAAAGAGGCCGGAGCATGAGCTGCAGCAGTTGGCGCTTGAGGCTTTTCGGACATTGGGTTGCGACGGTTGGGGGCGTGTGGACCTGATGGTTGACCGTAACGGACTTCCCTGGTTACTGGAGGTGAACACTGTACCGGGGATGACCGATCACAGCCTGGTGCCGATGGCGGCAGAGGCGGCAGATATCTCGTTTAACCGGTTGCTGTTGCAGATTCTGCGGCTTTCCAATACAGCATGAGATGAACAGAGCCAGAAAGCGGGAGAATCGGAACCGTCCCAGATCATCGCCAAAACCGATACGAGTGAAAAGGTGGTGGTGGCTGTGGGGTGGGCTGCTTGCCACTGTTATGGGAGGTGCTGTTGCTTGGTATAGTGGCTGGATGGAGGTTCCGGTTCCCGAGATGGAGCTGGAACCGGAACCGGTGACAGCAGCGCAGGTGCTGCTGTCAGGAGAGTTAAAGAACGTCTCGCCACAGCAGATTCAGCAATTGGTTGAACGGATGGGCAGAGCCGGGATGCTGGCACTGGATAGTGAACAGTTGCGGGTTGCATTGGAGACGTTGCCATGGGTCTATCGAGCACAGGTCCGTAAGGTCTGGCCTGACCGGATCGCACTGACGATTGAGGAGCAGCGCCCTACGGTACGCTGGGGTGATGACGGTTATCTCAATCTCAGTGGAGTCTATTTTGCTGCCGACGGAGTGGAGTCGGCCAATATGCTGATGATTCGTTCAACCCAGGAGGATACGGTTGTGGTCTATCAACAGTTGCAGGCACTGTCACAGATTCTCGGTCGACAGCTATATGGCAGGATTATCGAGATGGTGGTTGACCGGCGTGGTGCGGTTACACTTTATCTGGAACAGGGCGTTGCTCTTCATTTGGGACGACGTGCTATAGAGCGCAGGCTCAAACGCTGGGTCGACCAGGCCGAGAGGATCAAGCGTCAGTATCCGGATCAGTTGATAGGGGTTGACCTACGTTATGGGCAAGGGATGGTGTTGCAGCTGAAAGAAGGGAGAGAGATTGCTCCGGATGCGCTGGGTGATCCGTTGTAAACTATTGTGTATTGGTACCCGGCGAGGAACAGCGGTAGAATCCACTCCCTTTGTAACGATTCTAGGATTTACGGATAGACAATGCGAAAAAAAGAGCGTGAACTGATCGTTGGGCTGGATATTGGTACCACCAAGATCGCAGCCATTGTCGGTGCGCTCCAGCCTGGCGGCGAGATGGAGATACTCGGTATCGGCACACACCCCTCCAAAGGGTTGAAAAAGGGGGTCGTGGTCAATATCGAATCGACGGTCAAATCGATTCAGCGTGCCGTGGAGGAAGCTGAAATCATGGCAGAGTGCGAGATCGGATCGGTCTCCGCCGGCATTGCCGGAAGCCATATTCAGGGCATCAATTCCCATGGCATTATTGCGATTCGTACCCGGGAGGTGACTGCGATTGATGTGGATCGTGTGGTGGATGCGGCCAAGGCCATCGCCATCCCGTCAGATCACAAGATTCTGCATACCCTGCCGCAGGAGTTCATCATTGATAACCAGGAGGGTATTCTGGAGCCGATGGGTATGTCAGGGGTGCGCTTGGAGGCAAAGGTCCACATCGTGACCGGTTCAATCAGTGCAGCACAGAATATCATCAAGTGTGTGCGCCTCTGTGGACTGGAGGCGGAAGATGTCGTGCTGGAGCAGTTGGCATCCAGTTACGCGGTCTTGAGTGATGATGAGAAGGAGTTGGGGGTCTGCATGATTGATATTGGTGGCGGTACCACCGATATCGCGGTCTTTACCGAAGGGGCCATTCGCCACACGGCGGTCATTCCGGTGGCAGGTGATCAGGTTACCAACGATATTGCCGTTTTTCTGCGTACCCCGACCCACCATGCCGAGCAGATCAAGGTGAAGCATGCCTGTGCCATTTCCGAGATGGTGGACCCCAGTGAAGAGGTCTCCGTACCCAGTATCGGTGATCGCCCAGAGCGGAGGCTGGCCCGTCAGGGGCTGGCAGAGGTGGTGGGACCACGTTATGAAGAGCTCTTTACCCTGGTACAGGCGGAGCTACGTCGCAGTGGCTTCGAAGACCGAATCAATGCAGGGATTGTACTGACGGGCGGCAGCTCCAAAATGGAGGGTGCGGTCGAGTTGGCCGAGGAGATCTTCCACAAGCCGGTACGTCTTGGGGTGCCACAGAACGTGGAAGGGTTGCTGGATATCGTAAAGACTCCGATTCATGCAACGGGAGTCGGGCTTCTGATCTATGCGGCCAGAAACCGCCAGCAGGGTGGGTTGCTCTTTATGGATGGAAGCAAGATCTCTATCTGGGAGAGAATGAAGCGCTGGTTTTCAAAGAACTTGTAGCCATTTCTGCCCAGCGGGGGCAGTTACCAGAACACCACCCCTTCATCATCTGCCGAATGCTCCTGAAACTGGGCTTCGGGCAGGCCGTCAAAGAGCTGTCGTAGCGGCTCCCGTTCCTCCTCCATGGTGGTGCTATCAAACAGGCGTCTGCCAAAGGCATTGCGTTCGTCCTCACCGAAACGGCCGCTCTCTTCCACGGCTTTCCGGGTCTCTTGCCACACTTTGAGCATATTCTGGAGATTCTGCATGTTCTGCGTGATCCGGTCCTGAAACTGAAGCACCTCAACAACCGGCTGTACCAGTTCATTGATCTCTTCGTGCTCGTGGGTCAGGCGACTGAGTTCCCGAATCAGGATCTGGGTTGCGCTCAGCTCACTCTCCAGTGTATCGGTCTCCATCTTCTCTTTCAGTCTCATAATCTTTTTACGAAACTCCCGAACCGCACCCAGGGTATCTTCCGACAGGCTGGCGATCCGCTTAGCATCATTCATCAGCATGTCCATGATTTCAAGTACAGAAGAGACCGCGCGTTCCGACTCATGACCGCACCACTCCATGGAGCCATTGGAGAAGCGAACCATCCCACTGATCAATTGGTCTTTGTCCATTATGTTCAAATAAAATAATGTGTAGTGTGATTAGAAAAGGTCCAGCATGAAGTTGTCCTCTGTCAGCCGTTCCGAAGGTGGCTCCCTGTTGAGGACCTCATGATAGTACAGCTCCGTCTCCTCAATGGCAGTGGTCAACTGGCCAACCTGCTCGGCCAACTCATCGATATCGACTGTATCATTACCCAACGCCTGCGAGATCATGGCCCAGCCGGAAACAATGTGGTCAAGCCGCTGGTTCATTGCATCCTCAAACTGCATGCTGACCATCACCGGCATCAGTTTCACCCGGATTCCCTCTTCCAGACGGATGATGCTCTCCAGTTGCTTCTGGATGCCGGAGAGTCCGAGGCGGGCATCACGAAGCTCCTCATCCTCCTGAATATGGTCGAGTTGACTGAGGTCACCACCCGACTCCATGATGGACTGTACTTCATCGAAGATATCGTCGACATCCTTGTTGACCTCGATCTTGCGCTGCTCAATGAGATCATTGTCAGAGAAGTAGATCCGGTGAAAATCCTCCATTGCCTTGCCCGCCTTTTCAGAGAGATATCCCTTTGACAGCTTCAGGATATGTCTTGCGGACTCTGCGGCATGGTCTCGTGCCTGCAGGGCAAGCTGCTCCATGATCCCGAAGAAAAGCTGGTCCAGTTCGGTTATTGGGGATGACGAGGTGGTCTTGTTCAAATCTTCTGCTGTTTCTGCTCCACCGGTGAGTTCTTCATCGGGGCGGCGGAAGGTTGTGGCACCGCATTCCGGGCATGCCTGGATAATACCGGCTTCATTAAATTGCTGAGAGTGGCCGCACAAGGTACAAATGATCTTGCCCATGCCAAGAACCTCCCCCTGTCTGAGAATCTGGCTGGCACGTGCCTCGGCGTTCAGACGGTCCAGAGCAATTCGAGTCGGATCGGCCAACTGAGTAAAGAGAGACTTGAGGCGGTCCTCAATCAGGGTCTCCTCCATATGAAACCAGCGTGACAGGTCATCACCGGTCTCTGCCAGAAAGCTGCCTGCGGCCTCGAGATCACGCTGGAGATAACCTGCAACGGCATCAATCTCTTCTCGTGTCAGCTCACTCAGCTCCGTGCTTCGCTCTTTGGCATCAGCGACCAGTTGAGTCAGTGCGGGTAGTTGCTCCTTGCCGTCCTGGGTCGCACTGAAAAGCTGTTCACGAAGGTGATGATAATAGCGTACCAGTGGCGAGGGGCTATCGGTTGACATGAAAACAATCTCCTACTCCGTTCAATTGCTCTATATATTTGGTTAATCGTAGCACTATTTACCGGTACGAGCATGCTGTAGACTTCGTCAATTTCGAAAATGGTGAGTAACTGACTCAGCTGATCCCCTGAACTCCTCCATCTATGTGTGGCGCGACTTCGTAAACCGATTTGAAAACGGCCATGTATATGTATAACGCGATGAGCAATGCTTGCGGTCATCTTGGGATACACTCGCATTTTCTGCCTTGATTGGGCGAATTTCAGGAATAATCTGAAGCAGTTACAAATATTGATGAATAGTCAGAATGGTGCAAAAGCAAATGGAAGAGCAATATCACCCGCAACAGATCGAAGAAGAGGCGCAGCAGTTCTGGGCCGAGAGTGAGACCTTCAAGGCAACAGAAGATCCGGAGAAGGAGAAATTCTACTGCCTGTCAATGTTTCCCTACCCCAGCGGAAAGCTCCATATGGGGCATGTACGAAACTATACCATTGGGGATGTGATCTCACGTTTCCAACGCATGCAGGGGAAGAGTGTCCTGCAGCCGATGGGTTGGGATGCCTTTGGCCTTCCGGCTGAAAATGCCGCGATCAACAACCAGGTGCCTCCGGCACAATGGACCTATCAGAACATTGATGAGATGCGTCGACAACTGCAGCGCCTGGGCTATGGTTATGACTGGTCGAGGGAGATTGCCACCTGCAGGCCGGAGTACTACCGGTGGGAACAGTGGCTGTTTACCCGCTTGATGGAGAAGGGGCTGGTCTACAAGAAGAATGCAGTCGTCAATTGGGACCCGGTGGATCAGACGGTATTGGCCAATGAACAGGTGGTCGATGGGCGGGGTTGGCGCTCTGGAGCGGTGGTTGAGCGGCGAGAGATTCCACAGTGGTTCATGAAGATCACCGATTATGCCGATGAGCTGTTGACCGATCTGGACAAGCTTACGGGATGGCCGGAGGCGGTGCGCAGCATGCAGGCAAACTGGATTGGACGCTCGGAAGGGCTGGAACTGCAATTTGACAGTGAGACCGGGGGCGGTGAGCCGTTGACAGTCTTTACGACCCGGCCGGATACCTTGATGGGGGTCACCTATGTGGCGGTGGCCGCCGAGCATCCGCTTGCGGTTGAGGCGGCCAGAGACAATCCGGCGTTGCAGGCTTTCCTTGAAGAGTGTTCCAGAATGGAGACCTCCGAGGCGGCAATGGAGACGATGGAGAAGAGAGGGATGGCTCTGGGGGTTGATGTCATCCATCCGGTCAGTGGAGAGAAGGTACCTGTCTGGGTGGCCAATTTTGTGCTGATGGGATATGGAACCGGTGCGGTGATGGCGGTACCAGCCCATGATCAGCGTGATTGGGAGTTTGCTACAAAATATGGCATCCCGATCAAGCCGGTGATTCGCCCAGTTGACGTCGATAGCGCCGATGTGAGCGAGGCGGCCTATGTCGAAAAGGGAGTACTGTACAGCTCTTCCCTGTTTGATGGGCTCGACTTCAATGGTGCGTTCAACGCCATTGCCGATTATCTGGAGAGTAAGGGCAAGGGGGGGCGCAAGGTCAACTACCGTCTGCGGGACTGGGGCGTTTCGCGCCAACGGTACTGGGGCTGCCCGATTCCGGTGATCAACTGCCCGGATTGCGGTGCGGTACCGGTACCTGAGACGCAGTTGCCGGTGGTGCTGCCGGAGGATGTCGCCTTCGACGGGATCGGCTCTCCGATCAAGAAAATGCCGGAGTTCTATGAGACCAGTTGCCCTCAATGTGGCGGCAAGGCAGTACGTGAAACCGATACCTTTGATACTTTCATGGAGTCCTCCTGGTACTACGCCCGTTACAGTTGTGCAGACCAGCAGGAGGCGATGCTGGATCAGCGGGTCAACTACTGGGCGCCGGTGGATCAATATATTGGTGGGGTGGAACACGCCATTCTCCATCTGCTGTATGCGCGCTTCTACCATAAGCTGCTGCGGGATGAGGGGCTGGTCGATTCGGATGAGCCATTTACCAATCTGCTGACACAGGGAATGGTGTTGAAAGATGGTGCGAAGATGTCGAAATCGAAGGGAAATACGGTTGATCCACAAGAGCTGATCGACCGTTATGGTGCCGATACCGTACGACTCTTTATCATGTTTGCGGCCCCACCCGAACAGTCTCTGGAGTGGTCCGATTCGGGGGTGGAGGGGGCGTCCCGCTTCCTCAAGCGGGTTTGGCGTCTGCTCTACACGCATGTAAGTGAAGGGATAACCAGAGCCTGTGATAGTGGTGATGGATTGAGTGATGGGCAGCGTTCACTGCGGCGAGCCGTGCATGAGACGATCAGGAAGGTAGGTGACGATATTGGTCGTCGGATGACCTTCAATACGGCAATTGCGGCAGTGATGGAGTTGAGCAATCAACTTGCAAAGTTCGAGGATGACAGTGAGCAAGGGCGTGCCGTGATGCAGGAGGCACTGGAGGCACTGGTGTTACTGTTGTCACCGATGGTGCCGCACTTTGCTCACACGCTATGGCAACAACTGGGTCATCAGACGGCAGTGGTGGATGAGCAGTGGCCGGACCATGATGAGTCGGCACTGGTCAAGGAGAGTATCCCCATGGTAGTTCAGGTCAATGGCAAACTGCGGGCTCAGATGGAGGTGGCAGTGAGTGCCACGCAAGAGGAAGTTCAGCAGCAGGCGCTGGTTGAAGAGCGAGTACAGCACCATATTGCGGATAAGCAGGTTGTCAAGGTGATCGTGGTACCGGGGAAGCTGGTTAACCTTGTGGTAAAGTAGTGGTAGTTACTAGGAAGGGCGTGTCAACACGCCCTTGGCAGCCTTGCTGTTGATCCTCACTGATGTGGATATCGAAATTAGTTAGCAACTTCGTTGGAATATGATTATGAAACCGATCCAGGCTCTATTGTTACCCGTTTTTCTATCGCTGATTCTGCTGCAGGGGTGCGGCTTCCATCTGCGTGGTGCCGTCACGTTGCCGGATGAGATGATGGCCACCTGGATCAAGGCGGATGATGATATTTCTGATCATCTGATACAGGAGACGAAAGATGCGATTCGAAACTCCAATGGTGATATTGCCAAGACCGAGGCGGCATCTACCGCAACACTGGAACTGGTGAGTGAGGATTTCACGCGTCGTGTGGCCACGGTTGGAAACGATGGCAAGGTCAGCGAGTATGAACTCAACTATAAACTGGAGTGGAGATTGGTTGTCAATAGTACTGTACAGGAGCAAGGTACATTGAGTGAGCGCCAGAACTATAAATACAGTTCTACTGAGGTGTTGGGGAAATCACAGGAAGAGAAATATCTGAGAGAGTTGATGGAGAAGGATGTTGTGCGTGATCTGATGCGGTCACTGCGCAGGCGGTGAGGGTCAAGCCGGAGCAGTTGACGGGGCATCTTGAGCGGGGGTTGGCCCCACTCTACCTGCTCAGCGGTGATGAGCCGCTGCTGTTGCAGGAGGCAGCCGATCAGATTCTGCAGAACATGCGTGCTGCAGGCTTTGATGAGCGCATGGTGTTGACGGTCGAA
Source organism: uncultured Piscirickettsiaceae bacterium (assembly GCA_964344785.1). Lineage (GTDB taxonomy): Bacteria > Pseudomonadota > Gammaproteobacteria > Thiopontia. The sequence continues at coordinate 25,323 of CAYFOR010000012.1, forward strand.
GGTGGTTTTGACTGGTCATCCCTGCAGCAGGAGCAGGCGGCACTCTCCCTGTTTGCAGAGAAGCGGGTTGTTGATCTCCGTATTCCCGACGGAAAACCGGGTAAACAGGGGGGGGCGCTCCTGGCCGACTGGTCAGCGCAACCCCCTGAAGAGAAGCTGTTGCTGATTCGTCTGCCAAAGCTGGATGCTGCAGCGCAACGTGCCAAGTGGTTCAAGACAGTTGACCAGGCGGGTGTAGTGGTCCAATTCTGGCCACTGGATGTACGACAGATACCCGGTTGGATCATGCAGCGCATGCGCAAGGCGGGATTGAACGCAACTGCAGGTGCGGCAGCCTTGATTGCCGAACGGGTCGAAGGCAATCTGCTTGCAGCGGTTCAGGAGATTGAAAAGCTCACCCTGCTCTATCCGCAAGATCAACTGATTGACGAGGCCCTGGTGCTGCAACTGGTATCCGACAGTGCGCGTTTTGACCCCTTTCAGTTGGCCGATGCCATTCTTGTCGGAGACCGGGGGCGGGCACTGCGGATTGTACGGGGGCTCAAGGAGGAAGGGACGGCCATTCAGGTTGTGCTTTGGGCTGTTCAACGCGATCTGCGTGAATTGGCAGCCATTGGCGACAGCAGGCGGTTGAGTGGGCACAAGCCGCTTGAATATGTTGCGCCGGCATTGTGGAAACGGCGTCTACCGCTCTTTTCTGCGATGTTGAAAAGAGTTTCGTCCGGGCAGTTGGAGAAGCTGGTACGATCATTGGGCGGGATTGACCGGAGTGGCAAGGGGATGGCGGATGGTGATCCCTGGATCGGGTTGGAGTCGCTGATATTGATGGCAACATAGTACTTCAATGACTGCTTGTGCTGCTTTTTGTCTCAGTGATATATTTTCCCTCTGTAATTAGGATATGGGCACTAAATGGAACCGAAAGTCGATATTGAGCTGTTAAAAGAGCGCCTCAAACGTATTGTTGCATCCATGAAGGTATTGCTGGTGGATGATATGCCGATGAATCTGGATCAGTACCGGATGATTCTGCTGGATGCGGGTTTTCAGCGTGGAAATATCGATACAGCCAACAATGGTCTGAATGGCCTCAGTAAACTGATCAGTGCGACACCGGATCTATTGATTGCGGACTGGAATATGCCGGTGATGGATGGCCATCAATTTGTGCAGAATATCCGCAAACACAGCCACCTTAACCATGTTGTTGTGATCATGATTACTGCAGAGTCTGATACGGATCTGGAGAAGGTCCGACCGTATGTGAATGCCTTCTTGAGAAAACCGGCAACCCAGGATTCGATCGAAAAGATGATTCTGATGGCGGTGGCAAAAAAGGTGGCAGACAAGAGTCACCCTCTCGGCAAGGGTAGATAGCGGGCTGGTTCGGTATTGCTCATACCAAAATCAATCGGGCAACACACCGGTGACAATAGAATAAAAGGTAGAAAACAAGTGGAAATCAGGCAATACATGCAGCAGCTTGGTGAACAGGCTCGAGTGGCCTCCAGAGCGATGGTCAGGGCTGAAACCGAAAAGAAAAACAGGGCGCTGCTGTTGACAGCCGATCTGCTGCAGCAATCAACCGCCTTTTTGTTGGAGGAGAATGCAAAGGACCTCCAGGCAGGCAAGGAGAATGGTCTGGATGATGCATTGCTTGACCGTCTGGCACTGGACCAGGAGCGGGTGGACGGCATGGCCGAGGGGCTGCGCCAGATTGCGGCACTACCTGACCCTGTCGGAGAGATGGATGATTTCAGTTATCGGCCATCTGGTATTCAGGTTGGCAGGATGCGGGTACCGCTGGGTGTGATCGGCATCATCTACGAGTCCCGGCCAAACGTTACTGCAGATGCGGCTGCACTTTGCCTCAAATCGGGCAACGCAGCGATTCTGCGCGGAGGATCGGAGGCGTTCCATTCCAATCAGGCGATTGCCGGGCTGATCCATCAGGGATTGGCCGAGGCGGGTCTGCCGGCAACGGCTGTTCAGGTGGTGGAGACCGCAGACCGTGAGGCTGTGGGTGAGCTGATCACGATGCGAGAGTATGTTGATGTCATCATTCCTCGCGGAGGCAAGGGATTGATTGAGCGGGTAACCGAACAGGCTCGGGTGCCGGTGATCAAGCATCTGCATGGGATCTGCCACGTCTATATTGATGATCAGGCCGATCTGCAGAAAGGAATCGCAATTGCCTTCAATGCCAAGACTCATCGCTATGGTGTCTGTAATGCAATGGAGACACTGCTGGTTGCAGCCGGAATTGCGGATGCGTGCCTGCCGAAGCTGGCAGAGCAGTATCGAACTGAAGGCGTTGAATTACGGGGGTGCGACAGAGCCAGAGCAGTCGTCAGCGATATGTCGTCTGCAACGGATGAGGACTGGGACGAGGAGTATCTGGCACCTATCTTGTCGATTCGGGTCGTGGATGGGTTGGAGCAGGCAATGGAACATATTCATCAACACAGTTCGGGTCACACCGAGTCGATCGTGACCGAGAATTACAGCCGTGCACGCCGTTTCATGGCAGAGGTGGACTCCAGTTCAGTGATGGTCAATGCCTCGACACGCTTTGCAGATGGCTTTGAATATGGGTTGGGTGCAGAGATTGGCATCAGTACAGACAAGATTCATGCGCGTGGCCCGGTCGGCCTCGAAGGGCTGACCTCGCAGAAATATATCGTGTTGGGAGATGGTCATATCCGCTAGGGCAACTGTTCGAGTACTGGGCTAGGCTTCTGATGAAGAGCATGCGCGCTCTGCAAGGTGATGTGCAGTCAGCATGACACCAATCGGTATTCTGGGCGGCACCTTTGACCCACTGCACAATGGGCATCTGCGGCCGGCACTTGAGGTCTGTGTCCGTCTTGGGCTGGACCATGTCCGACTGCTTCCCAGCAGGGTACCGGTACATCGTCCACAGCCGGTTGCATCACTGGAGCAACGGCTTTCGTGGCTGCGGCAGGTTGCCGAAGAGATCCCGCAGTTTCAGCTTGACCTCACAGAGGTAGAGAGAGAGACGCCATCATGGATGGTGGTGACACTTGAAGAACTCGGTAAAAAGTTTCCACATACCCCGCTCTGTCTGATTGTGGGGATGGATGCCTTTCTGCAGATTGAGCAGTGGCACCGCTGGCAGTCACTGTTCGACCATGCACACCTGGTTGTGACCCATCGCCCCGGTTTTCTGCAACCCCATCAGGGAGAGCTGGCTGCACTGTTGAAAGAGCGGGTTTCAGACCGGACGGAAGCATTGTGGAAACTGCCGGGTACGGAGGGTGGGCGTGTGCTGTTTCTTGAGGTGACCCAACTGGAGATCTCGGCAACAGCAATCCGGGAAGGGATCAAGCGTGGTGATGACCCCCGTTTTCTGTTGCCTGATACAATCTACCACTCTGTGTTATCGTGTTATCAATAAGGACAACTGAATTAGCGCATGTTGAGTATAGACGAGTTGGAGCAGCTGGTAGTTCATGCTCTGGAAGAGCTGAAGGGCAACGAGATCACGGTGTTGGATGTGGCGCAGCAGACCGATGTGACCAGTCGCCTAGTGATCGCGAGTGGTACCTCTTCCCGGCATGTTCGTTCAATGGCTGAAAATGTGGCGATTGAGGCCAAAAAGGCCGGATTGAAGCCGCTGGGACGAGAAGGCAGTGACTCTGGAGAGTGGGTGCTGGTCGATCTTGGAGAAATTGTTGTCCATGTGATGTTGCCGGAGACGCGTGATTACTACAATCTGGAGAAGTTCTGGGAGGAGTTTTCCAGAGAATGATCATCAGGTTGATTGCGGTCGGGCGTAAAATGCCGCAATGGGTCGAACAGGGGTATCATGAATATGCACGGCGCATGCCCCCGGAGTGCCGTCTTGAGCTGGTTGAGATCGAGGCGCAGAGCCGAGGCAAGAGCGGCTCTGCAAAGCGATGGAAAGAGCAGGAGGGGAAACGTCTGCTTGCTGCCGTACCCAGGGGGGATCGGTTGATTGCACTCGATGTCGGTGGCACACAGTGGTCTACAGAAAAGCTTGCAGATCAGTTGAGTGGATGGCTTCAGTCCGGAGGCAGTGTCTCTCTGCTGGTCGGAGGACCGGACGGTTTGAGTATGGACTGTCTCTCATCGGCAGAGCAGCACTGGTCGCTCTCCAATCTGACGCTGCCCCACCCGCTGGTTCGGGTGGTTGTGGCTGAGCAGATCTATCGTGCATGGAGTGTGGTCAATCATCATCCCTATCACCGGTCATAGACCATAAAGTACTAGGCATAGGTAAGTGTTTTTTACGCTGACTGTGATATAGTGGCTGCGAGTGTGGGGAGGCATGTTGTTTAATTTGATTCACAATTAAAGTTCTGATGGAGGAATAAATGAGAGTTTGGCGTGCTTTGGTGTTGTCTGTGGTGGGGTTTATCGGATTCAACAGCCTCGCTGTGGCTAGCGGCTTCAACGATATCGTTCTGGCCTTTCCGGTAGAGGAGGGAATCAGCGGGGATGAGCTTGATGAGTCCATCAAGAGTCAGTCCATTACGCAGGGTATCAATCACGTTTTCTTTGCACCACTGTATAAGCAGGTGGAGGCGATTACAGGTAATAAATATCGTCATATGACCATCCATCACCTCTGTGATGCTCGGCTCGGTGCACAGATTGCTGATCTGGATGAGAGTATGGTGGTGATGATGCCGTGCCGGGTCGCCGTTGTTGAGAGCAAGGATCAGCCCGGAAAGTATACCCTCTATACCACCAACCCTGCGGTCGTACTGCAAGACCCTGGTGTCAATGAAGAGATCAAGCAACTGATCTACTCTTTCGCGCCCAAGCTGGAGACCTTGATCAAAAATGTGGCTGCCGGAGAGTTCTGATGGTTAAAGGTATATCCAGAGAGGTGGGGCGAATAGTACGTCGTCTATTTGTTGTGGTACTAATGGCTGCACCCTATGCATCAGCCCATGCCGGGTCGATGGCATTTGATGATCTGGTGATGAAGTTTCCGGTTACAGACAAGGAGCTGAGTGGAGACGACATTGATGATGCGATCCGCAGTAAAGCGGTTGAACTGGGTTTGCAGCATGTCTTTTTTGCGCCACTATACAAACAGGTGGAGGCGGTGACCGGCAAGCCTTATCGACATATGACCATTCATCACCTCTGTGATGCACGGTTGGCGCAGCAGTTGGCAGATATGAATGATGATCTGGTGGTGATGATGCCGTGTCGTATTGCGGTGGTTGAGAGTAAGGATAAATCCGGCCAGTTCTCGATCTACTCCACAAGCCCCAAGATTCTTCTGGAAGATCCCGGAATCAGCCAGCAGCAGAAGGATATCATCGTGAATTTCATGCCCAAGATGCAGGAGATGATAGAGGCGGTATCCCAGGGCGATTTCTGATCGGACCGCCTGTTCAGGAGAAAGGTCGATGGCGTAAGTCATCGGCCTTTTTTATTTTCAGGGTATCGTATGGCGTGGATGGAAGTGGAGGTCTGTCACAGTAAATCAAAACTGCTCCGTTATGGTATTGATGTAAAATTGTCGGATGGAGACCTCCCCGCAGATCATTTTGGCCTCGGCCTCACCCAGACGTGCCGCATTGCTGGAGCAGATTGGTGTCCGTTTTCAGCAACAGGTGGCAGCCGTTGACGAGAAAATTGGTGATGAATCGGCAGCAGCTGCGGTGGTTCGGCTTGCACGGGAGAAGGCGTCTTCTGTTGCCGAGAAAGGCAGACATGCCCTTCCGATATTGGGGGCGGATACGGTTGTGGTCGAAGGTGACACGGTCCTGCAGAAGCCAAACGGCAGAGAAGAGGCAGTGGCAATGCTGCAGCAACTCAGTGGCTCGACTCACCAGGTGATGAGTGCGGTCGCCTTGGTGGATCAGGACAGAGTGGAGCATCTACTCAGTATCAGTCAGGTTACCTTTCGCACCATCAGCGAGCAGGAGCAGTCGGTCTACTGGGAGAGTGGAGAGCCGGTAGACAAGGCGGGCGGGTATGCCATTCAAGGGATTGGGGCAATCTTCATTGAACGGCTTGAGGGAAGCTATTCCGGTGTGATGGGGTTGCCGCTTTATGAGACAACCCGGCTATTGAGTCGTTTTGGAGTGACGGTATTGTGAGTACGGAGATTCTGATTAATGTGACACCTCGTGAGACTCGGTCTGCGCTGGTGGAAAATGGAGTGCTGCAGGAGATCTACATTGAGCGGCGCAACCATCTTGGAATGGTTGGCAACATCTACAAGGGAAAGGTGAGTCGGGTTTTGCCAGGCATGCAGGCCGCCTTTGTGGATATTGGATTCAAACGGGCTGCTTTCCTTCATGTTTCGGATGTGGTGCCGAAGGCGGTACGTGAAGAGCTCGAGTGTGATGAGGAGTCTCCGCAGATTACCGATCTGGTTTCAGACGGAGAGGAGCTGCTGGTACAGGTGGTCAAGGACCCGATTGGTACCAAGGGTGCCCGTCTGACCATGCAGATCTCGATCCCCTCGCGTTATCTGGTATTCATGCCCCAGGTTCAGTGTATGGGCGTCTCGCAGCGGATTGAAGATGAGAGCGAACGTGAAAGGCTGAGAGGCTTGCTGCAACATGTCATCGATGATGGGGGATATGGTGGCTTCATTGTGCGCACTGCCGGGGAGGGCGTGCCCGATGAGGATCTGCAGTACGAGGCGGAGTTGCTCTACAAAATATGGGAATCGGTACAGGAGGGTGGACGGTCGCTGCCCGCCACTTCACTGGTGCATCGGGATCTGCCTCTGGAGCAGCGTATCATTCGTGATCAGTTAAAGGATAATGTGGAGCGGGTTCGGATCGATTCGCGCCGTACCTGGGAGCAGTGTCGTGATTTTGCGGCCCGTTTCAACCCGGCGTTGGCGTCACGTGTGGATTACTACCCGGGAGCCTGCCCAATCTTTGATCTCTACTCGGTGGAAGATGAGATCCAGAAGGCGCTTCAGCGCAAGGTTCCATTGAAATCCGGTGGATACCTGATTATCGACCAGACCGAGGCCATGACAACGATTGATGTCAATACAGGCTCGTTTGTGGGGCACCACAATCTTGAGGAGACCATATTCAAGACCAATCTGGAGGCTACTCAGGCTATTGCACGCCAGCTCCGTCTGCGAAATCTTGGTGGAATCATCATACTCGATCTGATCGATATGGATGATGAACAGCACCGGCAGCAGGTGATGCGTTCGTTGCAGAAATATCTTGATCAGGACCATGCACGAACCCATATCAGTGAGGTTTCGTCACTTGGACTGGTCGAAATGACCCGGAAGCGGACGCGCGAGAGCCTGGAGCATGTGTTGTGCCAGACCTGTCCCTCCTGTGAAGGCCGGGGGTTCCTGAAAACAGCAGAGACCGTCTGTTACGAGATCTTCCGTGAAATCATTCGTGAGGCGCGGCAATATGAGGACTCAAGGGAGTTTCTGGTGCTGGCAACGCAAGAGATCAGTGACCAGCTGTTGGGAGAAGAGTCGACCAGCCTGGCTGAACTGGAAGAGTTTATCGGTAAGCCGGTTCGGCTGCAGGTTGAGAGTCTCTATACCATCGAGCAGTTTGATGTGGTTCCGGTTTGAACCATCTCTCGCTTTTTCGAGATGAGTAGCAGGAGATAGCGGTTGGCGATATCACTGCTACGGACGCTATGGGGCACCTTCTGGGTGCTCTTCTCTTCCCTGTTGCTGGTATTGGCAGTTGTTGTGGTTCTACTTCGGGCCACCCTGCCCGGTATTGAGTACTTCAAGGCAGATATCCAGCAGTGGATTGAACAAGAGACCGGGTTGCCTATCCAGTTTGGTGAGATGAGTGTGCGCCTGGAGGGGCGTTACCTGCAGGTTGTGGCGAACCGTATTGTGGTGAATGAGCCGGCGCAGGAGGGGCATGCCATCACTTTGGAGCGTGGAGAGGTCGAGGTTGATCTGCTTCAATCAATACGGTCGGCCCAGGTGGTCACGACCCAGTTTGCGATCCATCAGCCGAGAGTTGTCGTCACTCATGAGAGAGACGGTAGTGTGAAGTTTGAGTCACTGGGAGGCGGTGGTTCGCAGTCACCATCAGTACTGGAATGGCTCTTGCGGCAGCCGGTGATTGAGATCAAGGATGCGGAGTTGTTGGTGCGCAATGAACGTCTGGCATCACTGCAGTGGCATCTGACCGGGGTCAATCTCCATCTGCTCAATTCGGGGTATCGCCACCAGGCCAGCGGCAGTCTGGTGTTGAATGGAGAGGTGGCACAACCAATCGTGATGGAACTGGAGTGGTTTGGTAACCTGTTCAACCCCTACGGTTGGGATGGACAGATGCACCTCCAGGGCGAGCAGGTTGAGCTGTTGGCACTGTTGGGTGGTGACCAAAACCCGCTGCGGCCGTTGATTCAGGGAGAGGCCACACTGGAGCTGTGGGGGGAGTGGCTTTCGGGAAAGCTGGAGAAAGGGCAGGGAGTCATTCGCAGGGAGGATGACCTGCAGCCTACCTCCGGACTCTCCTCCGGCAAATTTTTCTGGAAACGCCAGGGAGAGGAGGAGTGGCGCCTGCAACTGGAGCAACTGGTGTGGGGGGGGGAGCAGGGCACCGACACCCATCCGAGTTCTGCACTGGTTGTACGCAAAATGGGAGAACAGGGGCAGCCACTGTTGATGGGGGCAATTGACCGCCTGCACTTGGTCTCCTCACCCAGGCAGCCGGGGTTGTACGCATCTGTTGCGCGAGGAGAGTGGGGGGTGACACTTGCGGGTGATTTACAGCAGATCAAATTCCGCTCTGTTCCAAATGAAGAGACGCTTTTCAACCAGATTGAGGGGAAGCTGATGTTGAGTCAGCTGGCCGTGCGTGGTACGGGGGAGTTCTCTGACTATGGGGTGGACGGGGTGAGTGGTCAGCTACAGCTCAATCAGCAGCGCGGGGTGTTTGTTCCTGCTCCCGGTACTTTATGGCTGGCTACTGGAGGGATCTATTCCGACCCTGTCATGCTGGGCCTTCAGCAGGGAGTGCTGGGCTGGGAGATCAAATCGGAGGGGGTGCTGACCACCTTTGACCGGATGGAGGGTGCCTTTGGTGGACTGGAGTTTACCGGGGGGGTGCAGGTCTTGATGCCAAACGGACCGGTGGCACCAGTGGTCAACATGGGGGTGGAGTTTGCGGCGAAAGATGTGACTGAGGTGGTGAAGCACCTCCCGGCTTCTCAGTTGTATCCCGACCTAATGGCATGGCTGAATCAGTCACTGCTGGCAGGCACAGTACCCAGTGGTGTATTGAAACTGCAGGGGGCGATGGATCAGCGCTTTCCCTACGAGAATGGAGGCGGTACCTTTCAGGTAAAGATCGGGGTTGAAGATCTCGATCTTCAGTTTGATCCAGAATGGCCGGCTATCCGCAATGGTAGTGCCCAACTCATTTTTGCCAATCATGTTGTTCGCGTTCTGGTTCAGGAGGGAGAGATTGATGGTCATCCCATCGATCATGTCGACGCCAAAGGGTATACCGTCGGTCTGCAACCGATCGAGATCAGAGGGCGAATGGTCAGTGACAGCGCAGCATTGCTGCATTCTCTGCAGAAGACGCCGATTCGGGATATCGGAAAACAGGTGGATCAGATGCTTGAGATCGCAGGGTATGCCCTGCTTGGGGTGGATGTGACCGTGCCGATTGATGGCCAGGCCGAGACCGTGGATGGTCGGGTTGAATTGCACGATAACCGGCTGCGTGTAAAGGGGGTCGACCTGCAGTTGAGTGACCTGGCCGGGAACCTGGAATTTACCGAAGAGGGGATTGTGATTGACGGGATGAGAGGGCAGATGCTGGGTGGGCCTGTCGAGTTGCGGGCCTTTACTGCTCGTGACGAGCTGCGCCAGCAGATGGTGGTCAACCTGGATGGTGCCTTTCATGCAGATTCGATGAAACAGTGGATCAAGCTGGAGCCTGCACAGCAGCACCTTTTTGGTGGGGCCTCACTCACCCCGTGGAGAGGGCGGGTTACCATTGGTGCTGAAGATCTTGATCTGGATATATCCTCCAGCCTTCGAGGTATCGTGCTCTCCACGCCGGCCCCACTGGAGAAACAGGCCGAGGAGGAGTGGCCCACCTCCATCACCATGAAGGTGCACCATGGTGAGGTCAATGATCTGAGAATATCGATTCCAAAACGGCTGTTTGCCCGGCTGAAACAGATTGAACAGGGGGATGATCGGCCCGCCGAGTGGGCAGGCCGGATTCAGTTGGGCAATCTCGGCAAGGCGCTGGAGACTGGTCAGGAGAGCCGTGGCGTAACCTTGACAGGGATCTTTGAACAGGTCAATCTGGATCAGTGGTACACCTTGTGGAAGGAACAGCTGGACCAGAAAAGCAGCAGTCTGCCTCGCTTTTCAGTCGATCAGGTGCTGATCCAGGCCGACCAGGCGGCGCTGTTTGAACAGCAACTCAATAATCTGATTCTTGAAATTCAGAAGGATCAGGATTCACACTGGGGTGTGCGGGTCAATAGCGATCTGGTTGCAGGAGATATTCGTGTCCCCACCTCATCCACGGATACAATGGTGATTGCATTGGACTACCTCCATCTGGGAGAAGAGTCACTGGAGCAGCTGGGGGATGAAAAGGGCACTTCCGGGATTGAGGTTGATCCGACCCAATTTCCGCCAATGGAGGTTCGAAGCCAAAAGACGGTGATTCACGGGGTCGATCTGGGGAAGCTTTCACTGCATACGCATCCAACCGGGACAGGGTTGTTCGTTGATGAGGCGGTGCTGGAGTCTCCGGTGATGCGGGCCAGTGCCCAGGGAAGCTGGACCAGACAACAGAAAGAGAAGGTACGTTCACATTTCAATATTGATGTGGCCGGTGATGAGTTGGGTGCGATTCTGGCGCAGTTTGGTTATGGGGGAGAGATTGTACGGGGCAAAAGTGCGATTCGTGTAGAGGCGGACTGGCCGGGCGCACCGGTCGATTTTTCCCTGGGAACCATGGAAGGAGAGCTGAAGGTGGCGGTGTCGGAAGGGCAGTTGCGAGATGTGGACCAGGGCGTCGGGCGAGTCTTTGGCCTGCTGGGTGTGCATACGCTGGTACGCAGACTGACCCTTGATTTCTCCGATATCACCGATAAGGGCTTTGCATTTGATACTATAGAGGGCTCGTTCAGGCTGGACGATGGAGATGCACATACCCGGGATCTGGTGATTGACGGCACGGCTGCGATGATCAAGGTGGCTGGAAGGACCGGCCTGGTCAAGCAGGATTATGACCAGCTGGTTACCGTCATACCGAAAATTTCGGAGACACTGCCGGCGACCGGCGCACTGGTAGGAGGGCCCGCAGGTGCCGCTCTGGGATCGGTGATTTACCTCTATCAGAAGCTGTTTGAGGAAGAGGGGCTGGCGACCATACGCTATCATCTTACCGGAAGTTGGGATGACCCCCAGCTGGAAGAGATGCGGCCGAAGCCGCCGGTCACCGAGCCGGACGTTTTTGGTGAAATTTGAGCAACTGTTACCAGCCTGTGGCTGTTCGGGGCGAAGCAGTTTACCCCTGAAATCCGCTATTTCGGTGTTCGAAAATGGTCATGTATACGTATAACACTACGAGCAGTGCTCGCGGTCATCTTAGGATACACTCACATTTTCTGCCTTGAAGCGCAGCAACGCCTTTAGGTGATCACCGGCAAATGTAAGGGGCAATCCGAATCAGTTACAGGTACTGGTGAATAGTTACAAATTTGATGATTGTTGGCACCTTGGCAGCACTCAATATTGACAATGGAGCATTGATGTAATGGAAGCAATTGAGCAGGTTACACAGGTCTTGCTGGAGCCTGGTGAGGTTTCACACCGTGTGATTGGAGATACACTGCAGCGGGTGATGGATCGGGGCATGGACTATGCCGATCTCTACTTCCAGCAGAGCCAACATGAATACTGGTCACTCGAAGATGGTGTTGTTCGGGATGCCAGTTATGATATCGATACCGGTGTAGGTGTGCGTGCAATACAGGGAGAGAAGACCGGCTTTGCCTATTCGGATGAGATTACCCCGACGGCACTGATGCAGGCCGCCGATTCGGCACGGGTCATCTCCCGTTCCGGGAAGAGCGGTCAGGTAAAGGTATCTGCCCAGGCCGGTGATCTGCACAAGCTCTACGCCAGCGCAAACCCACTCTCTTCCGTACAGGCGGAGGAGAAGGTGGCGTTGTTACAGCGGCTTGACCAGTGGGCGCGTGCAGCGGACCCCCGAATCGTGCAGGTGATGGCGAGTCTCTCTGCTGCCTATGATCTGGTGCTGATCGCGGCTTCTGATGGGACCTATGCGGCAGACATCCGCCCACTGGTGCGGCTCAATGTCTCGGTGATCGCAGAACAGAGTGGACGGCGTGAAAGCAGCTCCAACGGCTTTGGTGGGCGCTCCGACCTTTCGATGCTGTTTGATGGCGACCGCGCGGAAGAGAGTGCCAGAGAGGCGGTCCGTCAGGCGCTGGTCAATCTGGAGGCAGAAGATGCCCCTGCAGGAACCATGGAGGTGGTGTTGGGCAGTGGCTGGCCCGGGATTTTGCTGCATGAGGCGGTTGGTCATGGTCTTGAGGGAGACTTCAACCGCAAGGGTACATCCACCTTTGCAGGCAGAATGGGAGAGCAGGTGGCAAGTCCGCTCTGTACAGTTGTGGATAACGGTACTCTGGCCGGCAGACGCGGTTCGCTCAACTTTGATGACGAGGGTACGCCAACGGAGAATACGGTACTGATTGAGCGTGGAGTGCTCAAGGGGTATATGCAGGACAAGACCAATGGCCGCTTGATGGGGAGTCGTTCTACCGGAAATGGCCGACGGGAGTCCTATGCACACCTGCCGATGCCGCGTATGACCAACACCTACATGCTGCCTGGCGACCATACGAAGGAGGAGATGATCGCATCGATGGAACGGGGTATTTATGCAGTCAACTTCGGAGGAGGACAGGTCGATATCACCTCAGGACAGTTTGTCTTTTCTGCCAATGAGGCCTATCTGGTAGAGAAGGGCGAGATCAAGCAGCCGCTACGTGGTGTCACCCTGATCGGTAGTGGCCCCGAGGTGATGTCCAATGTCACCATGGTGGGAGATGATATGGAGCTGGACCCCGGTATCGGTATCTGTGGCAAGGATGGCCAGAGTGTTCCTGTCGGGGTCGGTCAGCCAACGCTGAAGGTGAGTGAGCTGACGGTGGGAGGAACCGAGGTATGAATCAGAATGGACAGCAGTTGCTGGAGCGGTTGACCCAGCAGATTCTCGATGAGGCCAGGCGTCAGGGTGCCACTGCCGCCGAGGCAGGTAGCCATCAGGAAGAGGGTTACGCCACCACCGTGCGGATGGGAGAGCTGGAGACGATTGAGCACCATAAGGATCGAGGGATCGGGGTTACCGTCTTCTTTGGACAACACAAGGGAACCGCCAGCACCAGCGACTTCAGTGATGAGGCGGTCAAGAGAACGGTCAAGGCCGCTGCCGATATCGCGCGGCATACCGAGGCGGACCCGTATGCCGGGCTGGCCGAACCGGAGCAGTTGGCAACCGAGTTCCCCGATCTTGAGCTGGATCACCACTGGTCTGTTGACGTGGAGCGCAGTGTGGATCTGGCAAGGGAGTGTGAACAGGCCGCACTGGAGCATGACAGTCGTATTGTCAATTCGGATGGTGGCTCCATCAGCAGCCACCACTCTATTCGGGTCTACGGCAACAGTCTGGGGTTTCTTGCAGGGTATAGCGGGTCCCGTCATGGCATCAGTTGTGCGGTGGTGGCCCAACAGCCGGGTGTGTCGAAGATGGAGCGGGACTACTGGTATACCTCATCCCGAGACCCGGAGAGAATGGAGCAGGCCGTTGATGTAGGCCGAAAAGCGGCTGAGCGCACTTTGGCACGACTGGATGCCAGGCAGGTCAGAAGCTGTCAGGCCCCGGTATTGTTTGATGCATCCATTGCCAGTGGTCTGGTCGGCCATCTGATCTCCGCACTGCGCGGCGGGGCGATCTACCGCAAGGCCTCATTTCTGCTGGATCAGCTTGGTGAGCCACTCTTTCCCGAGTGGGTGACCATCCATGAAGAGCCGCATCTGCTGCGTGGTGTCGCCAGTGCGCCATTCGATAGTGATGGTGTGACGACCCGAAGGCAGTCCTTTGTAAACGATGGCGTATTGAGCAGCTATGTGCTGGACAGCTACGCTGCACGCCGCCTGGACCGTACAACCACCGGTAATGGCGGTGGTGTGAGAAATCTGCGAATGAGTCATGGTGAGCAGACCCGGCAGGCGTTGATGAAACAGATGGACAGAGGGTTGCTGGTCACCGAATTGATGGGACACGGGATCAACCTGGTGACGGGTGACTACTCAAGGGGGGCAAGCGGCTTCTGGGTGGAAAATGGTGAGATCGTGCATCCGGTAGAGGGTATTACCATTGCAGGCAATCTGCGTCAGATGTTTCAACAGATCGTGGCTGTGGGGGGAGATACCGATCTGCGGGGTAATGTCCAGGTCGGCTCAATCCTGATTGAGCAGATGAGTATTGCAGGGGAGTAGTGCTCCATCCATGGATACTCGGCACCAAGGCGATTTCTGGAAAAAAATATACCACCTTGTAGTTTGCTATGTGCCCATGATCGCGCCTTGCATACGAACGAAAATCCGGCGCAATCTGGTATGTTTTTTTCCGGTAAGCGCCCAAAAGAAGAGGGGCCGGTCTTTTCAGGCCGGCCCCTCGATCTCTGCAAGCGTAACGACAGAATTACATCGTACGGATACGGGCATTCAGGCGGCTCTTGTGGCGAGCGGCCTTGTTGCGATGGATCAGTCCATTCTTTGCGGCGATGTCCAATGATGAAGTGGCGCTCTTGTAGAGAGCCTCTGCCTCTTCACGGTTGCCGGATTCAATGGCCGAAATCGCTTTCTTCAAACTGGTGCGCATCATGGAGCGACGGCTCTGGTTGTGGACGCGTCTCTTGTCTGCCTGACGGGCACGTTTGCGAGCTTGTGATGTATTTGCCAAGGTTCTCTCCCTGATACTATGTTCTTTCAAGTGGTGATCGATAAAAAAGAGCCGCGTATTCTCTCTGTTTTGGTGTGTGGTGTCAATGCCAATGTTTTATAACAGCTATTTTCTGGTTGGGCGGATAACGTGCTGAAATCCACGCTGGTTGTGGGATCAATGACCTCGATCTCCCGCGTACTCGGGCTGGTGCGGGACATCGTCTTTGCCCGCTATTTTGGTGCCGGGGGGGTGATGGATGCCTTTGTGGTCGCCTTCAAGATTCCCAATTTCCTGCGCAGACTCTTTGCCGAGGGTGCCTTTTCCCAGGCCTTCGTGCCCGTCCTCTCGGAACGCCGCTCCAATGGATCGGCGGCAGAGGTCAGGCAACTCACGGATGCCGTTGCCGGAACGCTGGGGGGCATACTGCTGTTGGTGACGGTGGTGGGTGTCATTGGGGCCCCCCTGCTGATCATGCTGTTTGCCCCCGGGTTTGTCGGTGAGCAGGATCGCTTCGAACTGGCTAGCGAGATGTTGCGGATCACCTTCCCCTATCTGCTGCTGATCTCGTTGACCGCCTTTGCCGGAGGGATTCTCAATACCTATAGCCGCTTTGCCATTCCGGCGGTCACCCCGGTGTTTCTCAATCTGTCGTTGATCGCTGCAGCCATCTGGCTCTCACCATTGATGGAGGTACCGGTGACTGCACTGGCCTGGGGCGTGCTGATCGGTGGCGTGGTACAGCTTCTCTTTCAGATCCCGGCTCTGCTTGAGATTGGCATGTTGCCACGCCCCCGCTTCCGCTGGCACGACTCCGGTGTACGCAAGATCATCCGGCTGATGCTGCCGACCCTGTTCGGTGCCTCGGTGGCACAGATCAATCTGCTGCTTGATCTGGTGATTGCCTCGCTGATTGCGGCAGGAAGCATGTCGTGGCTCTACTACTCGGACCGTCTGATGGAGTTTCCATTGGGGGTTTTCGGAATCGCACTGTCGACCGTGATTCTTCCCAGACTGTCGGGTCAGTTCGCAAAAGAGGATCATGTTGCATTCAACCGAACCCTCGACTGGGCGCTGCGTCTGGTATTGCTGATTGCACTGCCGGCCAGTGCAGGGCTACTGCTGTTGGCGGAACCGATGCTGCAGCTTCTGTTCCAGCGGGGAGAGTTCAGCGCCTTTGATGTAAGGATGGCTACATTGAGTCTGATGGCCTATTCGCTCGGCCTGACCGGCTTTATCCTGGTCAAGGTGTTGATCAATGGATATTTCTCCCGACAGGATACCCGTACGCCGGTCAAATACGGGGTGATGGCGATGGCTGTCAATATGGTCTTCAATCTGATCTTCGTGGGTACAATGGTACTGTATGAGTATGAGGCCCCCCATGTGGGGCTGGCACTGGCAACAGCCGGATCATCACTGTTCAATGCATGGATGCTCTATCGGGGGCTGAGGACCCGTGAGGTCTATAGTCCGCTGGGTGGGTGGCTGCGCCATGGACTTCAGGTTACGGTGGCACTGGCAGCCATGACCCTCTTCCTGTTCTGGAGCGGCACCCTTTTTCAGGGATGGCTGGATGAGTCGATCTGGTATCGCATCGGATTGCTGGGTGTGGTGATTGCTGCAGCAGGGGGCATCTACTTCGGCACCCTCTATCTGTTGGGTATCCGTTGGGCGCAGCTTGGGACAGATACGGTAGAATAGCCAGCATGGAACTGATTCGTGGCCTACAGAACCTCAAGTCGCACCACCACGGTTGTGTGGCCTCCATTGGTAACTTTGATGGGGTCCATCTGGGGCACCAGCATGTGCTGGGGCAACTTGCCGACAAGGCGGAGGAGATGCATCTTCCGGCAGCAATAATCACCTTCGAGCCGCAACCACAGGAGTTCTTTGTGCCGGACCGCTGTCCAGGTCGACTGACCCGCTTTCGGGAGAAGATGAAGGCACTGCGGCGGCTGGCGGTGGACCGTGTATTTACCCTGACCTTCAACCGGCAGCTTGCCTCGATGGAGCCGGAGGCATTCATTGAAGAGGTGTTGGTCCGTGGATTGGGCGTGCGCTATCTGGTGGTGGGGGATGACTTTCGGTTTGGCCAGCAGCGCCGGGGCAACTTCGAGATGTTGCAGCAGGCAGGCGAGAGACATGGGTTTCAGGTGGTCAACATGCACACCTTTCAACTGGCCGGTGAGCGCGTCAGCAGTACCCGTATCCGTGAGGCGCTCAAGGAGGGCGACCTGGATCATGCCGAACAGTTGCTGGGGCGTCCCTACCGGATGTGTGGGCGGGTTGCACATGGCCACAAACGTGGCCGTCTGATTGGTTTTCCCACGGCCAATATCCATCTTCACCGCAAGGTCTCACCGATCGAGGGAGTATTTGCGGTCGAGATGTTCGGTATCCAGGGAGAACCGGTGGCGGGGGTTGCCAACGTCGGTACCCGTCCTACGGTGAATGGTACGCGCTCCATTCTGGAGGTTCATCTGTTTCGGTTTTCCGACAACATATATGGTGCCCATGTTTCGGTCGACTTTCTGAAAAAGCTCAGGAATGAGCAGAAGTTCGACTCGTTCGATCTGCTCAAGCAGCAGATTCTGAAGGATGCCGATGAGGCAAAGCAGTATTTCGAAAAACGCTATAAATTCACTGGTGTCCCAACGTTACAGGCCAAAAACTCATTTGACTGCATAAAACA
>CAYFOR010000013.1:0-42071 GCA_964344785.1 uncultured Piscirickettsiaceae bacterium
AAATATGTGCGAGTCAGCCGTTGAAATGACCGTTTGGTGAATAAGGCGGGTTGAAATTGAGCTGGATTCATCTGGTTCAGCAAAAAAACACTTCACATTACGAATGAAACAGGTGACAATCGCCGGTAAGAAAGAGATTCACATTGGAACTTTCTAACAAGGAAGCCAAGTTTTTTTGAAACGAGAGAGGGAGAGAAGCTGTAATGGCACCAAAAACAACCGCTGTAAAAGAGGCATTTACCAAGGCACAGACCATCACGACGATTTCTGAAGAGACTGGACTGTCCAAAAAGGCCGTATCTGACGTACTGGATAGTCTGGGAATCATTATTGAACGCCACGTAAAACCACGCTCAGTTGGACGTTTTACCCTGCCTGGCCTGATGACCATCAAGCGCTACAAGAAAAAGGCCACCAAGGCACGTGAAGGCCGGAATCCGCAAACCGGTGAGACCATTACCATTCCTGCCAAACCAGCGCATAATGCCTTGAAGATTACACCCGCAAAAGGGCTGAAGGATGCCCTTCAGTAGTTGATACAGGTTCTGTTCTTTCTGTCCCAAAACCCGCTTCGGCGGGTTTTTTATTGACGATCCGTTACCGCAACATAGGGTCTGGGGGCTGCACCGGTATAGATCTGCCGGGGACGACCGATACGTTGATCGGGATCATTCAGCATCTCATTCCACTGCGCAATCCATCCGGCAGTACGGGCCATGGCAAAGATCACGGTAAACATGTTCAGTGGTATCCCAAGCGCTCTCAGGATCAGACCTGAATAGAAATCAACATTGGGATAGAGTTTGCGCTCGATAAAATAGTCGTCCTCCAACGCAATCCTCTCCAATTCCAACGCCGTTTCGAAGAGCGGCCGGTCCTTCTCAGTCAGCGACAATGTACTCAGCAGGTCATGGCAAGCCTGTCGAATGATCTTCGCACGAGGGTCGTAGTTCTTGTAGACCCGATGGCCAAACCCCATCAAGCGGAACGGATCTTCCTTTGATTTGGCACGTTCCACATAGTGACCGATTGCACTTTTATCACCGATCTCCTCCAGCATATAGATCACGGCCTCATTGGCGCCACCATGTGCCGGCCCCCAGAGTGAGGCGATACCAGCAGCAATGGAGGCGAACGGGTTGGTGCCGGAGCTGCCGGCCAGGCGGACTGTCGATGTACTGGCATTCTGCTCATGATCTGCATGAAGAATAAAGATCAGGTCCATTGCCCTGGCAGCCACCGGGTCTACCTCATATTGATAGCTGGGCATCGAAAACATCATATATAGGAAATTTTCGGAGTAACTGAGCCGATTGTCCGGATAGATAAAGGGCTGCCCCAGCGAAAACTTGTAACTATAGGCAGCAATGGTGGGCATCTTCGCAATCAACCGATGTGCCGAGATCGTACGGTGTGTCGGGTTTCGTATATCAATTGAATCATGATAGAAGGCCGATAGCGCACCCACCACTCCCAATGTGACTGCCATCGGATGGGCATCGTAGCGCATTCCTTCATAAAAGCGACGAATCGCCTCGTTGACCATGGTGTGTTCTTTGATCGTCTGAACGAATTGATCCAGTTGCTGCTGACTCGGCAATTCACCATCCAGCAGCAGATAGCAACACTCCAGATAACTGCTCTTCTCTGCCAACTCCTCTATCGAATAGCCACGATAGTAGAGTTCACCCTTGTCCCCATCAATATAGGTGATCGCACTCTTGCAACTCGCGGTTGACATATAACCGGGGTCGTAGGTAAAGAAGCCTGTCTGTTGATACAGCCCACGCACA
Source organism: uncultured Piscirickettsiaceae bacterium (assembly GCA_964344785.1). Lineage (GTDB taxonomy): Bacteria > Pseudomonadota > Gammaproteobacteria > Thiopontia. Next base: position 1,794 of record CAYFOR010000013.1, read on the forward strand.
TCAACAACATCCGGCCCATAGCTCCCCTCCAGAACCGGAAGCGTCACCTCCAGATCCGAATCCGATGAATGCAACAATATCTGCTTGTCCCCCATATCCATCCTCCTGTATGGTTCCCTCTCTAATTACCCACCACTATGTGTTTTACCATATATCTGGATAAATTCAATCAATCATGCATCAATCCAGATTAATCGAGGACTGATGTCATCATGGAGCGGTTTCTATTCGTCTACAGTTGGCTGAGTGCGCTGACCGATGGACGCTTTTTCAGGTTTGTCTTCTCTAACCTGCTACGCATCAGTGCGATACTGCTGACAATCTACCTGCTCGGAGATACCATCGAAAATGTCATGCAGATGGCGGCAAGTGCAGACCAACTCTCTCTGCCGCCCCTCTTCGTTCAGTTCCTGTTGATACTCAGCGGGTACGCCGTGATCCACCTGCTGATGCTGCGCTCAGAGGAGATCCGGACACTGCATGATCCCCGTTATGCGCTCTCCGAGGTCGTCATGGTTCTCAGCAGACTGAGCGGCGAACTACTTTTCGTCACCATCATCACAACCACCCTGATCCTGCTGCTGCAGCAACTGACACCAGGGGGTGATTATCAGCTGCTTCCCCAGCTACAGACACAGTTCACCCCCTGGATCAGTGAGCATTCCGTATTCATGGTTGCCGCATCGGGGTTGGTCATGGCCCTTGCAGGGTTGGTACTCGGCTATCTATGCAGTGAGATTCTGGAGATGGTCTTGCGCATTGCACGCAGTGCCGACCAGCAACTCCCGTTGCTATGATCAGAGTCCATCACCAAATCTGCCTGCTACCGATCTTCTCCAGATAGTCCTGATGTGCCTGCAGATCATCGCTGCTGGCCTTGATTACCCGTAACTTCGGGCGGTCCGTGGAAATCCTCTCAATCGGTTCCACCCCACCGAATTCTGCTGTACCATCCAGATCCAGACCGGTCTGCCCGCCTGTCATGGCCAGATAGACTTCGGCCAGAATCTCGGAGTCAAGTAGCGCACCATGCAATACACGCTGGGAGTTGTCGATCTCCAGCCGACGACACAGCGCATCCAGATTATTTTTCTGCCCCGGATACTGCTTGCGCGCAAGCTGCAGGCTATCGGTGATGGTACAGATAGTCTCCAGTTGAGGAATATCACGCGTCAGCTGAGAGAACTCATGGTTGATGAAGCCCACATCAAAGGGAGCATTATGAATGATCAACTCGGCACCACGCACATAGTCGATAAAGTCATCCACAATATCCTCAAAGAGAGGCTTGTCTTCCAGCATCTCGTTGGTGATCCCGTGGACCTCGATCGCTCCGTTATCGATCTTGCGATCCGGCTTGATATATTGGTGGTAGTGATTTCGAGTCAGGCGGCGATTGACCATCTCGACACAGCCAATCTCGATGATCCGGTGCCCTTGCTTGGGCTCCAGGCCGGTCGTCTCGGTATCCAGAACCACCTGTCTCATGATGCTACCTGCTCCATCTCATCCATGCCCCGGTTCGCAAGCTGATCGGCCATCTCATTCTCCCTGTGACCACTATGCCCCTTGATCCAGCCCCACTCGATATCAAACTGTACAACCAATTGGTCCAACTGCTGCCAGAGATCGGCATTCTTGACCGGTTTCTTGGCGGCTGTCTTCCAGCCATTGCGCTTCCAGTTGTGAATCCACTGAGTGATACCATCCTTCACGTACTTGGAGTCCGTTGTGATACGCAAGGGCACCGGTCGCCGGATCGCCTCCAGAGCACGGATAACCGCCGTCAGCTCCATCCGGTTGTTGGTGGTCTCTTGCTCGCCTCCATACAGCTCCTTCTCTGTTGAACCATGGCGAAGCAGAGCGCCCCATCCCCCGATACCAGGGTTCCCTCGGCATCCGCCATCGGTAAAGATTTCGGTTCTCTGTACAGCCGTATTCATACTGGATCACACTGTTCTCGATTAACCAGGTTGCCTGCAATGGCGGCCCGTTCCTTCCACTGCATCCGAACCGGACTCAGCGGTGCCACCCGTCGCTTGGCAACCACCTGATAGGCACCACAAACCACTCTGGATCTGCGCCAGTTCCAGCTTAACCATGGCTGATGACGCACCGTCCTGGTTTCATAGCCAAGCAGTGCCAACCACTCCACCACCTTGCCAGACGACAGATACCCCCCCGCTGGCAGACGCCTTCCCAGATTAAACAGACTCCAGGGAGAAAAACCGTAAATGACAACCGTTCCATCTTCGGCCAGCACCCTCGTCACCTCTCTTAATAGCTGATGTGGATCGGATGAGAACTCAAGTACATGCGGGAGGATCACCACGGAAAGGGATTCCATGGCAATCGGCAGCGCCACATCGGTTCCCTCCAGCACCGCCCAGCTCTGCTCCTTGGTACAGCCAATGGACATCACAAAACGGTGATGAATCTCAACCGCCTGGTCTGCCAGGTTCTCCTTGACCATACCCACCTGCATCAGATGCATTCCATAGAGCCGCTTGAGCACCTCGCCGTTCCATTCACGAATCTGTTGAAGGATGACAGCTCCCGTTGATGTGGAAAACCAGCGTTGGATCGGTTGTTCAAACTGCATCAGGTTATAATAACTGATCCATGAAGATGACTGCGAAAGAACTACCACTCAGCACTTGGGCACCACTTCTGCTCTGGCTGCTTTTCTCTCTACCCACCACGGCCACCGCTGCACCTACAGATGACGCTATCTGGAAAGAGCTGATCTCCGGCTTCTCCATTGAGGCACGCAAGGACCCCAAACTGATCCCTCATGTCCTCTGGTACAAGAAGAATACCGACTACCTTGATCGGGTGCTGGAGCGTTCACGCCCCTATCTCTACCACATCATCCAGAAGATAAAGAAGCGGAAGCTGCCGATGGAGTTGGCACTGATGCCTGCGGTTGAAAGTGCCTTTCGAGCCTACGCCTACTCGCCCGGCAGTGCTGCCGGGCTGTGGCAATTCATCCCGTCCACCGCCAAGATCTATGGGCTTGAACAGAACTGGTGGATCGATGAACGTCGTTCGCTGTTTGCCTCCACCGACGCCGCACTCTATTTTCTGAAGGATATGTCCAGAGAGTTCAAGGGAGACTGGGTACTGGCACTCTCCTCCTACAACGCCGGGGCCGGCAATGTCCGCAAGGCGCTACGCCGTTACCACGAAAAGTCAGCCAAAAGGAAAAAGAAGAGTGGAAAAAAAGTGGGCAAACCCACCTTCTGGGATCTTGATCTTCCCAAGGAGACTCAAGGCTATGTCCCACGAATTCTTGCACTGGCGCGCTTCATCGAGCAGGCAGACAAGTACCACTACAAACTCCCCAATATTGAGAACAAGCCTGTAACCAAACTCGTCAGTACCGGAAAACGTCAGATCGATCTTGCAGTAGCTGCCGAGCTGGCCAATGTCTCCCTGGAGACCATCTACGAGCTGAATGCCGGGTTGAACCAGTGGGCCACACCGCCTGATGGCCCTCACCAACTATTGCTGCCCATGGCGCATGCCGAGCAATTCAGCAAAAACCTGGAGCTGGCTCCTGCACCATTGATTGAATGGCGCAGGCACAAGGTGAAGCGTGGAGAGACCATGAGTCAGATTGCCCTGCGCTACAGCACCACAGCCGGGATGATCCGCAAGCAGAACCGGATGAAGGATAACCGCTTACGTGCCGGAGAGGAGATCACCATCCCAATTACCCGTATGCCGATGGAGCGCTACACATTGACCGCCAGTGCACGACTGGAAAGACTGCAGAACCGAAAACGGAGAGGAACCCGTTTTGAGCACACCGTTGCCGGAGGCGAAACCCTGTGGGATATCGCTAGAAAACACGGCACCACCACCCAACAGTTGGCCCGATGGAATGGCATGGCACCAGGCGACCTGTTACCCAAGGGGAAAAAATTGGTCATCTGGGTGCGTGAGCGGCCCATGCCAGAGCTGAAGTCGCGACCAGACTTTGCCACCAAGATGGCCACACAGACCATCTACTATACCGTGAGGCCCAACGATACCTTGAGTGAGATTGCAGAGAAGTTCCATACCTCTGCCAGGGCCATTCGACGACAAAACCAACTCAAACGTGGTGCCATCATCAAACCGGGGGAGACACTGGCCATCCGTTTAGATGCCACCAAAGCAACTCAATAGACCATGCACAGAGTATTTCAAGCAATTCTGGACGCAGTACTACTGCTGCCTATCTCCCTGCTCCCACACCACTGGCTCTCCCGTCAGGTTCATGCCTTCACTCGCTCGGCCTTTTCCAGCAGGTTGATTCGTCCATTCTGCCGGTACCTCAATATCGATCTGTCCCTTGCCGTTGAGCCTGATCCCAGCCACTACCCGACCTTCAACCAGTTTTTCACCCGTGCACTCAAGCCGGAAGTGCGCCCCGTCGACAGTGATCCAACCGTACTCGTCAGCCCTGTGGATGGTCGAACCAGTCAATACGGGACCATCTGTATCGACACCCTGTTTCAGGCCAAGGGAAAGCAGTTCAGCCTGAACGCACTGCTTGGAGGGCTGGAGACCCGCGCCACCCCATTTATCGATGGCATGTTTTCCACCATCTACCTCTCTCCCAGAGACTACCACCGGATTCATATGCCCATCGAGGGGACACTCAGGGAGATGATCTATATTCCCGGACGGCTCTATCCGGTCAACACCCCTTCTACCCGCACCGTACCTGGGCTGTTTTCCAGAAACGAGAGAGTGGTGGCACTGTTTGATACACCCGCCGGACCGATGGCCCTGGTACTGGTTGGTGCACTATTTGTCGGCAGCATTGAAACCGTCTGGGCCGGCGAGATCACACCACCACAAAAAGGCTTTGTTCACTGCTGGCACTATCGTGATGATGAGCAACCCATCCGGCTGGAAAAGGGGGAAGAGATGGGGCGGTTCAATATGGGTTCAACCGTGATCATGCTGTTTGGAAAAGATCAGATCGATCTCGATATCTCGATGTCCCAATCGTCTCCACTGCAGATGGGCGCCCCAATAGGATCAGTGCACACCTGAACAGACGATGTAATTTCCGGTAACACCACCTTGCTCGGATAGATCATATTCGTCACTCATGCAAATCAGTCGACCCACCCTCTGGATCTGGGGTGGACAACCGATTGCAGAAATTACAAAAGCACTCTTTCAAGAATATCCCACACAAGAAAACATACAAAACAGTATGTTGATAGAAATATCGAATGTTATTCAGTAGGAAATAAAACCTGTAATATGCAGGGCGACAATGGCCCATGAAATTGAAACTGCAACGAACTGAATCTTTTCCTGAACATCATCTCCACCATATGAGATGGCTTCTCCAACGCCTCGCTTGATCATACTACCTCTCCAGTAAATGCAACAATCCATGTTGGCCTTGTTAGTATTGTCCGCCGCGATCTGCGACCTCATTATTATCGGCAGCGTTAGACGAACGGCTAACGTAACTAGTGTGGAAAGAATGACGGTAACCGGTACGTATCGGACAAGCCTTCGCAAAGAGAACGGATTGAGAATATTAACTAGGCAAAATATACCAATCATCCGAACGATCGACACGATCATTGGGGTAATCCACAACGGACAGCGGCAACCTGAATCATCAATAATCTTCTCTTCAGTTGCCTCAGAATCTATTCACAACTTTATCCACAGCCTCTGTGATATACGTTGAAACGGCTATCCAAATGGATGCATTGAAAAAACAGCAAGGAACGAAGTCAGAAATACCTTGTAACCTCATGTTTATGGAAATGGAGAACAATAACCTCAAGTGCTTCCTTAAAATCAAATAAGACATTGATTTGCGGAAACCACTAATAAGGAAAATTATATTTCAAGATGTTTCCAGAAAATATATCCACAGTTTTGTGGTGGAACATACCGACAGACAGTGACCATTTATCCTTTCATGAGCAGGCATGGATACTTCACCATATTGTCATACCAACAGCAGGAACTGCCATTTCAGTACAACCAAGAGGTACAGTGCTCTGGATCAACGGGTATCTAACCTAATACATCATCACAGACAATGCGGATTGGCATCATGCCCAGCCACAGAGGTAGACATCCTCCACTCAAAGTAGGACGGCTCTTGAGACAAGGCGTGTTAGATAGAACGCACTCTATGCATCGCCGCCTCAATCTGATCAGCCTGCTTGAGGTATTTTTTCTTTACATCCGGTATTGATCTGATTCGACTCAAATAGGTCAATGCCTCATCAAATTGACCATCCAGTGCCTTGGCGGTAGCGGCACTCAAGCAGTTGGCTACCGTATTCGCCTGCTTACACTTTTCACAGAGCCTCTTGATTCCCTCTTTATCGAGTTTCCTCATACCTCTAATCCCCCCGGATTTCAGCCATATTGATTTAGCGTTGTATAACTGATCATATCGGTTGTTGCTCGATATCACCATAAAAAACATGGGAAAACTCCACTGATAGTCTGCCCTGCAAGATGGAAAACAAGATAACTGTTAAGCAGGCACGCGCTTCGCGCGCACCTGATTAACGGATCGGAGCTAAGTAAACTTGAGTGGTTGACGGCGCACGCGAAGGAGTTATTGTCAAATCTGAACCGCCCCGGGTTTACCGGAGACTCAATTTCTTGAGAGGATAAAGAAATGAGTACAGAGAAAGAGAGATCACCTCGTTACTCGCAAGAGGTTCAAGAACGGGCCATTCGCCTTGTCAAAGAGCAGCTCAATGAGCATGAGTCGGAACGGGCGACCATCCGCTCGTGACGTGGTCAACCAAAACTGCACACCGAGTTAAGCCACTTTCTTCAATTCCAATGCCTGTCTCTCAAAATCATTGGGATTCATGTATCCCAGATAGGAGTGCAGGCGTTTACTGTTGTACCACATGGTGATGTACTCCAAAACATCCTGTTGAGCCTCATGGCGTGTTTGGTAACTTTTCCATTGCACACGTTCCTGCTTCAGGCTGCCAAAGAAGCTCTCGACCACAGCATTATCCCAGCAGTCTCCTTTTCGGCTCATGCTCCCTTGGATTCCATGGGCTTTGAGTAGAGTACGAAAATCATGGCTGGCATACTGGGAGCCTCGATCTGAATGGTGGATCAAACCCTCTTTGGGACGACGTCTCCAGATTGCCATTTTCAACGCATCACAGACCAGCGATGACTTCATCCTGGAACTCATACTCCATCCCACCACGGAGCGTGAGAAGAGGTCGATAACGACCGCAAGATAGAGCCAGCCCTCCTGCGTCCACAAATAGGTTACATCACCCGCATAGACACAGTCTGGTTGAGTTACTGAAAATTTACGCTTCAGCAGGTTATCAAATACAGGCTGCTTGTGATTGCTGTTGGTGGTTACCTTGAACTTCTTCCATTGTTTTACAAACACCTTGGCCTCTCTCATCAGGCTGCGAGCCTTCTCTTCTCCAATGGGAAACCCAATGCATTCATTGCCTCTTTGATGCGGCGATACCCGTAAGTATCTCCTGACTCTTTTGCGATCTGTCTCACCAGATCCACCATCTCACGATGCAATGGATCTTCAGGCCGATTTACCATATGTTTCTGATGGTAGTAATAGCCACTGCGACTGACACCCAGTACCTGACACTGCAAGGTGATTGGATAGGCATTCTTGTGCTGGGTGATAAACGCGTATTTCACTTCGTTTCTGCTGCAAAGAATGCCGTCGCTTTTTTTAAGATATCTCTCTCCATCTTCAGTCGTTTGACCTCAGCTTTCAGGGAGTGAATCTCCTGCTGCTCAGGACTCAATTTCCCAGCACCACGAAATGCATGGTCTACAGCTTTTTGGTATTTCCTGATCCAACGGCCCAACATGCCAGCACCGATCCCAAGGCTTCTCGCTGCTTCTGCACGGGTATAGCCCTGATCCAGAACCAGGCTGATTGCATCCAAACGAAACTCATCTGTATAACTTCTTCTCTCTCTCATTTCACTGTCCTCAAATTAAGCAGATAGCTTAACTGAGGTGTACAGTTTCAGTGGAGCACGTCAGCTCTACTAGGTGCCCTTTTATCGAACGCACTATTCTCCAGTATCCAAACCGGGGTTACAACATTCTGGTTCCCACACCGAAGCGTGGGAACCAGGAGGAAGAGAGGAGACAATGGGCGACTAATAATCCGTCCGACTGTCCTGGAAATACTCCTTGAATGCCATATCCTCAATCAGGATGTGGTGCTCCCACCACTCCACCAGCACTTTCAAATAGTCGTTCAGTGAAAATCTTTCACTACTCATCATGTTGAAACGTGTCATCTGTTCGAGAAGTTGCTGGTGTTCCTGTGCATGCTTCTCCAGATCGGGATATCGGTTTCGGCTGAGGAAGTCCTCTTCATAACGCATATGGGCATGCGCCAGCTCATTGATCCTCGGCAATAGAGAGAGCAGCTTCTGAATATCCTTTTTACTCCTGTTCTTGCAGCGCATCCCTTCAAGGATATTGATGTACTTCAACAGCATCTTGTGCTGCTTGTCCAGCAGAGGATGGTTGACACTGAACTCATCACTCCAGGCAATTCTGCTCAGTGGTTGAAGTGCAATGCGACCAGCCGCCTGCCTGTCACCCTGAAGATAGCCTTGAACCGCACTGTTCAGTTCTTCCCGGTCGATCGGCTTGGAGAGAAAGCCATCACACCCTGCATCCACGAAGGCATCCCGATGACGCTGCATCACATTTGCGGTCAGCGCAATAATCGGTACTTCACATCCGGCCTGCTTCAATACTCTGGTCGCCTCGATACCATCCATTTCCGGCATCTGCATATCCATCAATATCAGATCGAATGGATATTCCGAAGCGATATCCACAGCCTCGATGCCGTTCTGGACAACGGTCACCGATACCCCCAACCGTTCCAGCATCCTCCGTACCAGCAACTGGATCGCCAGGGTATCCTCGACGACCAGCACCTTCCCCTGAAGCCTGACCTCGGAAGTATCCCCGGACTGATCGCCTCCTCCTTCACCTTTCTCCAGTACCCGTTCCTGACTGGGACGGTAAGGCAGCGTCAGCGTAAATGTTGAACCGACCCCTTCCCGGCTGATGACATCGATCGTTCCCTCCATCATGGATGCCAGGTTATAGGAGATGAAGAGTCCCAGGCCGCTTCCGCCAAAACGCCTGGAGGTGCTCACATCGGCCTGTTCAAAGGGCTTGAACAGTCTCTCCCTTGTTTCGGGCGACATGCCGATACCACTGTCCTCCACCACAAAACGGAGCTGGTTATCCGAGACAGAAGTGGTTAACGTCACACTTCCCTCCTCGGTAAATTTCAGTGCGTTGCCCAGAAGATTGGTCAGAATCTGTCCGATCCGTTGACTGTCTCCAAGCAACAGCCACTGCTCCTTCCGCTGCTGGATAAAATGCAGTGCCACCCCTGAATCCTGCGCCTTGATCAACAGCATCTGCTCAAGATTGTCCAGTAGCTGATTGAGATCGAAGAGCCCCTCATCAATGGTGAACTTACCCGACTCGATCTTTGACATATCGAGAATATCATTCACGAGAGCCAACTGGCTCTGCCCGGAGTTGATGATCGCACGAATCGCCTCACTCTCATCCGTACCCTCGAACTGTTCAGCCAGCAACTGCGCATGACCGATAATTGCCGTTAGAGGCGTTCGCAGTTCATGGCTCATATTGGCCAGAAAGTCATCCTTGGCGCGCTGCTCGGTGATCAGTGCCCGCTCCAGCTCAACCCGCTTGGTCACATCACTACCCGTTCCCCGATACCCAAGAAAGAGACCGTGCTCATCAAAAAACGGTTTTCCATTGATACTGACCCATATCAGCTCCCCCCCCTTTTCTGCTGCGTAGATAAACTCCCGAAAGGGTTCATGCCGGTTCAACAGGGCCAGATGTGCATCAAGATCTTCAGCGCTGACGTTGCGCATGCCGATTTCCTCCCGACGCTTACCAACCAGGTATGCTGGATCAATACCGGTCACCGGCCCTATCTGTGATGAAACGTAGGAAAAGCGAAGATCGCTATCCATCTCCCAGTACCAGTCGGAGCTGCTTTCATAGAAATCACGAAAACGCTGCTCCCTCTCGATCGTCTTGCGGTTGAGAGCCTCCAGTTGTTCCTTGGCTGTCGTCAGCTCTTGCTGAATGGCAGTCATCTCGTCAATCCGTCGCTTGGAATCCGAGAGATCACTGGTCAACTGCTCGACATGGGTATTCATGAACGAGCTGATCTCACTACCTTGCGAGCGTTCATTCAATAGCTGCTTCTTCAGGAAGTGGTTGGTCTTCTCCAGCGACTCAATACGTTTCAGCAGTATCTGACGGGATTGCGGTTCATCCATCATTCACCCTTTGGCGAAGCCGATGGCCACCAGTGTCTGGTTGATATGCATCCCGTTGAGTTGTTCTCCGTAGGTGTCAAAGCCGATCACATTCGGAGCAATCTCTGCCAGCGCCTGACTCCACTGCAGCCGCTCATCCATTTCATCGGTCTCCAGCTTGCACAGAATGCAGCTGAACAGCAGGATCAGCTCAACTTCACCAAGCTGTCGGGTGAAGCGCCCAAGTGCCTGCTTGAGATTGTCAAGCGGCTGTTTCCGTTCACCCAACTCCAGCAACATCCCCTCTTCAATCGCACAGTAGAAGATGAGCTCTCCATCCTCTCCAACACGCTGAATCGACCGCACATAATACTCACCATGCTCACTGAGGATCAGCGGACTTCTGCCAAAGTCATACTCCCCCAATTCGGAGAACGGCACCCCCACCAGCTCTGCATAGACCTCGGCTGCAGGGCGACTATCGAGGGTTTTCACGGTCCGTTTACTGACATCGGCATCGGTGACCACCACAATCTGCTCCATTGGAAAGTAGTGTTGGTGTTTGATGATTGTGAACGGGATCGCACTCTCGCCAAGGATGACAATGGCAGCGTCACTATAACTCTGCCCATTCGCAATCTGGGTTGTTTTCCTGAACTGAAGATCATCTCCTGCAGAACCGCCGATCAAGGTCACCTCACCCAAAGCGACCGTCATCGCGGCAGCAACCTGTTCCTCCTTCATCGAGAGGCCATCCTGCAACAACAGGGCAAAGTGGTGGTCCGGGTCCAGTGCGTCTGGAGTCTTGCCATGCCCGGAAGAGAGCGCCTTGAGCAGTGGCGCGACCTGGTCTGCAGTGAAACCGGAGACCTCCGTCAACACGCCGACCTTCCAGCGGATTCTGGGTGTACAGATACCCATCACCACCAGAGAACCCTCCAGTCGTTCTCTGTTCAGAAATTCACCGGCTGTTGAGCAGCCTGCCATCGGTACACCCGGAAAGCGCTCCGCCAATCTGCGGCTGATCTCCTCGGCAGACTGTCTTGACGAGTAATAGACCAGAATCATCCCCAGCGTTGAGAGGTCCGATGCACTCCAGTCAGCCGTTGCCTCATCAACCGCCGCCCGGCCACTGTGTTGTAGTGAACTGCCCTTGAGTACGTACATTCCTTCCACTCCCATACGCACCATATTACCAAATATCTTTCACTAATCAGATACTTTCTCGTCACTGTCATCAGCCATCAGTTCATCCGCACTCATCTTTTCCAGATAACGCTTGTACTGCATGTCTTCATGCAGAATATGATCGACAAACCAGTTGGCCAGATAGTCGGTGATCTCCTCCAGTTGGCGGTTCTGGGGGTTGAGCATCCAGCTGCTGAGCCGTTCCCGAAACTGTTCATGAAGCATGATGTGACGCTTCAGGTCCGGATAACCGATCTGTTGCATCAGACGCTCTTCCGTGGAAAAGTGATAATCCACGTAGTCATTGATGTGAATCAGCTCCCTGCTCAGATCGGCTTGACTCCCCCCCTCAACACAGAGATTGACCAGACGGTTGACCACCTCCGCAATATGGCGATGCTGTCGATCGATTTGCGGATGTCCCACCTCGAACAGTGAAGGCTCCCAGATCAGCTGTACATCATCTTTCATTCCATCTCCCCCTCTATCCTCACGCTATTCAACAGGATCGGTATGCCTTCTTCCCGCTCTGCGGCGTTCCGGTCTTGACCTGAGATACTTTCTCAAGGCGTGAAACAACTCCTCTTTATCGATCGGTTTGGCAATAAAGCCATCACATCCCGCTTCCTCGAACTGCTTGCGATGACGCGGCAACACATTGGCCGTCAATGCAATCACAGGGGTTGTAATACCTGACTCTCTCAAGGTTTGTGTTGTAATCAGGCCATCCATTACCGGCATCTGCATGTCCATCAAGATCAGATCGAAGGTGCGATCGTTCAGTGCCTGAATCACCTCTGCTCCATTTCCCACCACGGTAACCTTGATGCCGCACTTCTCCAGAATGCGACGTTCCAGCAATTGAAGCGCCAGATTATCCTCGGCAACCAGCACCTCTCCCTCGAACAGTTCACCCGACGTATCTGCAGATGGGTATGTCCTGGCCGAAACATCCATCATCACTGCTTCGGCATGCTGCTCGGTCGGTACATAGGGGATATCCAGCAGGAACGTCGAGCCGCTCCTCTCGCTGCTATCGACAGTAATCGTACCGCCCATCATGGTAGCCAGGTTTCTGGAAATAAACAGACCCAATCCGCTTCCACCATACTGGCTGGCTGTTTCAGCACCCACCTGCTCATACCGTTGAAACAGAATCTCCTGTTTATCCTGGGGAATACCAATGCCGGTATCGATCACCTCGAACAGCAGGCGTTTCCTCTGATGACCAGCCTTTACCTTGACCCAGCCATCTTCGGTAAACTTGATCGCATTTCCGATCAGGTTGACCAGAATCTGTGAAATACGCTGCACATCCCCCATCAGCAGCCAGGGCTCCTCACTCCCCAATTCGAACTTCAGTTCGATACCCCGCTCTTTTGCCCGAATAAGCAGCATCTGCTCCAGATCAAACAGCAGCAATTGCAAGTTGTAAGGCCCCTCATTGATGGTGAACTTGCCCGACTCGATCTTGGATATATCCAGAATATCGTTGACCAACGCCAACTGATTGCGACCTGCGATTTCAATCGCATGGATCAACTCCCGCTAAGAGCTGAATGCACACGCCCTGCACTCCTCCCGCATCAGCTCTGCATTGCCGATAATGGCTGACAGCGGGGTTCTCAGATCGTGACTCATTGAGGCCAGAAAATGGTCTCTGGCCTGGTTGGAGCTGACGATCTGTTCGATCATTCGGTTGAACATGATCGACGGCTCATGAAATTCACCCCGCATCACAGGCAGGCGATCCCGGTAATCGTTCTGCCTGACCTTTTCCATCCCCTCCATGATCTGTTTCAACGGGATGGACACATAGTGGTGCACCAGATAGACGATGATCGCATACAGTGCGAGCAGCCAGAGCAGATGGACCATCATACTCCGGGCAAACTGCTCGCCGGCCTGACGCTGAAGGTCGGATGCAGGAAGCTTGATACTGAGTACGCCGCGCAGATCCCCTTCCTGATAGTCATAAGCGGTGGTGTAGAGTTTCCTGATCGTCTTGGGTGCTGCATCCCGACTGCCATGACATTGCAGACAGTAGCGCTCCACCCAGATCGGCCTCGCATAGAGATAGTAGGGTTCACCCCGCTCGCTGGTGAATGGCCTGAATACCAGCTCTTCATCCGGATTTTCCTGAAAATGGGCAATGGCCTGCTGCTCGACCGAATCGGCATACTGATCGACATTCCTCGGATTGTCTGAAACGTTGTTGAAACTCATGCCGGAGCCACTCCACTCGGAATATCCACTGGAGATACGGTTCATTGCATGGGCCGGAAGGAAACCGACCGTATCCTCTGTCAGTTCGATCCCACTCTCCAGAAACTGAAGGTGATAGACCCGTCTCATCGACATCAGCACACCACGCAACTCCTCGGCCTGCTGCTTGAGGTTTTCCACACCACTTTCGAGCGTCCGCTGATAATTGATCAACTCAATAACCACAAAACTGACAATCAACAGCAGCCCAATCGAGATCAGCAATCTGCTTTTAAAGGTCATCGCTGCACCCAACTCATTGACATTGAAACAGCACACCCAGGCAACCAATGGAGCCATTCATCACAATATCGATAAATACCCATATAAGTAGTATATACCTATATATAGTAAAAACGAGTCAAAACAGAATACAACGACAGCCATTCAAAGACAGCACCGCTAAACCGGTTGTCGATCCAGGTGATCAAGGCATCGAAAAAAACAAGAAGCGCATCAAGGTCACAAGACCAACGTTATATTGCGATGACGCCCGGAAAACGTGACGCAATTGGCAATATCTTGAGGCGTTATCCTGAATTTCGAAAGAGTACGATAGAACGGTTTAAGCCCAACTGCGGATGCAGCGCAGTGATGACCAACAAGGAAAATTCTTGTAAATTGAGTCGGGAAGAGCAATACAGTAATATGATTCTTCCCGGTTAGTTGCAATCTGAAGTCAACGCTTTACTGCGCCATGAAACACAATCTACTCATAGTACTGCTCCTCTGGATGCTCACATCATCGGCTATGAGTACCACTATTGTAATCAGTACCATCAGTTCAGACCCGCTTTCGGAACTGCGGGTATTCAGACCATTTGCAGACTACCTTGCAAGGACGCTACCTGAAAAAAGCGGTGTCAAACAGGTTGATGTAAAGATTGCCGGCAGTATCCCCCAGGCAATAAACTGGCTGAAAAAAGGGAAGATTGATCTCTTTATCGACAGTTCGATTACCGCTTTGACGGTGAACAAACAGTCTGGCGCAACATTGATGTTGCGTCGCTGGAAAAAGGGACGAGGAGAGTACCGTAGTGTTATTTTTGCCCGTGCAGACAGACAAATTACCAGCCTGAGTGACCTGAAGGGCAAGGTGATTGCCTTTGAAGAACCATTCTCGACCTCGGGTTATATGCTCCCTGCAATGGAACTGATGCTGAATGGGATTGAGCTGGAGGTTTTAAGCAGCCCTCGGGATCTCCCCACACCCAACACCGTTGGCGCCATAATGGCCTACGATAACGAGACTCAAATCACCTGGGTCGAACGCGACATCGTGACGGCAGCGGCAATGTCGGAAAGAGACTATATTGATTTCGAGAAGAATGCACTGGAACCCCTCCAAATCATTCAAACCACCGAGTTCGTACCATACCATGTCATTTCCCAGCGTGATGGTTTTGACCAAACCCTTTCCAGACAGATCAAGGAGGTTTTGAAAAAGGCGCATGAGACAGAACAGGGGCGTGCCGTATTAAAGGGCTTTGGTACCTTGAAATTCGATGAGATTCCAGAAGGCTTGCTGGCCAATGCGTTGAAATTCGAGCCGCATCTGGATTCACTTCCCCAGATGAAGTAACCGCTCGACATGTTCCACTCACTGCAGCAGAGAATCGTCCTCCTCACTGCATCGATGATCATCCTGACCGGGATCGGTCTCACAACCCTCACCCTCTATGATGGGTATATCGTTGCCAAAAGACATCACCTGACAGAGCTTGAAGCAACCGTCATTGAGGCTGGATCACTGGTTGAATCTGACCTCTATCGCTACAATGTCCACAAACTGCGCAATGCCGCCTTATCCATTCGTTCCGGGCGGAAACTGGAGTATTTATGGGTACTGGATCGCAGCGGCCGTCTGATCACTGATGGCAGTAAAAGCCCCGTTTTACGAAACCAAAGGCCAGATAGCCCCTTTATCGAACAGTTGATCGCTACAACAGAGACCATTCACCATGATGGGGAAAACCATTTGTGGGCCGGTCACCCCATCACCATTACGGAAACAGAGGTCCTGGGATATGTGGTTGCTGCAACAAGGCAGGAACAGTTCGATGTCGTAGTCAACAAGCAGCTCAGGAAATACTTCCTGCTACTCACACCAGTACTTCTGTTGAGTGTGGTACTGGCCGTGCTGCTGGGCTGGAGAATATCCCGTCCTCTGAGCAAAATCACTCAAGTCGCAAGGCAAATCAGCAAGGGAGACCTGGAAATCAGGGCTGCAAAGGGTGGTTTTGACGAAGTATGCATACTTTCTGACACGATCAATGAGATGGCCGACCGCCTTTCAGAGAAGATCATCGCCCTTCAGAAATCCGAGAAGGCGCTGATCGAATCAAACAGCAAGATTGAATCCTTCAATCAGACCCTGGAGAAAGAGATAGAAGAGCGTACTGCAGATCTGGTCAAGGCCAACCAGGCCAAGGATAATTTTCTTGCCTCCATGAGCCATGAGTTACGCACACCGCTGACCACCATCATCGGCAACTGTGACCATTTACTGGAAGAGGGCTATTGTGGGCAGTCCGACTGCCTTCAGAGCGATTCCATCGAAGTACTTCGAACCATTGCCAGCGCAGGAATGGCACAGTTGGCACTGATCAATGACATTCTCGATATGTCAAAACTCGAGTCTGGAAAATTCACGATTGAAGAGGCTCCCTACGATCTCACCTTCCTGCTTCAGGACATCAAACATATGTTTCAAACCCGAGCAGCGGATGCCGGGCTGGAGTTATTGATTGAGCAGCAGAATGAAGAGGCATTTCTACTCATCGGGGATGGTCAGCGTATTGGACAGATACTGAACAACCTGCTGAGTAACGCACTCAAGTTCACTTTAGAAGGCAGCGTCTCTCTGACCACCCACACGGAGGGAGAGAATATCCTCTTTACGGTGAAAGATACCGGGATCGGAATGTCGCCTGAAGTCATCGACAAGCTCTTCAGTCGCTTTGAGCAGGCGGATGGAACGATATCAAAACGCTTTGGCGGGAGCGGTCTGGGCCTCTATATCTCACTGAATCTGGCAGAACTGATGGGCGGGACAATCGATGTATCCAGCAGTGAAGGGGTAGGCTCGGTTTTCCAGTTAACCCTTCCCTACAAGAGAAGTGAGCTTCGAGAGCGACGCTCAAAACGCAGGGATGAACTGGGAACCGTACTGAATGAACAGCTGAATGGGCATGTTCTGATCGCCGAAGATACGCTGGAATTACAGATACTGGAGAGACGTATCCTGGAGGCGATGGGGCTGCAGGTAACCGTTGTAAAGGATGGATCGGAGGCCGTTGACCGGGCAACCGCCGAAACATTTGATGTGATTCTGATGGATATGCAGATGCCGGTGATGGATGGCATTGAGGCCACCAGGGCGCTACGTGAGAAAAAGATCGATACTCCAATCATCGCGCTGACTGCAAACGTCATGAAAAGTCACAAAGAACAGTTTGTGGCTGCAGGCTGCAATGAATTTATCGGGAAGCCGATTGATAAACACGAATTGAAAAGAGTTCTGAAGGGCCACCTGAGCAGGCGTGAAGAGGTGGATACGGACATGAATACGGATGCAGAAGAGGAGGTTGATGACGAGCTGATGTCCATCTTCCAGGAGAGTGCTGCAGGCTACCAAAAAGAATTACTCGATGCACTGCCCCGACAAGACTGGGACAAGATCAAGGAGATTGCGCATCCTGTCAAAGGCACGGGCTCTTCATTCGGATTCCCCAATCTTACCGAGAAAGCCAGGTTGGTATGTGATGCCTATGATAATGATCAGTTTGATCGTTTATCTCAATTGACTCAGATTTTGATTGAGGAACTGGACTCCATAATATCCAAGCTGAAATAGTTCAGACCGGACCTGCATTATTCCGCTAGTGCCGCTGTCTGGAGTGAAAAAGTTCCCTGAACTGGCTCCAGCTATTGGCCAGCGACAGTACCAACTGCACCAGCTCATCCCTGTTGAAGGGCTTGTGCAGGAACTCGAAATTGAGACCAATCTGTCTACGAATCTCTTCGGGTGCGTGATCCATGTACGCCGTCACAAAGATGATTCGCACATCACTGTCGAGCCGACGGACCCTTTTGGCCGTTTCCAGGCCATCCCATCCTCCTTGCATTCGAATATCCAGCAAAATCACACTATAGGGACATCCATCGGAGAGGGCCTTCTCAAACATCTGATACCCATCATGACCGCTCAAGGCCCGGTCGAGCTGAATCGGGTATGGTGTCGGGCCGGTCGAAGCATCCGACAATTCATCTTCGCCATCAAACTCCGCCTCTACAACCTCTTCACCCTCTCCAAGAAGCAATGCGTATGAGTCCAGTACATCCTGCTCATCATCGATTGCCAGCACACGCCACAGTGCTGCCGACTCCACCCCTGACAATGGTAGGGTTGCTGTCGGATCACTCTTGACTTCAAGATACTGTGTCAGTGTCTGTCTTAACGCATCACGGTCAATCGGTTTGGCCAGAAACCCACTGCATCCAGCCTTTTCAAAGGCTTCACGGTGATGCGGCATCACATTCGCAGTCAAGGCAACAATCGGTTTTTCATACCCTCTTCTCCTCAAGATCTGGGTCGCCTTGATCCCATCCAAAACCGGCATCTGCATATCCATCAGAATGAGATCGAAACTCTGCCGCATCGTGGCATTGACGGCCTCCTGCCCATTCTCAACCGTGGTCACATCCACACCAACTCTCTCCAGTATCCGCCGCTCCAGAAGCTGCAGCGCGATAGTATCTTCCGCAACCAGCACTGAACCGGAGTAATACTCACCCCGCTGCCGGGATGCCGCATCCTCACCCACACTACTCACCGGGAGTTCGCTAGGCTGGTAGGGCAGCACCAGGGTAAAAATGGACCCAATACCCTTCTTGCTGGAGGCATCCACCGTGCCCCCCATCAATTCCGCCAGATTGAGCGAAATATAGAGTCCGAGCCCACTCCCGCCAAAGCGGCGAGAGATGGAGCCATCGGCCTGTTCGAAACGTTGAAAGAGTTTCTCCTGATCTGCAGGGTTCATCCCGACTCCGGTATCCTGTACCTTGAAGGCAAGATGTTGCCCTACCCGCTCTGCTGTTACCGTGACCTTACCGCGCTCTGTAAACTTGATTGCATTGCCGATGAGATTGATCAATACCTGTTGAATACGCTGTACATCCCCAATCAACTGATATGTCTCCCGGTAGCGTTCTTCAACGACCAGCTCCAGCCCCTTGTTCGCAGCACGCAGTGAAAACATCTGCCGGATCGTCCGCAACATTTTCGAGAGGTCATAGGTGACTTCCGAGATGGTGAATTTTCCTGACTGGATCTTCGACATATCCAAAATATCGTTCACCAATGCCAACTGGTTCTCCCCTGCCACCTTGATCGACTCGATCATATCCCGGTGCTGCAACTGACAACCATGCTCCAGCAGAAACTCACTGTTACCGATAATGGAGGTCAGTGGCGTTCTCAGCTCATGACTCATGTTCGAAAGAAACTCATCCTTGGTACGCCCCAGCTCCAGCAGACTCCGCTCCTTTTCAAACAGGGCATCCGACAGTTTGTTGATCTCGGTGACCCCGCTCGCCTCAAACTGTTCACTGGAACCGTTGATGACATGCTCGGTCAACTGCGTGATGGGACGTGTCAGAATCAACGAGATATACCGGACAAAGAGCACCAGAACAATCAGCACCAGCGGGATCAGAACAACCAACCGTTCCTGCATCTTGATCACCGGAGCAAGAATTTCACTTCTGTTCTGGCGCACCACCAGCCCCATATCCAGATCGGGAATCCAGCTCCAGATCGCATAAATCGAACCACAGATGCTATTCAGCATCCAGCCGTTCCCGCTCTTGTGTGCCAGTGCCTGTCTCATCGGAAACAGGTGGGGCTGATTGCGAAACAGCCTTTCACAATGCTCCGTACGCTCTTCCAGAATCGTTCCCGGCCGAAACCCGGCAATGAAGTTCGCTCCATCACCATTGAACCGCTGCTGTGCAACAATGATATCTCCGGTATTGCCAAGCCCGGTGTAGTTCCGCACCAGATCATTGAGCCGAGTCAACGAGAAGGGCCGAACCAGGATACCTTCGAAGTCGGCCCCATATTTCGCATCACTATCTTCAAACAACGGTATTGCCATCAACATGGTCGTGGTTTCCATCAACTCGACAAGACCATACTTCGAGACCGACAGCCGGTTTTTTCTCTTCACCTCGGCAAGCAGATCCGACAGAATCGTCCTGCCATAGAAGCCCTTTTCAGACAGCAACATACCGAGTTCAGTGTCCATTCCCTGAAGCGAGAAGACCAGTTCTCCCTCCGGGTTGAGCAGAAAAAGGGCGTCCACTCCCTGCATGCCGAGCACCGCCTCGAATCCTTCACGAAACTGTATCGACGCCAGTTGATAGCGACTGCTCTCCAGCCCGTTCCACTGGTAACTATGCAACAGGTTGCTCGCCCGGTTACGAAAACCTGAACCAGTTGAGAGATTTTCCATCCACCGTTCCTGGGAATCGAACAGTTCCAGCAATCGGTTCTTGCGAAACTCGGCCTGGTACTCCAGCGCCTCTTTGGCAGACTGTTCCAGCGCATTGATTGCGATGACATAAGTCACCCCTCCAACCAATGAAATCGCAGCCAGCAATACCAACAGGATACCCTGAAGATAACGGGCAAATATGGATCTCTCTCTCAGTATCCCCACGTCATGCTTTCCTCCCAATGCGAAATCATCCTACCATAACCATTTCACGTTTTTATACTGCAAGGCCTCTGCACGAAACATCCATTCGAAGGAACCTTTCGATCGCGGTTTGCTGCAACCGATGACTATCGGCTTGAGAGATCGAGAAGTACCTTGCTCACCTGCTCTACCTGCGCAGATGCCGCCTCCATCTCACCACTGCCGATCAGCTCCTGCAGTCTTTTTCCCATCCGGGTCAACTCGGGATAACCAAAGGAGGCACCACTACCTTTGATGGTGTGGGCAATTTTGGAGATATCACTCCAACGCCCTTCGGCAAAGGCGGCCATCAGATCGTCTCGCTTGACCGTCATCTGCTCAACAAAGAGCATCATCAGATCATCATCAAGCAGCTCACTCGCAGTGGTATCGGCATATTCCTGCGTACTGTTGTCCCTCTCATTCTCATCCATGCTGTCTTGTGGTGCCGCAGGCAGAAAGCGTGTCAGCACCATCTTCAACTCAACCCGATCAATCGGTTTGGAGAGAAAGCCGTCACAACCGGCCTCAAAAAATGCATTTCGCTGCGCGTGCATCACATTGGCGGTCAAGGCGACAATAGGGGTTGCAATCCCCATGCTGCGAAGCGCACGTGTTGCCTCAACCCCATCCATCACCGGCATCTGCATATCCATCAGAATCAGGTCATACCGGTGCGCTACCGCTCGTTCAACGGCCTCCTCCCCATGGTCGGCAAAATCAACCTCGGCACCATAACTCTCAACCATTCTCCGCTCGAGCTTCTGCAGTTCAGGGGTATCTTCTGCAATCAACACCCGCCCTTTCAGCGCCAGGGCCGGCTGCCGCTCACGCCCCCGTTCCCGCTCCAGATCGTCCAGTACCTTTCCCTCACGCAGAGGCAGGCTCACTTCAAACCGGGACCCGGTGTCCAGCTCACTGCGCACACTGATCTCCCCACCCATTAACTCAACCAGTGTCCTGGAGATGTGAAGCCCCAATCCGGTACCTCCAAAGCGGCCTGAAACGGTCTCATCGGCCTGCTCAAACGGGCTGAAAAGACGTCCCAGTACCTCCTGATCCATACCGATACCAGTATCCTCCACCACCATTCTGAGCCGATCCTGCTCACGATCCAGCGTCATGGTCAGCGTGACTTGCCCGGACGGAGTGAACTTGATCGCATTGCCCAACAGGTTGATCAACACCTGGCTGAGCCTGCGTCCATCTCCAACCAACATCCGCTCAAACTCACTTTCCAGCCTGGTTTCAAACAGGATACCCCGCTCCGATGCCTTGCTGGAGAAGATCTCCCGAATCTCCTTGATCAGTACCAGTGGATTGAACTCTACCTGATCAATATCAAAACGCCCCGCTTCAATCTTCGAGTGATCGAGCAGGTCATTGATCAGATAGAGCAGCGTTTTCCCCGACACCTCCATGGATGAGAGAAGTTCAGCCTGCCCCGTAGTCAGCGGACTCTCCGCCATCAGTTCACAATTGCCCAGCAAGGTGGAGAGCGGCGTTCTCAATTCGTGGCTCATGGAGGCGAGGAAGCGATCCTTCGAGCGGTTGGCGCGAACGGCCTCCTGCTCGGCTGCCATCAGACGCTGTTCCCGCTTCCAGTCATCCGCCAGAAACAGGGTGAGCTGCAGCAGCTCACTACGGTCAAAGGGTTTTCTCAGGTAGGTAAAGTGGTTGCCGATCTCCCGGCGCAGCTCCGCCAGCGTATAGTCCATGTAGGCAGTAATCAGTACAATCCGGGCGGTCGAGCCGGTCTCGCTGATTGCCTTGGCGGTCCGCAGGCCATCCCACCCTCCGGGCATTCTCATATCCAGCAGGATGACTGCATACCCCTTCTCGGCGGCCATCGCCGCCCCCTCTTCACCCTGCATGGTGGTATCCAGCGCTATCTGCATGGGTAACTCGAAGCTGTCATTCTGCCCCTTCGAGTCATCATCAAGCAGAGAGTCCAGCAGCTCAAAGTCCTCCTGGTGGTCGTCCACCCCGAACAGTTTCTGATAGGTGATCAGAACCTCCGGGTCATCGTCAATCGCCAGCACCTGAACAACATCACTCCTGATGTGCCCAATATTACCCATGCATGCCCTCTCTCCGTTCAAGCCGGATCTGCTTGCTGTTGCAACCTCCGATATACAATGCACCCATGAGCCGTAACATCACAAAAGAGACCATATCCATAAGTATTCTTATAGTGTAACCGAAAGCAACCCCCATTTCCTGTCAGGACGTATTCACTCACCACAGTGATCCGCCCGACAATCAATCCACAACAGTCACACCTTGCCACTACGCAATGGCTGCAGATTCAATACAATTCGTAACCATTCACCACCATCTGTCCATCAAACCAATGGACTGAACCATCACAGGGAAGAGCATGCAATACACCACCCTTGGAAACAGTGACCTCAAGGTCTCAAAAATCACTCTTGGAACCATGACCTTCGGCCAACAAAACAGCGAGACAGAGGCACATCAGCAACTTGATCATGCACGGTCCTGCGGGATCAACATGATCGATACCGCAGAACTCTATCCCGTACCCCCACGCCCTGAAACCGTTCACCGTACGGAGTCGATCGTGGGCAACTGGCTCAACCACCAACCACGTGATCAACTGGTAGTCGCCACAAAGGTGGCAGGAGGCGGCCGCAACATTCACTGGATTCGCGACGGTCAGCTGCCCTATAACCGAAACAGTATTCGCAAGGCGCTGGAAGGGTCACTCAGGCGGCTGCAGACCGACTACATCGATCTGTATCAACTACACTGGCCGGAACGCAATACACCGATGTTCGGTCACTATCTGTTTGACCCCGAAGAAGAGCGTGACTTCACGCCGTTTCAGCAGACTCTGGAGGTGCTGCAGGAGCTGATCGATGAGGGAAAGATCCGTCATGTCGGACTCTCCAATGAGTGGCCTTGGGGGGTGATGCAGTTTCTCAACCATGCAAACGCCTCCGGTCTGCCACGGATCATCTCGGTCCAGAATGCCTACAATCTCATCAACCGCACCTATGAGACGGCCATGCTCGAGATGTGCCACCGGGAAAACATCTCGTTACTGGCCTACTCTCCACTCGCCTTCGGGCACCTCAGCGGCAAGTATCTTGAGAACCCGGCGGCAAAGGGCCGGGTCACCATCTTCGACGGCTTTGCCCAGCGCTACGAAAAGCCGATGGTTGAGCCGGCCATTCGTACCTATGCCGCACTCGCCGGAGAGCACGGCCTCTCACCGGCACAGTTGTCGCTGGCCTTTGTCTATAACCGATGGTTTGTCGGTACAACCCTCATCGGGGCCACTTCGATGAGACAGCTGGAAGAGAATATCGGTGCCTTTGATCTGGAGTGGAGCGATGAGCTGGAGCAGGCCGTGGAGCAGATTCGCCTCCGTTATTTCAATCCCGCCCCCTGAGAGAGAACGTGCCCCAGCTCGTCCAGCAAGTCTTGCGTCAGTTCGGGCAGCCGCTCATAAACACCCTTGTCATAAGCGTCACAGACGGCCCTGGCTCTCTCTGTAAGACCGGGATAACCGAATGAGGTGCCCGACCCCTTGATGGGGTGTGCAATCTCCTTGATCTGCCCCCAATCCAACCGACTCAGGGCCTGCAGCAACGCCTGCCGATACTCTTTTACACTCTCATTGAAGATTGCCATCAACTCATCATCCACCTCCTCTTCCGCCTGAAGAGTCGGAGAGTCCTCTGTCAATGACTCGGTATTACTTTCCAGCCAGGAGAGCATATGCTCCTTGTAGGCCATATCCTCCACCAGAATATGACGTTCCCACCATCTCAGAAGAACCCTTGTGATGGCCTCAATACGGTGAAAACCAAATTTTCCATTATATGCACGAGAGAGGTGATCCCAGTGATCATGATGGCTCTCGAAATGTTTCACTCTCTCCGGGTAGTTACTCACTTCAAGCAGGGACTCTTCTGCTGCGAGGTGGTCGATCACCAGATCCTGCAGATCCAAGAGCGTCACCAGTACCTGCTCCTTTTGCGGTGCATCCGACTCTCTCAGGCAGTAACCGACCAGTACATTGATTCCCTCAACAATCTCTTGATGCTCCTGGTCCATTTGTGGATGACCAACCGAGTACTCTTCACTCCACCGGATCTTCGCAATAGCCTGATCCAGATCATGCGTCTCGTCTTGATCCTGTCCCAGATATTTGGACAACACCCCTTTCAGCGCACTCTTGTCAATCGGTTTGGCAATAAAGCCATCACAACCCGCCTGCTCAAACCGCTCTCGGTGTTTCACCATGACATTCGCGGTGACTGCACAGATCGGGGTTGACACACCATCGGCTCTCATCACCTGGGTTGCCTCAATACCATCCATCACCGGCATCTGCATATCCATCAGGATCAGATCAAACGGGGAAGAGGCCACCAGTTCGACGGCCTCCTGCCCATTGTTGGCAATGGTAACCGTGACCCCCATCCCCTCCAGCATGCGCCGCTCCAGCAGCTGAAGCGCCAGCGTATCTTCCACAACCAATACATTTCCACTGAACTGCTGATTGAACAGAGACTCCGTATGCCCCTGCCGTTCCGTCTCCTGAATGGCAATCCCACTCTTGCGGTAGGGAATGGCCAGAATAAAGGTGGACCCTGCATTCTTGATACTGGTTGCGGTGATTCTCCCTCCCATCATTTGTGCCAGATTGAGTGAGATATAGAGTCCCAATCCACTCCCCCCGAAACGCCGGGAGATGGAGCCATCCGCCTGTTCAAACTTCTGGAACAGCCGGGACTGTTCATCCCTGGTCATTCCAATCCCCGTATCCTTGACCTCAAACTGCAACCACCCATCCTGCACGGAAGAGGTCAGGCAGATTTCACCCTGTTCGGTAAACTTGATTGCATTCCCCAGCAGGTTGATCAGGATCTGACCAATCCGGTATTTATCCCCAACCAACAGATGCGTTTCCCGGTTGTTCTGCTCAACCATCAGTTCGAGTCCCGCATCCTGTGCCCGGATTGCCAGCATTCCCTGGATATCATGCAATAGTTTATCCAGGTCAAAAGGGAGCTCTTCAATGGTGAACTTTCCGGATTCAATCTTGGACATGTCCAGGATATCGTTGACCAACGCAAGCTGTGCCAATCCTGCAGTTTCGATATCATGAACAATCTCTTTCAGATCAGGCAGAGAGAGCTTCTCGTTGAGATACTCGGCATTGCCGATGATGCTGGTCAGAGGGGTGCGCAGTTCATGACTCATCGAAGCCAGGAACTCATCCTTGACGTGGGTCGCCTTGACGACATCCTCGGTTCTCTGTTCGACACGATCCTCCAGGTCTTCCAGCAGTGCGCTGTTTTCCTGTTGTCGAATGGTGAGCTGGGTCGACATCGTATTGAAGGCACTTTCCAGCTGTCCAATCTCATCGGTTGAACTCTCCGGAACGATCACGTCAAACCGGCCTTGACTCACCTGCTCTGCAGCCTGGGTGATTTTCTTCAGCCGTCTGGAGATGTAGAGTGAGATCAGCAGGCTGATCACAACCGACAACACGAAGATGAATAGAGAACTGATCACCAGCATCTCTTTTGCCTGCCGGTCTATCTCGTAGATCTTGTTGATCTCATGGAGGCTATCTTCAATGCTGTGCTGAATATAGGGATCAATATCCCGGACAAACCCCTCCATGAGTTGCAGCAGCCCCCGACGAATCAGCTCGGCCTCAAAATCCTTGCCCTTGTCATACGCAATCAGATAACCCGTAATGGAGTGGCTGAACTGTTCAATGAAATGTGAAACCCTTCGCTCCATATCACCATCGATCGTCTCGGAAAAGCCTGGGCCTGCGATATTCGAGTCAAAATGGAGCAGGGAGTGGGATGTCTTGAACACACTCAGCTCGGAGAGCGTACGCTCGATCTCTTTCTTCAATGACGGCTCTGGAGTGCTGGCATACTGGTCGATCAGAAAGAGAATATGGTAGACCACAGCCTGTATTTGTGACTTTACCAGTGTGCTCGGTAACTGCTTGCCGCCAATCCGCTTGGATATGGACACAATCTGGTCCTGCAGATAACTGCTCACCCCCGTACTCACGCCAATGTTGAGCGCGGACAACACAACAAAGATCATGAGTGCCTTACGCCAGATCGACATCGTCTAATTCTCAAAAACCATGCTGATGGAAAATCTCTTTTCCAACCGTCGTCATGAACCGGGCAAAGTGCTCTGCCTGTTTCGGATGAAAACTGGTCGACAGTGTAGCCACATGAATCCTGTCCGCCTGAATCAACCGCTCGGGGATGGGAATCTCGACCAACACGCTGCCTCCCTCCCAATAGAGCATATCCTTCCAGATCAGTGCAGCATCCACCTTTCTTTCAACCAGCAGATCAAACAACTCATTCACGGTATTGCTATGAATCACCACATTGTTCCCAAATTGATCCGCCTCTGACGCTCTCTGATTGATGATGCGTGCGGTACGGCCCAGAGCTGCCATCTCCTGATTTACCGTACCAATCTCTACCCCTTCAGCCAGCAGGTCGGCATAGTGCTGAAATGACCTGGAGTTGTCTCTATGGACTGCAAAAGTCGGTGTATGGTTTACCACATAGTAATCCGAGACAATCAACGAATCGGCCTTCCTGATGAATGAATGAGAGCCGGGAAGGTAGATATCGCCTCTTCCGGTCTGTTTGATTGTTTTCAAAAGCGTATTGCTACCCGCAAAGATCACGGAAACCGGGACACCATATCTCTTTTCGTATTCAGCCGTGATCTCGTCAACAGCATTCTTCAACCCTTTCCCGGAATAGACAATAAGCGGCTCAGCCTGTCGGCTGCAGCCTGAACCCGAAATGGTTGCGACCAGGAAGAGAAGAGAGACGATGGATCGCATCATCTGACTAATACTCATGAATCCCCTCACGTCAAGACAATGGTGATATAACCATACTTATAACATATTTTTCAAAAATGGGTAGATTGTTACGAATCAGACACATATTTGTTATCCAGTACGCTTGGGCCAACCTCTTTATCCTTCCAAAATAGTGGTTTTCCGCCAAGAATCTCAGAGTCCGCAATGAGTCAACACCTCCAATCCAACCACCTGCTCATCTCCTGCCAATCCGTATGAACGCCTGGGTTCCAACCAGTTTTTTATAAAGCCCTGATACATCGCAGCCATCAATGGACGGTGAGATGGCTTCTGGAAAGCACGCCCCACCCGTGAAATGAAGCACCCACACTGGAAATTTCAGAATAAAGATCCCCCCACAACGGCCGTTATTGAGTATGACAACTTACAGGAGTTTACTGCCATGAACGCCATCCCAGCCGCGCTGTCCGGAGAGATGAAACGGACACAACCTGCTATTCCCTATCCCCACTCCCCCTCTTCGCACCCTGCCTACCCATCGCCGGAGATTTCGCCGGACAAGGGTCATCTGCAACTGGTGGAGAAGATGCAGTCGGTCGAGATCCATCAGTCCGGCAGCACCTCAATGGAGATCTTCACCAACGATGGTGACCGCATCACCATCAACATGACCAGTGAATGGGGTGCTTCCATGAGCCACTACCAGTCGGCTTCGGCACTGCACTATCGGGAGCAGGCAACACTGGGACAGTACGAAGGCTACAGCATTCAATATCAGGTGGAAGGTGAACTGGACGAAGAGGAGACCGAGGCGCTGGATGCCCTGATGAGTTCCGTCTCTGTTGCCGTCAATGACTTCTTCAATGGTGATCTGGCGAACGCCATCTCCAATCTGGAACGCTTTGAGCTCGACAAGAAGGAGTTCACATCACTCTCCCTGTCGATGGAGCGCAGTTCCACGGTGGCAATGACCCAGGCCTATCGTGAAGTGAGCCAGATGGGGTCAGGAGGGCCGCACGCATCCCCAGCCCCGACCAATCTCATTGGCCTCTCCGCCTTTGTGCAGGATGTACAGAAGATGGTGGATGACGTCTCCGAATATCTGCAGCGGATTCTGATGCCCGGAGAGTTCGTCAACGGGCTGATCGGTCAGGCGATTGAGCGTGACCCGCGATCCCATACGATGGAGGGCGGACTGCTGGCAGAGGTCTATGAGTATCTTGACCAGATGACCGCCAGTACCCCTTACACCGTTACCGAAGAGGCTTCATAGCCCCAGTAGCTGTTTGACAAACGGGATCGTGATTCTGCGCTGTTCAACCAGTGTCTGATGATCCAGTTGGTCAAGCAGCCTGAACAGGGTATTGAAATCACGGGCCGTCCTGTTCATCAGAAAATGGACAACCTCGTCACTGATCTGGATGCCCCGCTGGGCTGCGCGCTGTCTCAGCACGGCCCACTTCTCCTCCTCACTGAGTGGAGGCAGATGCTCAACCACCGCTTCGGCAAGCCTGGAGCGGAGGTCCGGCAGGGTGATATCGAGGTCCGCCGGTGAAGAAGTACCACTCACCACCATCGGCTGACCATTGTCCCGTGCCTGGTTGAACAGATGGAACAGCGCCTCTTCCCACTGACGATCAGAGACCACGGCATCAAGATCATCCAGTGCAATCAATCTGCAGTCAGGTGATGCCTCCAGCAGGGTATGACCACTGGCCTGCCGGGACAGTGTCTTGAGCGACAGATAGCAGCTTCTGTTCCCCCGCTGCTCCTGGGTGTGACAGGTGGCATGCAGCAGGTGGCTTTTGCCGACCCCCTCGTGCCCCCACAGATAGAGCAGATAAGGGGAATCACCACGCTCCGGCAGGTTACGCAGCAACGCCACCGCCGCACAGGGGGCGTTGCAATGGTAATTTTCAAAGCTGGCGTGCTCCTGCTCGCTCAATGGAAACGGAATCTGCTCACCCATTCACGCTCTCCAGGCCGCACGCTTGCGCCATGCATCCCACCCCCAGGTCCAGAGGTAATCCGCGCCACTCAACAGGGTTGTGGTCATGACCACATAGGCGGCAACAGCAAGTTCCGCATGCAACGACCACCCCATCGCCGCAACCGTAATCACAGCCAACACATAAACAATTTGGGAAAAGGTATTGATCTTGCTTACAATACTCGGTTCAAGATCGAACATCGCAATACGATAGTGATAGAGCGCACCGCCCACCACAATCATCAGGTCCCGCAGCACGATGATGATCACCAGCCAGATCGGGATCAGCCCCATCCAGGAGAGTGTGATGGTGGTCGACACCAGTAACAATTTGTCCGCCAGCGGATCGAGAATGGAACCCAACCGACTTTCCCACCCCATACGCTTGGCCAGATAGCCATCCACGCCATCACTGATCCCGGCAAGGGCAAACAGGTAGAGTGACTCCAGATAGAAGTGGTGAACAATCAACCAGATGATTGGTACGACCAGTACCATCCGCAGCAGGGTGATCAGATTGGGAATATCACGTTGATCCATAATCCAGTAGAATAGCGTGGTTTTTAATGGATGGTCTATACCCATGAGTTCCACAGAATCTTTGAGCTATCGCGATGCCGGCGTGGATATCGATGCCGGCAACTCCCTGGTTGAGCAGATCAAGCCGCTGGCAGCCGCTACCCATCGTCCCGGTGTGGTCGGCGGCCTGGGCGGATTCGGCGCACTGTTCGAGATTCCGCTGGATCGCTACAAGGAGCCGCTACTGGTCTCCGGTACCGATGGTGTGGGCACCAAACTGCGGCTGGCGATGCAGCTACAGAAGCATGACACCATCGGCATCGACCTGGTGGCGATGTGCGTCAACGATCTGGTGGTACAGGGGGCCGAGCCTCTCTTCTTCCTCGACTACTACGCCACCGGCAAGCTGGACAACACCACTGCCGTCTCCGTGGTCAAGGGGATCGCCACGGGTTGTGAACAGGCCGGGGCCGCACTGATTGGCGGTGAGACCGCCGAGATGCCGGGCATGTATGACGAAGGGGACTATGACCTGGCCGGGTTCAGTGTCGGTATTGTTGAAAAGAGCAAGGTGATCGACGGCTCCAGGGTCGGCAGTGGCGACGCCCTGATCGGCATCGCCTCCTCCGGCCCACACTCCAACGGTTACTCGCTGATCCGCAAGATCCTTGAGGTGAACAGTGTGGATATCAACCGTGAATTGGACGGAAAACCGCTGGGTGAACAGCTGCTGGAGCCAACCCGAATCTACGTCAAGCCGCTGCTGGAGCTGATGCGCCAGTTCCCGGTCCATGCACTGGCCCATATCACCGGTGGCGGCCTCAGTGAAAACCTGCCACGGGTACTCCCTGCCGCCACCGCTGCCGAGATCGACACCACCTCCTGGCAACTGCCTGAAATATTCCACTGGCTACAGCAGCAGGGCAATATCGAACAGGAAGAGATGTACCGTACCTTCAATTGCGGAGTCGGCATGGTGGTTGTCGTGCCTGATGACCAGGCAGAGCAGGCGATCCAACTGCTGACCGAACAGGGAGAGCAGGCGTGGCGGCTTGGTTCCATCACCGACTCGGCAGATGAAAAACCCACGGTTCTTTTCCGCTGATCTCGATGTCCCGCTCTCCCCTGTCGGCCGTCACCCTGATCTCCGGTCGTGGCAGTAACCTTCAGGCACTGATCCACGCCATCCAGGCGGGTAATCTGGACGTTGATATGAAGGCGGTGATCAGCAACCGCCCCGAGGCTGCCGGACTTCAATTTGCAGCCGACGCAGGGGTCGACACCGTTGTCGTGGACCATACCGGTTACCCGTCCCGTGATGCCTATGATCAGACATTGATGCAGACAATCGACCAGTACCAGCCTCAACTGGTGATTCTGGCTGGTTTCATGCGCATCCTCACACCCGCATTTGTGCGCCACTACAGCGGAAGACTGGTCAACATCCACCCCTCGCTGCTGCCTGATTTCAAGGGGCTGAATACCCACCAGCGCGCACTGGATGCCGGTGTCACCACCCATGGGGCCAGTGTCCACTATGTCACCGAGGAGCTGGATGGCGGTCCTGTCTGGATGCAGGCCTCTGTTCCCGTTAAAGCCGGGGACAGTGCCGAGACCCTTGCTGCACGTGTACTGAATGAGGAGCACAGGCTCTATCCGGCTGCGATCCAACTGATTGCCGAAGGGCGGATCACACTGGTTGACGGCATCCTCCATTTCGATCACACTGCGCTGCATGAACCGATTGCACTCAATTCTCAGTAACCGACTGTTACTACTGCTTCCCCTGCTGCTGCTCTCCAGGGCCGCACTGGCCTTTCCCGAAACCTTTGAGGCGACCTACAACTTCATCGGCAAGGGGATGTTGCTCGGCGAAACCCTCTACCGACTGGAAAAGGTGGCCGACCGGAATCCACCACAATACCGCTTCACCACTCATACGGAACCGACCGGACTGGCCGCGCTGCTGGTCAAGAAGATCATCGACGAGGAGTCCCTCTGGAAATGGCAGGATGGTGAGCTGCGCCCCCTGCAGTACCGTTTTCAGCAACGCGGCAAGCGGGAGAAGTTGCGCAGCCGTGATTTCAACTGGGAAAAGCAGATGGTCACCGTCAAGGAGAATGAACAGCAGACGCAACTGGATCAGCTTGTGCCGGGAACCGTTGACGAGGCGATGTTCCTGCTGGCACTGATGCGGGATCTCAGTCAGCAGAAACAGAATCTGCGCTATCCGGTTGCCAAACAGAAGGGGTGGAGCTTCTATCAGTTCAACCGTAGCACCAGCGATCCGGTCAAGGTTCCGGCCGGTCACTTCGAGGTTGAGAAGATCACCCGCCAGAGCGACGATGAGCGCGCCTTCCAGCTCTGGGTTGCCCCCGAACTGAACTATCTGCCGGTACTGATCGAATATCGTGAACGCAATGGTGACCGCTTCCAGCTCAAGCTCAAGCAGACCACACTGCAATAACGGCTGAAACCTTCTATCAGACCGGTCCGCCGTCCCACGGTCATGTAGTGCTGACGATATATTTCAACAGTTCGACGACCTGCTCGGGTGTCGTTGCCCATGCATAGGCTGCCGCATCCACCTCCTTGAGCGGATGGACGATATCCTCACCATGTAGCGTAATGTACGGTGTGCCCAGCGCAGCGCAGTAGCCCGCGTCAAATGCGGCATTCCACTGTTTGTACTTCTCTCCGAAGCGGATGATCGCCACATCGCAGTTTTCAATCAGCGTTCTGATTCTGATCGCATTCACCTTCGCCGATTTGTGATCACGCCAGAAGCCCTGCTCCTCGGCACCCAAGACGTCACCGGCACCATCACTTTTATCATGATCGGTCACGGCTGACGAAAATGAGATTGAGAGACCGTTTTCCTTGCATCCCTCAATGATCCTTTCTCTCCAATCGGTATGTATTTCACCCGAAAGATATACGTTTAAGTCCATTTCTTTTCACCATATGAAATCAATAAAATCAGTATCTTTTCTTGAAAATATAATGTTATCAAGCGCCATGGGGGCGAGCATCGCAGGAAAGTCGATGCATGGCAACCACTTTCCGAAAATCACCGTCAAATGAACAAGTGCGGACCACCAACACATGAAGGGCAACCGGAACTAATGGTCAGGGCCTGACTCATGGATTGTTTCAAGCAAATCACACTCCATCTGGCTGGCCGGTGTAATGGTCACCCTCGACCAGGGTATCAACCCAAAGAACCAAATACGCCAAAACAGCAACGAGGTATCAGGTAGCTTCAAAAACAGATCACGAAACGTTTCAAGTTTTCCAATCTCGATTCCAAGGGCACTTTGGTATACATCGTAGACAAACTTTGAGCAGAATAACCGGCCGGAGTGATACTTGAAGCCGAGGTGATACAACACCCCCATCCTTCGCTCACACTCCTCCCTGATTCGCTTCAACTGCGTTTCAGTAATCGGAGTTTTCAAGCGCCTGACGCAATACCAGCCGTTCTCCGTTCGCTTCAAGAAATCGTCATATGTAGAGTATTTCGATAGCGGCACCGCACTTTCTGCAACGATCCACTCGTTGTGACGGTTTTTGATCACAATCCCCACATGAGAGGCTTTTGATCCCGTACCGCGAGCAACCTGACGATACAGCATGTTGGGTATCGCAATGAATATGATATCGCCTTCCTTGAGGTCGTCCTTCACCATGGCCGCTACCCTAACGCCTTCATTTCAGGAGATCTCGGAGAAAGCGAGGTCTCGACTCCAGAGTGGCAACCTGAACGTATCATCCAGTACCTACTCATGTAGCCATGCCGCATAGCTCAGACCGACAAGAACATTTTCAGGGCTCATGAATCGTGCAATCGTCTGTCCCCAGGGCTCCTGCTTGGCTTCATGTATGAATGCCTGGCCTTTTGCTTTCAACTCTTCAACAGCCCGTTTGACTTCCTCGGGGCTGCCAAGCTCATACTCTATTGTCGATGATGGCTCCGGGAATGACGCTGGCCACTCATGCGCCCCGAAACAGGATTGAGCCGCCATATCGAGCGGCCAGATGCCAAAGTGATGACAGCCGGGCAACTTTTCAGAAAACAGATAACCCTCCTGAGACTGCAATGGCAACCCTAATGCATCTTGATAGAGAGACGCACTTTCAACAGGATTTTTTGTGATGACTGCAAATCCGGCAATGGATTGAATATTCATTCTCTACCCTCAATATCCCTTACGCTCCGCACCAAAGGCGTAGCGATTAGCCACGTTCACCCGGTTTTCGTGCTGACTCAAACGTCCGGTGGGGCACCGTGTTAGAGCGCATTTTCGAAGAGCCCCGCTACCCATTCGATTGCCTCCGGATAGTGTTCGGTATTTAACACAAACTCTTGCCCCTTCGCCATTGATCTAAGAATAGTGTGGTGGTCGTCGCGTCTCCACAATTTCGGATTCCCGTGGTAACTCAGTGCTGATTCTCTTCCCTCCGGATGCATCCAGCCCGGTAATCGCCATACTGTTCGAGTGCCGGTAGGGGCTGTTAACTGCAAGTGCGCGTTAAACATCGGAAACACCCCGCCCCCAGGATACGAATCGGCAATCCCCGGTACCGAAAGCTTCGGTGCAGAGAGGTATACCGTGTTGTTACTGCCCCATCCATTTTCCAGACAGTGTGGATGCCCTCCTGCCCATGGATGTTCTTCCAGAAACCCGGTCGTAGGGCTGCGGACTTCTTCAATCTGAAGCCATCCAAAAATGACGTGAAGGTCCCTTGCTCCAGGAGAAAACATCAGCTGATTGGTTTGTAGATCGAGCTTGGTATTCTTGAACCAGCCGAAAAAAAGGAACAAATCTCCGCTTTCTACACCTTGATTCATCAGATGGGACTGTGCCGCGCCTACTTGCCCAAAGATCGGCCTCCAGTTCTTCTCCCTGTTTACAGACTCCCATCTTAAATCAGGGTCCAAATGGCAAGAGCAGCTCTGTCCATGTTTGTTTTTTGTCAAAGACTGCACAATTCCTGAGAGTGGCTGCCCGTCGAATTGAATGGATCCGAAAGTTCGCAAGGGGTCATGATAAGGCACAGGGAGAGACAGCAACCTCCCATCCGGCAAGATCGGGCTTGCGACACCGCCATATCCTGAGTCGAAACCTTTCCTACTGAATATGATTCTCATGGCACTTCTAGGGGCCGTAGCGTAGCGGGGATTCCAGGGGGCGTATTTGACCCGTTTGTCATGCCTGTCTACAGTACCAATATTGGTATTACCAAATTAACAGTAATGACTGCATAGAAACTATCCGCCCCCTTCACAAGCATATGGATGTTTCTTCACACCTATTTACAGCATAATGACGCAAATCACCGAAAGGAAAAAGTAGCGTTTATTTTGTGTAGAATGGAGCGATAGAAATTGAACAAAAAATAAATGCTACTTTTTACTGTTCCGTGTAAATTTGCATTGTTATGTTTCACTTTCATCTGGCAATCTAAGTATCCGCTCGCTGCGCCAAACCCTTATGATATGAATCGAATTTTCCCCCCTCAAATAAACGACTCGGAATGGTGAATGGATTAGCTCCCTTATTTGTTTTGCACTAAACTCTGGCACCACCCGTCCAACATCAGGATTGTCCACCAATGTTTCAATATGCTCAAAAATCTCTTTTACAAATTGCTTACCGATATGAGCAACACCCTCATTCCTATAATATTCCTTAATATCTTCCAGATCAGTATACGCTGAGTTAGCTACAAATATTTTCACTTACTCAAATCCCTAATTTCATTTTCACCTCATTGAGTGCCATCTCTTTTCCTTCCCTTACCTCCATAAGACCAGTAGCAACTGCTTTCATAAATGCACGTTCTTCTTCTTTTTTTTCATACTCTTCAAGCCCTTGTACTACAGCTACACCACGCCCCCGACTTGTGAGCAATATTGGACGATGAGTATCTTTTGTATGATTTACGACTTTTCCGGGGTTGATTTTTAGATCAGTAAGCGGGACTACATCTTCTGAGAACTTGACTTGCATGTGATTCACCTCATTTTTGAAAGCACCTTACAGACCTGATTATAGCACCAGTTATCAGGTCTTCAACGGACTTTGCTTGAGCTGTTTACTGCGCCAGTCCATTGTAAAACATATCACCCAACATCACTGGAAAAATAAAGCTGCATAGCGAAATGGTGCATCTTTATTTTTCCCAAACACATATTTTTTTCTAGGTTTTTTATTCAATTGGAATGCATATCTCAGTTTTAAGGTTCTCGGGCTTTGTTCTTATGGGGTCTTTATTCAGATAGATTTCAAAGCATGGTTCATCTCGTAATTCATGGTTACTCTCCGGTAACCACTCATTAAAGATATACGAATATGTTTCTGGAAAGCTCTCATAAGATCCCTTGTGTAGAAATTTTGCATACTTTCCACCTGATACGGCGTGCTTTCTCAAATCATCTTCTAACTCTATATTTGCTTCGACATCTATGCAGGCATCATAGCGAATATGGTTGGGCTCTGTAATATTAGGGTCATCATGAGAAATCCCTATCATTCTCAAATTTTTATTCATCAGCTTGTTTGAGTAGGCAAACTTCATGAGTTTTCCCCATGCTTCTGGTGCAGCCTCGGTATAGCTTCCTGTCTTTCTTGCACAGATGACCTTTGTGTCTCCAATTTCAATTATTTCCGGCTTCATATCAATACCCCATTTATGGATTGGTTTGATTTTTCCTGTATCAACAGAAACCATTTTCTTTCGAACCTGGCTGGGCGTGTATGAAAATTGTTTTCTAAATGCCTTATTAAAGGATGATTGATTTTCATACCCACATTTGAATGCGATATCAGTGATATTATCATCAGAGTACAATAGGTGCTTTATCGATCTCTCCAGCAACAACCGCTTTCTATATGCATAAACGCTTTCACCAACATATGAATGAAATAAGCGGTGAAAATGAAATTCAGAATAACAAGCTATTTCTGATAGTTTGCCAGCATCAACTTCTGAATCAAGGTTGTTTTCGATAAATAGAACAACTTTTTTCATTCTTTCCGCGTGTATTTTTCTACTCACATTAGTCCTTACCAAATGGTTCGCCAGAATTTTACTGTTGATTTTCCTCCATTACTTTTCCATTCCTGCTATCTTTTGTAGTCCCCAGTCAATTCTTTAAGCCTTGTATCTAACCAACGATTGGAAGGGGTAAGTCCAGAGCGTCCTCCTTCTCTTTAAGTGATTGAGCAGCCCCCCTTCTACAACTGATTCTCATCACGATTTAGCATAGCGCCGAACAAACCTCTTCAGGATTTTCTGGGCAAAAGGAGTTTTCGCTTGTCGAATTTTTTCAATCAATACCTCGGCCTCGTGGGGCTGAAAATAACCATGATTCTTGTAGATGTTAATGCGGAGCGCAAATCCTTCTGGATCCCCTTCAGGGTGGAATTGGGTCGCATATATGTTGCGCCCAACCCGGAACATTTGCACAGGGCATGCTGCCCCGGTCATCAGCAAGGTTGATCCCTCCGGAGTATGGTCACAAGCCTCCTTGTGCCCCAGCAAGACCGAAATTCGGCTTGGAAAGCCAGCTAATAGGGGGTCTTTCCGCCCCGCCTCAGTAAGCTCAACTGTCCTGCTTCCGACTGGTTCAGCATATTGGGTAGAGATGGAAGTCCCCAAGTACATCCCCAAGAGACCGTTGCCTGAGCATGCGCCGAAAAATGGAAAATCCTTCTTTACCACTTCATCAAACAAACACATGAAGTCTTGCTCGATTTTCATTTGAATGTGTGATTTTTTATCTTGGGGGGTTGAAATATCAAAGGGACTACCGCCCACGATGACAGCAGAAAAATTATCCAGAACAAGATCGGTGGGGATCCCTATCTTTTCTATACGGATACGATGTACATTGTGATTATCGAGCCCACCGTATTTCAAAATCGCCTCAAACTCGTTGTCAGAAGTTTCGTCCTCTGGACGTACCTGCAGGATAAGGATGGGCTTTGCCATGATGGATTGATTTGAATTCATCTGTAAATCTAACGTTTAAAGCAGCTGCGCATTTATGCATCGGCTGCCTTTATTTGTTATATTCTTTCGGTAGAGGACAGTCATAATTAATATCTATCACATACAAGTTTGTTATAGAAAAATCAGCACACTTATTTCCGGTCCTTGATACATTTTCCTCCGGCTTTGCGTATACAAAAACAAATGCCGTCGGCTTTTCTTGGGCATTGATTTTTTCGAGCCTCGTCGCTACTAATTTTTTAATTTTGTAACTTTCTATAAGGCGATCCGCAATCATTATTATTCCTGTGTATTAACTATCACCTTTTTTAAACTTTTTCTTGAACTTAATTTGATAACCAGCATTTGAAGGCATCGAATTGAGTAAATATTTCCAATACTTCCCGTTTCTCTAAGCTTTGTATCTTTAGACCGACGAACAAACTCAGGTTTTTAAAGTGTTTACTGTTTGCATGTGAATCTGACTTACTTTCATCGTAATAGGAGTCAGGGCGCTCCAGCAGAAAGACATCTACAACAGATTCATCGACTGTACGCCTTTCTTCCTTTACGGAAACCCCGTCCTCACATATAAGATTAAAGGCTCACTATTAGATATTTCACATTTATCAAATGTGACGACCATAAATACGATAATGAGGCACGACCTTCATATCCTGAAGATCTTCATCTAAATTGGCACAAGTAACTTGAGCAGTACAGCCGCTCCCGGGACAAACAAATTTCTTTTTATCCGTGATTACTCCAGACCAATATATCATATGCCCGATCGGGATCGACATAGTCATTTTCCTCAATACTAAACGCAACATCTATTGCCAATTCATGATTCCATGTGAATATAACGCCCGCATTTGCGTCTAGTTTGAAGCGCAGCGAAAAACTTGACCACAGTCACTTGTTAGAATTCTCTGGATCTGGATTCAGAAATTGCATTCAGTATATCTTTTGTTGTTGCTTTAGTTTTTATGCCTGGGACATCAAATGGGGATGAATTCATTGTTTTTGGAACGATAGAAAAGCTTCTTCCATCCTTCCTTCGAATTATGACCTCTTCATGTTCGGCAGTATTTAATACTTCAGATAACTGTTGACGCGCTTGTGAGTATGTATACATTTTCATGGTATTTCCAATACTTTAATATTAAGTTCTTTTGCAACAGATCTCATTTTTTTATCTAATGTAAGTAGTGGGGCATTCATTGACATAGCGCACTGGATGAAATATGAGTCATAAGCATAAATATTAAATTTAATAGCTATCTCCAGAGCTTTTTGAATGTCAGTTTGTATCAGTTTTACTGGAACCATCTTAGTCATTCCATATGCTGAAATTGCTTCACTCTCCACTAACTGGCGACGCTTGATCATCGCACTCAATGCATTCCCAATTTCATAGGGCAATACATCAGGTGAAACGGCATCATACCCAGCCCCTACCTCAATAATGCTAGCTTTTTCAGGTTCATCCAGTACTACCGCTAAAAATATGTTTGTATCTACGATCAAGTTCATAAGTACAATTGTACAACAGCATGGCTTTTTGTCAATATTCTAACGCCGCGTCCGTGTTTATACGTTTGTATGTTTCAAATCCCAGCCCAAAGCGACTAGTGTGGGCCCATAACCTGTTGCATCAGGTTATCCATGCCGTAACCCGATTGAGTGCTGGCTCCAGTCTGACTGAGACCGTTAACAAGCGTGTGGTGCGGCTGACCTGCCCCCAGAATTACTACCGCATCACTTCTAGCTCA
Source organism: uncultured Piscirickettsiaceae bacterium (assembly GCA_964344785.1). GTDB lineage: Bacteria > Pseudomonadota > Gammaproteobacteria > Thiopontia. The sequence continues at coordinate 41,462 of CAYFOR010000013.1, forward strand.
GTCTGCATAGTTGGTTAATTTCGTAGCTGTTGAGCGACCTCTGCTGGTGTTTTATACCCCAACGTTGAGTGAGGTCGATGCTCATTGTAATCCACTCTCCATTGCTTGATGATTGCTCTTGCATGGGAGATAGAGTGAAACCAATGATCATTGAGGCATTCATCCCTGAATTTCCCGTTAAAGCTCTCAATGTAGGCATTCTGGGTTGGTTTGCCTGGCTGGATCAATTTCAGTTGGACGCCATGCTGATAGGCCCACTGATCTAATGCTCTCCCTGTGAATTCTGGCCCTTGGTCTGTTCGAATGGCTTTTGGGTATCCTCTGAAACAGGCAGCTTGATCAAGGATTCTGGTGACGTACTGCCCAGAGATACCAAAGTCTGCAACCAGATCGACAGACTCCTTGGTACAGTCATCGACAATAGTCAGTATCTTGAATCGTCGCCCATTGGAAAGAGCATCCATCACAAAATCCATTGACCAGACTTCATTGCGTTCAACGGGCAGCTCTAGAGCCTCACGCGGCACCATCACTCCCTTACGTCGTTTTCTCCGCTTTACCCCGCCTTATTCACCAAATAACCCATAAAACAAGGAGGCGCGCCCTCTAT
>CAYFOR010000014.1:0-41530 GCA_964344785.1 uncultured Piscirickettsiaceae bacterium
CTATGTTTTATCAGAATACGGAATCAGTTCACTAATTCAAGCGGAGATGAGCCACCGCTATCTTTTACAATATATATTAATCAGTTACTTGTACCACCACATTTAACTGTGATACAACGTTATCTTCGACATGCATTTAGTATCGACCCTGTCCGACAAACCTTTAACCTGATCGCCCCCCTTTTTTTCATGCCCCCCCTCCGATTCCAGCAGATGGATAGCAGGAACAGTTATTGCTTGGTACACAGCTTAATGACGGAAATCCCACGTAACTGATTCAGCTCACCCCTGAAATCCGCCATTTCGGCGTTCGAAAATGATCATGTATACGTATAACACTACGAGCAGTGCTCGCAGTCATCTTAGGATACACTCACATTTTCTGCCTTGAACTGGCAAACTTCAGGAGCAATCCAAATCAGTTATAGGTACTGGTGAATAGTTACAATCCCACGATATCAACAATAGAACCAAGCGATGAGCCGGACCAGTAAACGCCGACGACAAAACAGAAAGAAGGGAACCCCATCAATCCAGCAACCGCCGACACCCAATGCAGTGTCAGCGCAGCAGCACTATCAGCAGGCACTCAAGGCGCAGCAGCAGGGGGATATTGAACAGTCACTCGCACTACTGCAGAAAGCGGTTGAACTGAACCCAGCAGAGATCAGTTACTATGCCGAGATTGCCGAATTGCTTGTGAAGGTAGGCATGGAGAAAGAGGCGATCCAGATATACCGGGAGAGCCTGAAGATTGCCCCCAACCATCCGGCCCTGCTCAACAATATCGCCAACGTGCTGAAACGCTCCGGTGTGCTGGAGGAGGCGATCCACTACTACCGCCAGGCCGTAATGGCTGCTCCGGACAACACCACCTTGAAGTGGAACCTGGCACTTTCTCTGATTATGGACGGTCAGTTGAAAGAGGGCTGGGACTACTATGAGTTCGGTCTTGATGATGACAACCTTCGCCCCGCCAAACACTTTCCATTTCCTCCCTGGAGTGGCGAGCCACTGAGCGGGAAAAAGATCCTGGTTTTCTCGGAACAGGGGGTTGGCGACGAGATCATGTTCTCCTCCTGCATCCCCGATCTGCTCACCCACTCACCCGCACAGTGCATCGTGGAGTGTGACCCCCGCCTGGCCCCACTCTTCGCCCGCTCGTTCCCTGGTGCAATCTTCTGCGGAGAGAAACAGGGGCCGGACGAAATGTGGATTGAACCATACCAGCCAATCGACCATCAGGTAGCCATCGGCAGTCTGCCACACCATTTCCGCAACCACACAGACAACTTCCCTGAACGCGACCACTACCTTATACCGGACCCCGCACTGCTTGAACTTTGGCGGGAGCGCTTCAGCCAGTTGGGTGAAGGGCTGTATGTCGGTATCTCCTGGCGTGGCGGCAAGTCACCTGAGCAGCAGCAACTGCGTTCTCATGCATTGCACGCATGGCTCCCCATTCTGCGGTTGCAGGGGATCCATATCATCAACCTTCAGTATGGGGATTGCGCACAGGAGATCACAGAACTGCACCAGCAGAGCGGAGTGACCGTTCATGACTGGGAAGATGCAGACCCACTCAGGAATCTTGAGATGCAGGCGGCACAGATCGCTGCGCTGGATCTGGTGATATCGATCGACAACTCCACCGTCCACATGGCAGGGGCCGTCGGTACAACCACATGGGCCATTCTTCCCCAGGCGGCAAACTGGCGCTGGATGCAACCGGCCACAGAGACCCCCTGGTACCGTACATTGACCCTCTATCAACAACAGGACGGAGAGGATGGCAGTGACATCATCAACAGGATTGCCAACGACCTTTTCCAACACACCAAACCGCAACCAACCCACCACGTGGAGCCTTCTACGATGACCAAACCCGAGCTATCCCCGAAAGGACAGGAACTGATCTCCCTCTACACACAGATGGCAGAGCATGGATATGAACGGCGGGATGAGAGCTATGTGGAGGATGCCTTCAGTGATTTTGAACTTCGATTCTATCGGCCGCAGATTCGGGAGATCTTCAATGAATTCGAGATCCAGTCGGTACTGGACTATGGCTGCGGCGGCTCCAACTGGAACACCCCCAATTTTGATGCAACCGGCGAGTCGGCCATCGAATACTTCAAACTGGAGCGGGCACACCACTATGAACCTTCACGCGACCGGGACGAGCGCACCCGTGTCGACTGTGTCATCTCGTTCGATGTGCTGGAACATATCTTCATCTCCGATGTCCCTGCCATCCTGCGCGACATGTTCTCCTATGCCGACAAACTGCTGGTACTGAACGTTGCCTGCTATCCGGCTGCCGCCAAACTTCCCAATGGAGAGAACGCCCATATCACGGTACGTGACCCAAGCTGGTGGAAAGGGATGGTGGACAGCATCGCGGTAGAGTTCCCGAATATCTCCGTCTGGCTGATCTGCTCTCCCGGTTATCGCCAAAGCTCTGCCTTCCCGATCTGGAGTGGTGATGGCTGGCAACAGAGCGAAACCTTCGTGGTCGACAACTGATCAGCCATGCTCTCCTCCACCAACCAGACCCAATCATTTGTTGTCGAGGCGCACCGCCTCTATCGCAATCGTGACTATGATCAATTGAGCCAGATCTGTCAGCTCATCCTGAGCCAGGACCCACGCAATGCCGATGCATATTACCTGCTGGGTGGCGTAGCGCTTCACTATAACGATACCGCACTGGCGGTCCAACTGATCCAGCAATCCCTGACCATCAACAGCCAACAAGAGGAGGCACTGCTACTGCTGGGAGTTGCCTACCGTGCCGCCGGCAAATTGGATGAGGCAACCGCATCCTATCAGCGCATGCTCTCACTGAACCCGAAATCATGGGTCGCCTACAGCAACCTGGGTATTGTAGAGAGAGAGCGGAACAATCATCAGCAGTCGATCGACGCCTTTCGCAAGGCCATTGCCATCAACCCGGATGCCCACGCCATCCACAACAACCTGGGCAACACCTATCAACTCCAGGGGGATATCGATCAGGCGGCTGAAGCCTATCAACAGGCATTGAAATTGAAACCGGACTATACCGAGGCACTGACCAACCTCGGCAACATCTATCTGGACCAACAGGAGATCAAGCAGGCGATCGAGCAGTACCGCAAGGCCATTGCTGTCGCACCCGACGATGCCGACCCCCACCACCATCTCAGTCTTGCTCTGCTGGTCGCAGGTAGATGGGATGAAGGGTGGAAGATGTATGAACGTGGACTTGCACTGCGACCTGACGGCCACCGTCGCTCATTCGGAACCATCCCCGAGTGGGACGGCCGACCGTTACAACATGGAGAGAGATTGCTGATCTGGGATGACCAGGGTGTGGGTGACGAGGTGATGTTTGCATCCTGTCTGGGCGAGCTGTTCTCATCCGTTGACCCTGCACAGTGCATCATCGAATGTGATCCGCGTCTGCTGCCGATCTACCGAAGAAGTTTTCCGCAGAGCAACTTTGTTGCACGGGACCCAACACCGGGCCTCCCTGCCGGAAAGATCCACTTCGAGTCTTCCATGATGCACCTGACCGCACTCTACCGCACCGATACAGCCGCATTTCCATCTGTTGAAGGCTACCTGCAGCCATCCCCGGAGCTGACTGCACACTGGAGACAGCAACTCGACGAACTCCCCGGTGGGATGGCTATCGGCATCGCCTGGCGTGGTGGCAACACCACCGAGATGAGCACCAAACGGAATACGCAACTCGAACAGTGGCTACCCATTCTGAAGAGCCATGATGCCTCCTTTATCAACCTTCAGTACGGAGATTGTCAGCAGGAGATCACTGACTTCAAGAGAGAGACCGGTATCACCATCCACCACTGGAATGAAATCGACCCCCTCAAGGAACTGGACAATTACCTGGCACTGATCAACGCGCTTGATCTGATTATTCAGATTGACAATACTTCGGCGCATCTATCGGGAGCCATCGGTAAACCTGTCTGGAATATGGTCCCATACAAACCGGAGTGGCGCTGGCTGCTACAGCAGGAGCGTACCCTCTGGTATCCATCGATGAAGCTCTACCGACAAGGTGCAGACGAGGACTGGAGCAGAACCATCCAGACTATCGCGCTGGATCTATCCGAATTCAACCACTCAACAACAACCCGGTAACCTATGTACTCCTATATCAAGAACTCGTTTGGTGACGAATACCTCCATGAAGTCAATGGCAACAGCCTCAACAAGCTGGGGGCACTCAAGACGATCTCCAACCGGCTGGATGCCGGACTGCTGGTGGAGGAGTACACCCTGGTGGTCATCGGTACCGATTCGGGCCTGATTCCCCATTACCTGATTCAACAAGGAGTACCGACCGGATCGGAGTATCTCTTCATCGAATCGGACGAACTCTACCCGACCATTCAGTCCGTATTTCCCTCACACCCCCAACTGCACCTCTGTCGACAGAGTGACTGGACCACGGTTGCCGACCAGCTCAATCTGTCACTCTATATACAGGCCAACAGTGCCCGCCAGATCGACTCCATCGCACTCGGTGTCGGCTTCCACGCTCCATATATCGAACTGGCCGCCAACGTCAAACGAGAGTTCAACTTCTATGTCAACTCGGCGCTGAAAAATGCGGAGTACTATGAGTTCTTCAAGATGGGGCTGGCCAACCTTGCGGACAACCAGTACAGCATCACCTCGATCATTGATGACCATGAACGCGATACCGCCATCATCCTTGGTGCCGGTCCTTCACTGGATCAGCACATCGAGTGGATTCGGGAACACCAGCAGTACCTCTACATCTTCACCGTATCACGACTGGCGAAAAAACTGTCTGCATCCGGCATCACCCCCGACTACATCGTCACAGTCGACTCTCACGACTACAGTTACGAAGTAGGCAAGGACTCCTTCCTGTTTGAACAGAGCTCCACTCTGGTCCACTCCTTTCATGCCAACACCCAGCTTCTCGGACAGTGGCTCGGCAACAAGGTCTTTACCGGAAAACGGTATCCGTGGGAGACCAGGAGCAACAACGACTGCATCGACCAGAGTGGTACCACGGTGACCAATATCGCATACGATGCCGCCATCACCATCGGCTTCAAGCAGATTCTGCTTGCAGGGGTCGATTTCTGCCATGATACCAGTGGCTTCACTCACGCCGCAGACACCGGTAATGCTGCCATGCGCACCCCGCTGATCAACAGCGCATCCGACTTCTATGTCACCAATAACCGTGGCGAGCAGGCGGAGACCCGAGCCGAGTTCAAGGAGGCCGGCAGTGACTTCTCCCTCCGCGCCCAGGCCGCCGCAGAAGATGGTGTCGAGACCTTCAATCTGTCTGGATCGGCGATGCAGATGGAGGGGGTAACCTACCGGGAGAAGGAGCAGATTGTGATGAGACAGACGGCAGAAAAGGCGCCCCAACCTTTCGTGGAGCCCTCTCCCGTCTTCTACAAACAGTCGCTATCCGAACTCAACAAGGCCCGCAGTGAATTGAAGAAGCTCACCACCTTCTCCAAAGAGGCGATTCAGAAAAACCGCATCCTGTTCAACAAACATGGTGAGAAGGACTTCAAGACAGAAAAGCAGCTGATCAAGGTCGAGAACAAACTGGAAAATGACAAGAACCCGTTCATTCCGTTGATCAAGGTGATTGGCCTGCGACAAAATCTCAAATACCTGCGTGCAACACGATCAGAAGATCACGAATGGACCCATGAAGAGATCACCGATAGCAAGGTGGCTTACTACCGGGAGTTTCAGAAAAATGCCAATCGTCTAATTCAGATCATCGAAAACTCGATCAAGCGCGTGAAGTCGCGACAGATGGAGCTGCAACCTGCCGAGAAGGCGGTGATCCCCCTGCTGACCCAGTGGCAGAAGGACAAACAGCCCAGAAGGGTTCAGCAACTCTCTGCAAGCGGGCTGCTCGACGCACCTGCTGCCGAAGTCGAGACACTAATCGAGTCCCTTGGGCAGTTGCAGCAGGAGATCGACAGCCAGTCCGCCATTCCTGACGATATGCCGCAGGTCAAGATCAGAGGCTCTTTCTCCAGCATCAACTCCCTCACCAGCAAACACAATCTGGAAGGATTGAAACAGCTCCATGAGAAACTGCAACTGCAGCAGGATGCTCCGAACAAACACGCCTTCATCACACTCTGCAGCGGCATGATCGCCTATCTTGAAGAGCGCAAGATTGCAGCCTTCAATCTGTTGACGGAACTGCTTGGAGAGGATGAGAAGATCCACTTTGATGACAGCCAGATTGAGTACATTTTGGCCAAGGTCAGCATGATCGCACTGGAAATCAAGGACTATCCCAATGCCATTGCCGCACTGGAGACGCTGAGCCACTCCTTCTCCTCCTACTACACACCGAAGTATGCGGAGTTGCTCTACCTGACAGGCAACGTCGACCAGGCACTGAACACCTATGAGAGCTATATCAGCCAATACCCGGATGACCTCGATACCATCTTCGGCCTGGCAGAACTGCAGCGAAAGGAGAACCTGCTGGAACCGGCCAGGGCACTCTACCAGTTCATCCTCTCCAGAAATCCGGATTATCAGCCTGCCATCCAGCGCATGGCCACCCTGTAATCAAACGTTCGCAAAGGGCACATGACCGGAGCAGCCGCAATGAAATCAAACAAGATCATCATCATCGACTATGTGCTGTTTACCGATGATCTCACCACCGTGTTCAAACAGTTGGGCTATCGGGTAGTGCATCTGCGCCACAACGAGATCTCGGTGGATCGCTTCAAGCAGCAGTGCAAGAAGATCAAACCGGCCTTTGTCTTTACCATCAATTTCTCACCCGAGATCGCCCTGCTCTGCAGCCTCTCCAGATGCAAATATGTAAGCTGGACCATCGACCCGCTGCCGCCCAAACGGTTCAAACTCTACCCCAAGACCAAAATCGACAACTGCATCCTGTTTGCACATCAGCATGATCTTGTCAATCAGTTCAGATCGGTAGGATTCAAGCAGGTCTCCTTCCTTCCACTTGCCGCACCGGAGAACCGCAGAAAACCGATCACCGATGAAGAGCAGCTGGAACCCTATCGTTGTACCAGCAGCTTCGTCGGTCAATCACAGATCGAGGAGTATGTCAGTGCAATCGAGTTTCTGATTCAGTGCGGCGCACAGTCAGAAACCCTCAAGCAGGTCGAACAGTGGATGGTCTCCCAGTTCCCGCTCTTCGACCAGCACAGCTTTACCGGATTCACCCGGTTGAATGAACTACCGGACTGGCTACCCACCCTGCTCCCTGCCCTTCCGGGCGAAGCGGAACTGCTCTACATCATCAATGGCTGGGCCTCTCACCTGCTGCGTACCATGCGCGCAGTGGAGATGACGCCATTCGGACTGGTGACTTATGGAGACAAGGGGTGGGGCGAAAAGGAGGTCGACTATCACGGCTTCGCCAATCATGGCGAGGAGCTGACCTGCATCTACAACGCCAGCACCATCAATGTCGATGTCCCCCGCCTCTATCAGCGGGACATCATCACCATGCGGGTCTTTGATGTAATGGCCTCCGGCGGCCTGGTGATGACCGAATCCTCACCCGGCATCGAGTCGCTGTTCGAGTCGGGTACCCACATGATCACCTACAAGGATACCGCCGATCTCAGGGAGATCATCGACTACTATGCGCACCATCCGGAAGAGGCAAAGGCGATTTCAGATGCCGGACACCATGAAGTCCTGGAGAAGCATTTGATCCGCTATCGGGTGGATGAGATTCTGAAGCGGTTGAAGCCGTAAATTCATATCTGTGACATTCGAAGAGGGCACACCTCTTTTCACAATACCGCAAGCTCACTCAACACTTGATCAATCGACGCCACCACAACACCACTACGTAACCCCTCATGACTCACTGACTGGGTCCACAACCCAGAGCGGTTCGGTTTCAGCAATGCAAGACTTTCGGTCAATCCGTATGCTACTTTCGGGAATCTGGATTGCCTTTGTCTGGATTTGAGTCGAACCTAATGAGATCAGACGCATCGTCCAAGCCTGACCATTTGTCTGTAGAACTAATGTTCTCGATCATTGGGATTTCTCGTTAAGCCGCTTTCTCCGACAAAAACGATACCACCAGCATATTCAGGCTAACCCCTTCCTGCGCTGCCCTGGCTTTCAGTTTGGCGTGTAGCGACTTTGGTAACCGGGCCACAAAGCTGCCGGACTCACCACCACTACCAGGTTCCGGAATTGGATCACCGAACGCCTCGGATGTTTTTAACCAGGAGGTAGCGGCGTCCGTTGCCTCTGCCATGGCCTCCTCTGGAGTCTCCCCATCTGCCATGCAGCCTGGAAGATCGGGGAAGGTAGCAAGATAACCACCCCCATCATCTGCGGGTAGTGGCTGGATGGTAATGGGATAATCGGTTGCGCTCATCTCAATCTCCTATTCCTTCGGTAACCAGTTTGACAAACTTCTTGATGTAAATCACCTTGATCGGCCTGTGGGCCGGTACTGTCAGTTTTGCCCCATCAGGGTGACGGAACGTTACATGGCTGGTGCCTGGCTGCCTCCACTCGATTCCTTTGTTGTTGGCTACCGTCTTCAGGGACTCAATTCTCCAGTCGGCGGGGTTGTTGAGCATTTTCTGGAGGATCTTGTCTGTCTTGCTCATACCGTCAATGATACTGTATACAGTATCATTATCAAGTAATATATGGTTGATTTCCCTTTATAAGGTTGACCAGATTTCCAGACGTAACAGACGATCCTTCGTTGTTGAGTAGCCCGGCACCAGATCACAGGATTCGTTCCTATCCAGATTGATCAACACGGGTTGAAAGCTGCTGATCAAACCAGTGGATCGTCTTCTCCAACCCCTCACGAAGCTGGATGACCGGGTCCCAGCCAAGCTTCTCACGCGCCAGTGTGATATCGGGCTGGCGCTGAATCGGGTCATCGGAGGGGAGAGGCTCAAACACCAGCCTTGAATCTGAACCTGTAATATCGATGACCGCCTCGGCCAACTCCCGAATGGTGAACTCGTTGGGATTCCCCAGGTTGACCGGCCCGGTAAAATCGTCCTCGGTATCCATCAGCCGGGAAAATCCATCGATCATGTCATCGACATAACAGAATGAGCGACTCTGATTGCCATCCCCATAAATCGTGATGTCCCTGCCATTGAGCGCCTGCACAATGAAGTTGGAGACCACCCGCCCATCATTCGGGTGCATGTAGGGACCATAGGTGTTGAAGATGCGGGCTACCTTGATCTTCACCTGGTGCTGCCGGTGATAATCGAAGAAGAGGGTCTCGGCACAACGCTTGCCTTCATCGTAACAGGAGCGAAAACCGATCGGATTGACATTCCCCCAGTAGGACTCGGTCTGCGGATGGATGGTCGGGTCACCATAGACCTCACTGGTGGAGGCCTGCATGATCCTGGCCTTGATCCGTTTCGCCAGCCCCAGCATGTTGATCGCCCCATGCACACTGGTCTTGGTGGTCTGCACCGGATCATGTTGGTAATGGATCGGTGAGGCTGGGCAGGCAAGATTGTAGATCTCGTCCACCTCCACATAGAGCGGGAAGGTGACATCGTGACGCATCGATTCAAACCGCGGGTGATCCATCAGCTCAATAATGTTGCTCTTGCCACCGGTGAAGTAGTTGTCGACACAAAGCACCTCACTCCCCTGATCGAGCAGCCGCTTGCAGAGATGCGTACCGAGAAAACCTGCCCCTCCGGTCACCAACACCCTGTTACTGTCTCTCATTTCTCTGCTCCTCAACTATTCCTGAACCGGATGGATACTCACCCGTCACAGATGCCAGGTCAACACCGATATGGTGGTGTTCTCACCCGCTTGTGCCGGACCATAGTAGACCGTCATCATCTTTCCACTCGCCAGCTGCACCGATGCCGGATAGCCGAAATCGGGCATCTGATAGCAGACTTCATCATCTTCATCGTCTACACCCATGTTCTCCGGCAGACGATCATCCTCAATCTCCATCAGCGTACGGGGTGTCTCCCAGTGATTGCCGCCATCGGTCGAGATGGTGACCCGTATACTGTAGGGCGGTTTCCGGTAGGCGTAGGTCAACACCAGCTCTCCATCCCTGCAGCGAATCAGATGGGGCGGAACCCCCTCGATATCGGTTGCAACAGGGGTACTCCAGCTACGCCCACCATCATCACTCCAGGCGCGATAGAGCAGTTGTGGTGCCCCTTCTGGAACATTGGTGCGGAAAAAGGCAAGCAGCCTGCCCTCCTCCAGTTCGATCAAATGTGGCTCGTGCAGAGAGATCTCATCCGTCAATCGATAGGCGCTGATATCGGAAAGAACACGCCACTGCTCCCCGCCATCTTCAGAGCAGACACAGCAGACCATCGCGGGTGAGGTCCGGTCATCGATGCCGATCATCAGCAGGCGGCCATCGGTAAGCTCCACCGGGCCATGTGGTGCATTGACCACTGTATCTACCAGCCCGTCCCCCATCGGAACAGGTGGGTCCAAAGAACGATAGCGTTGCAGAAAGCGGCCACAATAGTGTTCGATCTGCTGCGGAGTCGTCCTCTCAATCACATGACGCCAGGAGGCTCCAACATCCTCGCCATAGAGCTCCTCGGTACGCTCGACCCAATCCATGTATGCGATGGAGCTGAACAGCGAGACCAACCACTCTCCCGAACGGAGCTGAACAATACCGGGATCACGATTATCCAGTGGTGTGCTCTCCAGTACCATTGGATCAGACCAGTGCTCACCCTCATCATCCGTTGAGAGCAGCACGATCTCACCAAACGGATCCACATGGAATTCTCGCTTGCCGGAGAAGACGACATGCACCTCCCCCTGCCGACCACAGCTGATCGAGGGCCAGGCGGCAAAGCGATCCATGCTGTAGATCTCTCTGTCAGAGAGTGCCTCAACCAGTCGCCGCCTCACTGTTCTGTCACCACCTCTACCGCCGCCAGTGCCTGTTCAATTTCAGCGACTGCCGTCTGACGGTCTTCTGCCACAGTGATCACGTAACCAAAACGGTCCGGATGGGTTTTGACCCTGGGCTGGAGGTCGCCCACCTTGCGAAAGAAGCCGTACTTCAGCACCGACTCCATCTGCTCCAGCCGTTCACTACCGGTGATCGAAGTGATGGTGCCCGCCTCGGGAAACCAGTAGCGAATCGCCACCGCACGATCCCATTGGGGCCTCAATGTGGATGGATCGATCGGCTCGCCCAGTGCATGAGAGATCACCGCATCCACCAGATGGATACCACTTGCAGCGGGGATCTGATCGGTGGCAAACCAGCCACCGGAGAGCCGTGCCGCCAACTCGATGATCACCGGCCGGCCCTCCGGGTCAATCACCAGATCTCCCTTGACCACCCCTTCATGGATACCCATCGCAGCGGCACCGGCGAGAATCAGTTCATCGACTGCAGCAAGTTGGGCCTGATCCAGCTCAATCGGCATGGTTCCCCCATCCTCGATGAAATAGGGTGCGAATTGTTCCAGACGGCTGTAGTTGCGCTCGGTGATCCCGGCGGTGTAACACTTTCCATCCAGAATAAACGACTCGGTCGAAAGCTGAACACCGGGAATATAGTGCTCCAGCAGCATCGCCCCGCTATCTCCCCAGCGCTTCGATTCATTGAAACACCACTCAAGATCCGAGTGTCGATCCACCATCAATACCCCTCTGGCACCCCGACCATCGACCGGCTTCAATACATAGCGCTGCTGCTCCCGATCCTGTGTCAAACTTTTCAACTCATCCAGCGAACCGACCGCACTGAACCAGGGACAGGCAACATCGTGCTTACGAAATCGCTGCTTCATCAGCAGCTTGTCGGATGCACATCGTGCGCCATCCAGGCCGATTGATGGCAGCCCCAACGCCTCGGCCACACTGGCAACAGTATAGGGAACATCGTTGGCGATGGTCATCACCCCATCCACAGGATGGTTGCGTGAAAACTCTACAACAGACTGTGTCGACTCTGCCACATCCCGAGTGGATGCGAGCAGCGTGATATCGGCATGCTGCAATGCGGGGGCATCGGCCCGCATATCGGTACCGACAACCGTCAGCCCCCGCTCCCTGGCCCGCAGATAGGCCGGAACCTGCTCCTCTCCCCCACCAATGATCACCAGTGTCTTACCCAAAATACATTCCACCATTCAAATTCATTGTCTGACCGGTCAGATAGCCCGCCTCATCACCACAGAGGAACACCACCATCGCCCCCACCTCACTGGCCTGCCCCAGGCGGCCCGCCGGAATCTGCCGCACCTTCTCCTGCCCTGCCTCACTCTCCAGCTCACTCCTTGTCATATCCGTGGCCACCAGCCCTGGTGCAATGGCGTTGCAGGTGATCCCGTTACCGCTATAGACCTTTGCAATGGAGCGGGTCAGACCGATCAGACCCGATTTGGCAACCGCATAGTGAACCTGATTGACGCCTCCCCACTGCCCACCGATCGAGGAGATGTTGATGATCCGCCCCCAACCGTTCTCGACCATCTCGGGCAGCACCTCCTGAATATGGATGAATGCCCCCTTCAGGTTGACTGCCAGCAGCCGGTCCCAATCCTCATCAGTGATCGTCTCGAAGGGCTTCTCCTGAGCAATGCCGGCATTATTCACCAGAATATCGATCCCTCCCCAGCGTTCACGCAATGCCTCTACACAGGTATGAACGGCCCCTCGATCAGCCACATCCAACTGAAAGCCAATCCCTTCGACTCCGAATGCATGTACAGCCTCCTCGACCTGCTGCGCCTGCTGCTGTTGATGGTGGTAACTGAAGGCAACATCGGCCCCCTCCCTTGCCAGTGCCAGTACGATCTCCCGGCCGATACCACGGGAGCCGCCGGTCACCAGCACGCGCTTACCCTGCAGCCGCCTGCAGCTCATATACCCTTCCTGTTCAGTTCCCCCCATCCAAAAATGCTCGCCTAAAACGGGTCCAGATCAACCCGTGTTTCTCCACCCATCTCTACCACACAGAACACCGCACCCGGACGATCCAGCACTTCACTGATCTGCATCTCCAGTGCATCCGTTGTATCAATGGTAACCACCGGTATGTTATAGGCGGTGGCAATGGCAGAAAGGTCAGGGGGCTCGTAGCCAAATCCGGGGGCAGTGGCATAATTTCGACCATCCAGATTGTCCCGGTTGAAATCCTTGATCGCACCATAGGAGTGATTATTCAACACAAACACCTTCACCGGCAGCGCATAGCTATGGATGGTCTGCAGCTCCTGAATATTGAGCTGAACCCCACCGTCACCGATCAGGCAGATCACCCGCTCCCCCTGATCCACGGTAGCGGCAACCCCCATCGCCGCCGGTAGCGAATAGCCCATCGGAGAGTGCCCCCAGGCAGTCAGCAGTCGCTGTTTCGCCTTCAACTCAATCGCCTGCATCCCCCACATCACATTCTGACCGGTATCGAGCAACACCACATCCTGCTCACCCATGGCTGCAGAGAGCCCTTTCATGAATCGATAAGGCGGTACAACCGTGCCCTCATCCATCCACTCTTTCAGAGGGGTATCGAGCAATGCTTGCCTGCACTGCCCGGCCCACGGGGAAAAGTCGCTGGCCCCATGACTCTTGAGTGTATCCAGAAGGCGAGTAATGAAAACCTTCGCATCCCAGTCGAACGCCAGCGCTGCACTGACCCGCTGATTCAGCTCCTCACTATCGATGTCGACATGAACAATCCGCGCATTTTCCGCAAAGCGATCCGGGGTGGAACGCACCTGACGCCAGCTCAACCTTGCGCCCAGCACCAGCAACAGGTCACACGACTGTACCGCACTGTTGGCGCTACGGTTGCCCATGACCCCGACCAGCCCGGAAAATAGCGGATGGTCATGAGGAAAGGCATCCTTCCCGGCAAAGCTGGTAACCACCGGGATTTGGCAGCTGGTCGCCAGTTCGAGCAGTTCATCGACTGCACCCGCGTTTCTGATGCCACCACCACAGAGAATCAGCGGCCTCTCGGCATCATCAAGCATCTGTACCACATCGTCGATTTTCAACTGATCACGTGGCAACAGCGTCTCATCCTCCACGGGTGGTGTAAACGAACGAAGCTGATCAGGCTCGACCTCTGCCCACTGCACATCCATCGGCAGATCTACCAGTACCGGACCGGGGCGACCCGAGGTGGCGAGCCACCAGGCCTTCTCCAGCTCATAACGGATATCAGCCGGGTCCTCCACCAGTACCGCATACTTGGTTACCGGCTCGGCCATGCTGACGATATCGGTCTCCTGAAAGCCCAACTGCCGCTGCTTGCTCTCCCCCTTCAGCTCCCAGGTTCTGACCTGACCGGTCAGATAGATGCCGGGAATGGAGTCGTAATAGGAGCAGGCGATACCGGTCAACAGATTGGTGGCACCCGGCCCGCTGGTCACCATCATCAGACCCGGCTCTCCGGTGAGCCTTGCATAGGCGTCGATAGCCATGGAACCCGCCTGCTCATGCATGACACAGATCGGCTTGAGTATCGGCTTGAGTACATCCGGGTTGGACTCATGCAGCCGCCAGCAGGCATCGATCACATGGGCAACCGCCCCTCCGGTAAACATATAGGCATGCCGGATCTGCTTCTCTGCAAAGAATCGGGCAATATAGTCTGACAGCTTCATCTGTTTTTATTCCGTAACATCAAAAAGGTGACTCGGCACATACCTTTTTTATGACTCCCCTTTGCCTTGATTGAATAGTGACAGAAACAGCAACCATGGAGATACTACTATAAAGCCCGTCAACACCAACAGCGACGCCAGATTCCTCAGCCACAGTTTCAGCTGAATCTGCCGGATTTTCCATCGAGGAAAGTGTATTTCTTCACCCTGCAGGGTAATGCCAACCACTTGCCCCCCATCAGAGACCAGCTTGCGGGCGATCGTCAGCAGGTTTTCAAAACCGCCCTTCTGCCCCGGCTCGATAAAGAAGCAGACCTGATCAAACCCTGCACCATCCAGCACCGCTCTCTCTTCGGCAGTGACCTCGTCGTACTCCAGCAGCGAGCTACTGTAATAGGGGACCACCTGATTGACATGACTCAACGATTGCACGTTATCAACCGCATGTTGATGAGCCAATACCGTAATGTGCCCCTCTGAGTCCTCCTTGCTGATATGGTCGAGAAGATAGGAGAGATAGACAATCGAGCAGTTCTTGAGCAATAACGTTTTCATTACAGAAAGACCGCCTTCAGTGGAAAGAAGATACGTGAGAACACGGACTCTTTCAGTGCCTCCCGTCTGCGTAGCATCGGATAGAGCTTCAGCATCGCCTCTGCCCAGGCAGTCAGATAATAGAAACGTCGAGTGAATACGATGGCCTGTGCCAGATACCAGTGATAACGCAGCAGGGCGCGGAACAGCTCCCGACGAGGATAGTACTGAACCAACATCCAGAGGGTATTTCGAACCGAGTTATAGAGCAGCAGACGACTATTACGGCTGACTGCGGTGATCTTGTGGTAGGCAATCAGGTTACTGGTATTGATGATGCGGTAGCCATGCGCAAGGATACGCAGGCTCATCTCGGCATCCTCCCCCCCGTAGAAATACTCGGGCTGATGGTAACCGATCTCCTCCAGTACCCGCTTTCTGAACCCGGCCGAGGATTCCGTGAAGAGAAAGTATCCTGCGTCGATCTCCTTCTCGCTGTACTCATATTCGTCACTTTTCTGGATGCCCGCTGCATACTCCTGGTAGTAGTTGAGACAGTTGAAGGAGACCACCGCCAGCTTGCTGAAACGCTCAAACAGCTTGACCATCTCATAGATGGCGAAGTCCTCGACAAAGGCATCATCATCGATGGTAATGACATACTCGCCATCGGCGGCACGCATCCCGATGGAGTGCCCCTCCGCACTACCGCTGTTCTCCGGTACCAGGATCGGTCTGAACGGTGCTTCCAGCGCGGCCACATACTCTGCCGAGCCGTCATGTGACCCATTATCCACCACAATAAACTCCAGCGACGGATAGGTATAGCTACGGCAATAGTCAATCGTCTCCTTCAGATCATCCAGACGGTTGAACGACAGCACCACTACACTAACCAATGGCCATTCTGTACTCATTGATGAACTCTTCTATATCTTCATATCGGTTGATGTTGAGGTAGCCGTCACAGCAGAGATGCGAGTAGACCTGCTCCCCGTCATCCACTGCCTCCTGAATCAGGCCGGGCAGCTCCTTCTCTTTTCTCAGATAGTGGATTGATGTGTACTGCACGTAATCCATGATCTCCTTCCTGAACAGACAGCACCCGGTTCCCTTGATTTCGGTAAACGGTTTTCTCGGTTTTTCAATCAAGCGATAGATCTGGTGTGACGCATCCTCAATCACCGTATAGGTCTTCTGTATCGAGGCAGGATCTTTCTCCAATAGCACACCACATACGGCAAAGGCATTTTTATCATTGAACAGAGAGACCATCTGATGGTGGCGGGAACGGACAAAGAACTCATCACCCAGCATCAGCATGAAGTCCTCATTGAGATGGTCGGCCGCACACTCCATTGCATGCACCAGCCCCAGCTGCTCTTCCTGTACCACATAGCGTATCGGGATCTCTCCGAAACGGTCTCCGAAATAGGACTCGATCGACTCCCCCAGATAACCGACCACCACAATGATCTCACTCACACCGATCTCCGCAGCACGCTCCATATGTCCATAGAGCAGCGGCTTCCCATCGATATTGACCATGCATTTGTTGATCCGATGGGTGATCTGGTTGATCCGTTTGCCGCGACCGGCAGCCAGTATGAGTGCTTTCATCAGACGAAATTAACGTGCTTAGGCTGCTCTTCGAGCATGTACTCGATAAACTCGTTGGTCTTGTCGAACCAGCAGGGCGGGCACTCATCGACATTCAGGTTCTCTACCCACGCTCTTCTCTGTTTACCGGTCCACACCGCCTCAAACGAGTGTTCCAGCACACTCCCCAATGCATGTTGCGGATAGTACTTCAGCAGACAGCAGGGGTAGATATTTCCGTCGGCCCCCAACAGCGGGTGAATCTGCTGCTTGTAGCAGAAGCTGTAGCTCTTCTTGCGATCCTCGATGGCCTCAAAGCGCTCCTTGATGGTGAATACATGGAAATGGTCATCCACCAGTACCTGACTCTGCTGTTGCAGACGGTCAATCTCGGGCCAGAGCGCCGCATAGTCAATCTTCTCGGTGGTAATGGCCGGAACAAAACGGATATAGGAGGCCCCACGCGCCTTGACCAGCTCGGCCGCCTGAAGGATCTCGGTATAGTTCTCCGGCTGCACGATAAAGTTGACCCCCATATCGAGTTTTGGATTGGCCCGCTTCAACTGCTCGATATTGTCCAGTACCTTGTTGAACGCCTTCCTGCCATCCGGTGGCCGGTGCAGAATCTCGTAACTCTCCTCCGAGCCTGCATCGAGGCTGGCCCGCACCCAGACCGCCCTGGAGAGCAACGGGATATCGACTTTCAGTGACAGATTGGTAATCACACCCAACTCGATTCCAGCCTGATGGATCGCCTCGATCATCGGATTGATCTGCGGATGACTCAACGGCTCCCCACCACCCGAGAGGGTAATCGCCTTGATCCCCAGGGTCTTGAACTCGGCCACCAGTTCGGTAAAACGCTCCAGTGTCAGGCGGTCCCCCTGCTGGTAGATGGTGGTCGCCCGCATCCCGTCGATCTCCTGGGTATAGGAGCAGCGCACACAGTCATGGTTACAGAATGCAGTGGGATCGATCTCGATGTGGATCGGGAACGGGCGTGTAATATCGTGGTGGACAATCTTGAACGGACTCAACTCATCAAACTTTTTCTTCATATCCCCATCCTGTAGTCTCCAGTCAGGACCCACTTCCTATCCGATGCGGATAGATCCTGAAAATCTTCTCCCCAAACCCCATCTCCTCCAACTGTCCTGCAATCTCCTCCTGATACTCATGAGAGGAGATCAGAATCCGCTCAAACCGCTCGGCCGCCAGATCGTCCGGGTGAAGCACCCGATAGCCATAGCGCCAGCTGTTGCGCAACTGTCGCTTCGAGTCGACCAGAAAACGGACGTCACAACCGCTGAAGTCGAACAGCTCCAGCAAGGTATGAGTATGCTCCCCCGCCCCAAAGATCACCAAGCGGGCTCCCGTCTCCTTCCACTGCGCCAGATGGTGCCGAACATGCTCAATGGCCTGGCCGATCTCCTGCCGGTAACGGGCCACAGCCTGCTGCAGGAATATGCTTACCGGCTCCACATCACCACTCTTGAATGTCTGTTGGGGCGGTGCCTTGCGCAGCAGATAGGCCAACTCCTCGCCCTCATCTCCCTGGATAATCTCGAAACCGCTCTGTGCAAGCACCCTCCGCATCGAGTTCCCGGAAAAAAGGTAGTTGTGTGCCGAGAACATATCCCGCAGTGTGAATACGGCAGAGTAGACGGAGGGAACAACCAGGATAAAGAGTCCGTCATCTTTCAGCAGTCGTCTCACCTTCCTCAGCCCGGCAAGCGGATCGCTCAAGTGTTCAAAGGTGTGTTTGGATAGAATCAGGTCATAACATCCATCTTCAGCCTGCAGTGCCTCTAACGCGCACAGTCTGGCATCGATACCGAGGTTGTCCCGTGCATAGGCCACATAGGTCTCTGAGAGATCAATACCGGTGACCTCATACCCCATCTGCTGCTGCAAATAGTAGAGCAGATGCCCGTCACCACTGCCCACCTCCAGCACCTTTGCACCGGGTCCGACATGCTGCTCCAGATAGGCCAGTTCTTCCGGACGGAACTTGTCCGCACACGCCTCCAGTGAGGGCTCCAGCGTCATGGTGGTGAACGAGATGTGCAACAGATACTGATCGATACAGGCCTGTTCCAGCTGTGGATTCATGAATACCAGGCCACACTGCGGGCAGAACCGGTAGTCGAGATCGAAGGTGACACTGTGGGTCGGCGTGCTCAGGGTATAGTCCGAACGCTGATAGACCGGCTCAAACGCGGTTCCACCACAGGCAAGACAGTGCTGCAGCGCACGGTAGCGGGGTGTGATCTCAACCATTTCAGCCGTACCGTCAGCGACCATATCCACGGCTATCCGGTGTGACTGAGTGGTTCGACACTCTGCGCCATCTGATCCAGCACATACGCAAGGAACCGGCCCTTTGACCGTTCAAGCGTGGAGGGGTCCGAAGTATCAATCATCAGTTCGTAGTCAGTCGGTGTATCGTAGGGATTGGATTCCGAGTAGCCTATCAGATCGCAGATCTCGCCACTGTCCGCCTTCCCGTAGAGCCCTTTTGGGTCTCTCTCTCTCAATGCACCCACAGAGGCATGCACATAGACCAGATGAAAGTCCGGGGAGAGCCTTCTTCTCAGTTCACGTCGGACCGTATCGATCGGGCTGATGATCGGCACGATGATGAGATCATAGCGGCTACGCTCAGTAAGGCAGATTTCAGCGACATTGAGGTTGTTCTTCCTGACATCATCCCGCCCGAAACCGAGCTTCACATGATAGTTGTCACGAATCACATCCCCATCGAGAATCAGTACCTCCTCTCCTCTCTGCTCAATCGCCGCTTTGGCATGTTCGGCCAGGGTGGATTTTCCCACCCCGGACATCCCTGTACACCAGATAATCGTGGCCTGCTTCATTCCCTCTCTCCAATCCGCTATTGGCTATTGAGAATATCAGAAAAATTGGATTCTGGAGACCAGCACATATACTGATGAATCAGTGAGTTGACCATCTGTACCGACTCGACAGGATAGGCCCCGATAGCCGTCTCGGCCGCCAGCACCAGACCATTGGCCCCCATCAGCAGGGTACTGGCCACATCATTCACCTCGGCCCGAGTCGGCTGTCTGGTGGTTACCATCGACTCCAGAAGGTTTGTGGCGACAAACACCGGCACACACCTTGAGCGGGCGAAGGCAATGATCCTGCGCTGCAGAAAGGGAATCTTCTCAATCGACACCTCTCTGGAGAGGTCTCCCCGGTCAATCAGAATCTGATTGACCAGCGGCAATATCTCACTCAGATTCAGCACCCCCTGGATACTCTCGATCTTTGATATCAGGTTGGCTTGCTCGCCGATAATCGACCGGACTTCGGTCACATCACTCGCCCGGTTGGTAAACGAGAGAGAGAAGTTTTGAACCCCATGATCCAAGCCGATTCTGAAGGCCTCTTCATCCTTTTGAGTGACCGCCTTCAGTTCGATGGATCGGTTGACATCCGCCGCCTTGTTGCTGCCGACATAGCCTTCATTGACCACGGTTGAGAGCAGATAATCCTTTTCAACCCGGTCCACCCGCATGCTCACCGAGTTGAAGTCGACCCGAATCACATCCCCTTCACGCAGCTGTGAAAAAACATTATCCGGTGTAAAAGAGATATTCTCGCTATCCCCAACCACTCGCTCCCGATGAATCTTTACGCTACTGCCTTCCTCGAAAAAGACACGCTCATTGACCATATCCTGATTCCTGATCTGCGCACCCTCACTATCCAGACAAACCGGTACATCGGTCCATGAATGGAGGTTCCGGATAATCTCCTCCACATCGGAAACCTTGGTATGCGACAGGTTTATTCTGAAGAGATGAACGCCCTCCTGTGTCAGCGATTTAACGGTCTCTTCCCGAAAGGATGAGGGTCCCAGTGTAACCAGGATCTTGTTTTCCATACTTTTTCCTTACCAATTATTACTGTTTTCATAACCCAGCTGAATCAACAGGTCACCGGATAGCGACTTGAAGATCTCTTCATGCTGCCGTGTAAAGTAGCGCTTCCAGTCACGCGGATCACCAGAACGATATTGATAGCTGTCCGACTGTTGAAGCTTGTTGAATTGAAGTGACTCGACAATGGTGTCAACATCATTACTGGTAACGTTGTTTAATCCGAGGTACTCCGCGATCCGTTTGATATGGCGGCGGGGATCACTTTCAATCAGTTGATGTGTGGAGATATCCTCCAGCCTGACCAGGCAGTAGCGGTCACGCTGCTCGTAGTATGCACGGACATGACTGCACCAGCGGTTGACATAGATCGAGAAGACCTCCAGATCGGTATAGATCTCTTCAATCGTGCGGTATTTGTACTCGGGTCGGTCTTTATAGATGGCTGGCGTGACGGATGCATGCAGCAGTGCATTCACGGCAGCCCGACCATCACGCACCAGATAAAGCCTGTGGACCACTTCAGGAATGGCCGCCTCGATACTGTCAGGAGAATCATGGACCCAGACCAGCACACTCTGCTGCCCATCAGACAGATCTCCGAGCAGTTGTTCACGATCGAGATCGGACAGGAAAGAGTCACTGTAGAGCTTGATCGCATCGGTCCCGGTATCCAGATAGGAGTTGCCGTAAAGTTCCTTGTAGAGACCGCCCTCTCCGATATCAAACAGGAACAGACGCTCCACAATCTCAAGCAGGTAGTGATAACCCGATTTCGAAGCGCAGGATTGAATCACGTTAAATGACATCCCTTCTCCTGATGCCTCTTTTCATACTGTCTTGCCTTATTATCATTATTGTTTCCAGGCCACTCTATTACCTGTAGGCAACAGAATAGGTCCAGCTAGCCACTGCGCTCGATCTGCTCCACCATTCTGGTGAACTCCAGATAGAGACGATCACGCTTCTCTTCTGCCCACACCGTCCTCTGGAAATCACCCGACCCCGGCAGTTGGCTGCCCACGGGAAGCCCTTCCTCGGCCATATGCTCGGAAGAGCAGCCGAAGTGTTCACTTCTGGTCAGTTCGAAGCGAACCAACCGCACCTCCTGGTTGTAATTGGCCATCACCGATGGCCCACTGCCTGTAAACATATTCAGGTACGCCAGCTCATACAACGCCATCCTCAACTCCAGATTCCACGGCACCTCCTTGAATATCATCTGTCCGTCCAGCTCGCCTGGCGGCGGCTCCATCGACACTTCGGTATCCCGCACCCATAGCGGGAGATAACCCTGCGCCTCAATCATGTGTGCAAAGTGTACCCACTCATCAAATTGGCTGTTTCTATCCTGATGATATATCGACTCACGAACTGTAATCGTTACCACTTTCTTGTCCGGCAGATGGGCGTCCAGCCAGCGTTGCACATAGTGAAGCCCTTTGCGGGTCGCCCTGAGCGGCAGAGAAAAATAGCTTTTCCTTGATACATCAACGACTTTTATCCATGAGTAGCATGGGATCGGCTGTTCAACCGTATAGACTTGCGGAAACACATTGGTAGCGACATGGTGAAAGATTGCCTGTGACTCATCGCGTGACGAAGAGCGTGTCACCCCCTTGCAGGAGGGGAGCATCCAGCAACAGGGCAGGAGAATATTCTGCTCATACCACTGGGAAGCAGCCTGATCACGCAGTCGTTCATCCGGCTCATCGAACGCCTCGGAATCCTCACCTGGTTTCAGGAAGTGGTCATGGGGGGGAGGCACCACCACCACATGGATTCCATCCAGCCCCATGCGGACCCGCTCCGCCTCGGCCAGTGCAAGAAAGCCGATGATGTCAAACCCATCGGGTGATACCGCACGGTCATAGAAGGCATACAGCAGCGTTGTACTACCCGCGTCACTGTCAAAGACCGGACTGATCGAGCTGAACGGAACGATGTCATGGGTATCGAGCAGTTCACTGATCTGCTGACTGAATGCAAATGAGGTGATGATCACCTCGTCATACTGACGTTTGGCACACTCCGCCGGAGAGAGCACCTCAATCTCGCATACCTCCCCTGATTTGTAGCTGTCGACAAAAAAGAGCACCTCCACATCTTCTCTCTTCTGCTGAAGCAATCGACAGAATGCAACTCCCACCTCCCCGGCGCCATAGAGCGCGACCTTCGCCCGTAGCGGAATTTCCGATAACTGACTATAGATCTTCATGGTTGCTGGCGGCGGTTATTGGCTATCGTGTTCCACCAACGGGATCACCTCTCCGCCGAATCCCATCTCGGCCAGTCGTGCCGAGATGGCCCGCTGGTGAATATAGGCACAGATGATGATTACATCCGGTTCTCCGTGGCTCTCCATCCAGTCGGGCTTCTTCACCGGCAGGCTGGCATGTGGACTGAACAGTGCAAGACCGTCATGGTCATCATTGTCGTCAAACACCACCATGAACTTGTCACTGGGGGCAACCGCATTGAGAAAGGCACTCGCCTGGGACATCGCCCCATAGAGTGCGATACGCCCATCCGTTTCACTCACCAGTCGGTTGAAGGCCGAGACACTCTGCTTGAGCGTACTGGAGAGTCCTGCCACGTCGACTTTCAACACTCTCGCCTCCAGCATCTGATCAAACTGTACTCGCTCGATCGGCTGAACGGCACGCAGCAACACCCCCCGGTCATGCCCCTCCTTGACCGACAGCTCCTTGATCAGCTCGAAACCAGCCCGTGCCGCCAGCGCGATCAGATGCTCACGAGAGAAATACTGCACATGCTCGTTGTGGAACTCGTAAAAGGTGTCATGTTCCACAATGTACTCCAGAGCGGGCACCTCCAGATAGAAGATTCCCCCCTCTACCAGCATCCCGCGGATCTGAGACAACATCTGCAGTGGGTCCGCAACATGTTCCAGTACCTGTCGGCAGACCGCCAGATCGACCTTACGTGCTTCAGAAACGCCCTTGAATGGCCCGGTGATCAGTTCAATGTTCTCCTCCGGCAGGTGGTCCGGGGTGAGCTGCTGGTTGGGTTCGTAACTGAACACCTGCTCTGCATAAAACGATAGCCGCCTTGAGAGCGCACCACTACCGGCACCGACATCGGCCACCCGTTTCCCCTTGATATGGTCAAAACCGATCCACTCCATGATGCTATCGAGATACTCCAGCATGGAGATATGGACTGGATTGCAGGGGAAGGGGCGACTCTGGTAGGTGAGCTGCCAGCTGTCGGGATCATAGGCACGGTTATAGAGGTGGTCACAGTGGCTACAGAGAACGATATCCAGTGGGGCAAACATCGATTCATCCTGTCGGTCATCGATCTCGATCAACTCCATCAAGGGGGTCTGCTGCAGACGCCAGACCGGTTTTGCCTCAACACCACCACACAGTGGACACATCTCAATCATCTGCTCTCTCACTCCATTCACTATAGATTGATTGTTCGTCAAACTGGGTAAACTCCACCTGATTGCCGTCCGGATCGTTACACCAGAACTGCAGTATTCCATCGGTACGGCCGCGCTTGACCTCTACCGCTGCCCCCTGTGCGGCAAGAAGCTGGCGGTGCGCGCCAATATCCTCCACCTGAAAACTGAGATGGCGAAAAGGTGGATTCGCGGTCACTTCGATCTTCTGATCATTGAACAGCTCAAGGAAGGTGGCACTATCGGAGATACGCAACATCGCCCCGTAGCGCTCTCCCTGCGGGTTGATAAACTGGTGCACGATAGTGCCGTCACAATAACTTTGATAAAACTCGATCATCTGTTCCAGCTGGGGTGTACCCAGACAGAGATGCCCCAATCGCTTAACCACGCTCCACTTCCTCAACCACTTTCAACACCGGGATCGGAATGGCAAAACGCCCCCCCTGCGCCAGATAGTCGCGATTTTTCTCGATGATCGGCTCGGCATAACGGAATGCAAAGATCACCACCAGATCGGGTGGGTCGGAACGGAGGATCTCCTGCCCTACAATGGGCAGCTGCCGATCAGGCAGCGAGAGCGCCTCCGCCAGCGGGTTCTCATCCACAAAGTAGCGAATCTGTGTGGCAAGCCCCAGTTGGTAGAGCAGCGTGAGGCTACCGACCGAGGCTCCATATCCGGCCACAGTACCACCACGCTCCACCACCTGTTGCGCCAGCGCAGAGACCGCATCCCTTGCGGCAGATACGGTAGTAGAGAAGTGCTGGAAGGGCAGATCACTGAATAGTTTGGCTGCCCGCTCCTGCGCCACAAGCTGATCCACAGTAACTTTCCGTTCAAACGGTCCTCCCTGGTGCTGTACCACCAAACGAATCGACCCCCCTTTGGTCTCGATCGGCTCCGCCTCAATCAACTCCATCTCCTGTGTGGTAAACCACCGATCGAGCGAGCTGACCAGGAAGTAGGAGAGGTGTTCGTGGTAGACGGTATCAATCTGGAAATTCTCAATGACTGACAAGCCGTGGGCCGTCTCGATCACGAAGACCCCCTGCTGCGCCAGCATGGTGCGCACCCCTTCTACAAAACCGTTGAGGTCATCGATATTGGCAAAGGTGTTGTTACAGAGGATGATCTGCGCTTGACCGTGGGTTGCAACCAACTCCTCGGCTAGTGCTGCGGTAAAGAAACCGGTGATGGTCGGTACCTCACGCGTACGGGCGATCTCACTGACCGGCTGAGAGGGGTCTACCCCCAATACCGTACAGCCCTCATGCTGCTGAAAGGCGCGCAGCAGAGTGCCATCGTTGCTGCCGATCTCCAGCACGAAGTGTGTCTCCCCCCTACCATAGCGTTGCAGCACGGCCTGCGCCAACTGCTCAAAGTGGGACGGCAGTCCAAGCGAGATCGAGGTACGGTAGCGGAAGTCGGCATACTGTACCTGCGGGTCGATCAGATCGAGTAGCTGTATCAGTCCACAGTCGGGACAGCGGTAGAGGTCAACAGGAACCACCATCTCTTCAATCCCCTGCTGGGCACCGAGATTGGGGCTCTTGATCGGGATCGGTTCCAGCACCACTGCCTTCTCCACTGCTGCAGAGTTACAGAGCCGACACCGTTCGCGATGGGTATAGACCGTCTCAGTCACCACGCTGTCCCCTCAATCCTGTTGTGCCGTATCGGTTGCGGCGTAGTGTACGCTTCGGTAGAGGCGATTCATATTGGCACGAAGCACAATGCGGCTCAGTCCGATGATATCGGTGCCATACTGTTTGACGTAGCTGTCGATCAGTGCGGCCTGCTCTGTGGTGTGTTTCACCTCCAGGCGGATACCGTCCGGCCGATAGCTCTCCTCAAAGTCACAGACAAAGAACTGGTCTGCCAGCCATTTGAAGTCGTAGTGGAAGGTATCTTCCATGCAGTCGCCTGTACTGAGCGTACCCTCCTTTCTCATCAGACTGATCTTCTTCAACTCGGTCAGGTACTGCTCCACACGATCACTGTAGTGGCCCATCTCGGTCAGCAGTTGTCGTGCCACATCATAGGCGATCTCATGAATGTAGCGGATCTGGTCGAAGACACAGATCACGCGGAATTTGTAGAGCTCGTTGGTGCCGTACTTCTGGTCGATATACTGCTGGATCACCCCCTCCTCTTCGGTGAAGGCCGCCAGCTCATCCGGGTCGTCCCGCAGGTTGCGCTTCTCCTCCTCACGATAACTGCTATAGAGATCCCGTAGCGTCGGTTCAACCATCACCCGCGCATGGATGCGCTTGATGAACTGGGAGCGGCTCAAGCCGAAATGGCGCAGCAGCTGGATCAGATCGGCAAAGATGGCATCGTTGTTGAAGATCTCAACGGTCAGATGCATGTCTCGACAGGCCTGATAATCCTCATAGGCCATGGTTTCGTTGGCAACACAGATCTCCTCGATCTCCGCCACCGGAAAGAGCATATCCTTGTATCGGTAGTTGCCGAAGCAGCGTGGCAGCACCCGGTATTTGGTCACCATCTTGTGCAGTTCACGAGTCTCTTTTCTGGCAGAGAAGGTTCCGGGGATCATCATGAACTGGTACATGCGGATAAAGGTCATATCGGCATCCAGCATATCGAAGATGGTCTGGAAGTGTTTCTCACGGGTATCGCCCTCGATACAGAGAATCAGCTCCGCCTCACTCTGTCCGCCCACCTTCTCCACACTCTTCGCCAGCGAGACCAGTGCATCGTGGGAGACATTCTTGCGCTTGATCAGCTTCAGCACCTCATCATCGGTCGACTGCACGGCGGCGGTCGGCGGCAGGGTGTTGCCCAACATCTCGACGATCTCGATGGTACGCTCTTTCTGGTTCTTTGCCGTCGCAGTGAGAATGGTCTTGGGCCAGCCGTACTCCTTCTGTACCTTGACCAGCTCCCGTGTGGTATCGAGATCCTGCTTGAACATGCCGAAGTTGGCGTCGACGATACAGAGGTCGGGTGCCTTCACATGTTCGGCGATGTAGTGCAGATCCGCCTTGATACGCTCTTCCGAGAAACGCTTCACCTTGCGGAAGTAGTCTCCCCCCTCCCAACAGAAGGTGCACTTGTAGGGGCAGCCTCGGGCCGTCTGCATCATAGGGATCAGGGTCTCGTCAAAGAACTTGTCCATAAAGCCGAGGTGATACGGGGAAGGCAACTGCTCCAGATCGACCTTCGGGGCCAATTCATACTTGACCAGCTGGCCGTCCCGGTCGAGAAAGCGCAGGCTGGGCGAGACCACCTCTCGCTCCACAAAGAGGTCCCAGTTGAAGTCGACCTCACGCAGCGCCCGGAACAGCTCGACAAACCCGATCTCCCCCTCGAACTCGATATAACAGTCGATCGCGGGGTATCGGCTTAGAAACGCCTCCTGCACCTCATCCTCATCCGAGAAGTTGGGACCGCCAAACAGAATCACCGTTTCGGGATAGGCCTGCTTGATCCGCTCCGCAAAGGCATAACCCAGACGCAGGTTCCAGGAATAGTTGGAAAAGCAGGCGATGGTTGGAACGTTGTGATCCAGGTAGTCACTGAAATCGTCCGGGTACTTGAAGATGTCGAGCTCAATCTCCTCCCCCAGCTCCTGCTTTGCATAGGCCGCCACCATCGAGATCCCCAGTGGGAAGGTGTTGGCGGCAATAAGCTGTCCGGTATGGGTCAGATCCGCAAAGCTGACCTTTATCGGGGATTTTTCTTCAGCCATCACGTTCTCCCTCTGAGCCGTAGCAGTTGACACAGTAGTCGGGGATCTCTCCACTGATGTGGGCACGACGCAGGGTCTGGTAGCTCTCACTATTCCAGACCTCGGCAAGCGTTTTGGCATCCCCCATATCGACAATCTCCGGCTGGCTGATCATGCAGCACGGTACGGTACGCATATCGGATGAGACCAGCAGGCGCTCAAACGGCCAGTGACACATCTTCTCCGGATCGGCCCGCTTGAACTTCTCATAGGTAGCCCAGTAGGTCACCTGAACCCCGATGGCCCGACCGATATCGACCAGTTCCTGGGCATACTCCAGGGTAAAATCCTGCTTCATATCCGACTGACGATTGCGCTCTTTCCAGCTCTCCACTCCCCAATCCTCCAGATCCAGGCTGAAGGTGATGCGATCAAAACCCCAGCGCCCGGCAAGCCGGACCATATCCCCCAACTGGTGATAGTTGTCCTTTTGTACCACGCTCCACATGCGGGTACGCAGTCGGCCAACTGATCGGGCATAGTTGTTGAGCATGATGCAGTTCTTCTCCACCTGCACAAAACGCCCACCGCGCCTGATCTTCTCATACACCTCCTGGTCGGCACCATCGATGGAGACATGCAGCTCACACACATCGGAGTCGATAATGCGCTTGTAGTTCTCATGCAGGTGGAGCAGCGAACCGTTGGTGATCGCCCGCACCCAGATCCCCTTCTGTCGGGCGTAGTCGATCATCTCGAAGTAGGTCTTGCCCATCAGCGGCTCACCCACCCCCTGAATCTTGATCTCCACCAGACCGACCTGTTCATCGAGCAGGCGCTTGTAGTCGTCCAGCTCCATATCCTCGGCACGCTGCCCTTTTTCCCAGTCACTGACAATGCACATGGTGCACTTGTAGTTGCAGCGGCTCACATTCTCCACATCGAGTTTGATCGGCAGGTAGTCCAGCACCTCTCCTCGCTCTGCCCTCTGGAAACGTTCATGGTTGCGCTTTCGCTCCGGATAGAGTCGGAACCCCTCCTCCAGTACCGATTCATAGAGGTCGGGATCGGGAAAAGGGCGCGGCAGTTGTGAAAACAGACTTTTCATACCAGTTACCCGCGACCGTTTACAGCTCGGAGGCAACACGCATCGCCTGCTCAAAACAGAGCGGGATATGGATGTTGTAGTCATAGCTGCCGGCACGACCGATCGAATAGACATCATCCGGCATCATCTCGAAATAGCGGTTCGCCTTCTCAATCTCCGACATGATCGGTAACGGATAGTGCTTGCCGTTCATCGACGGAATCTCCATCCCCAACAGGGTGGTTGGGGATTGGTGGTTGGTCAGCTTCTTGTACTCCACGATACGGGTGAACGGCTCCTGGTTGGCATAGTAGAGGAAGAATACATCATCAGGAAAGCACTGCTCCATCGGCAGCACGATCTTCATGAAGTCGCGGCCGATGTAGGGCAGCTCTCCATGACAGTTATCAAACAGGATATCGGGTGAGATGGTGTTGATGATGATATCGAAGCTTCTCTTCTCCCCATTCACCACTACCGTTTTATTGGGGATATCGTAATCACTGATGGTGGTGGAGAGCAGCACCTCCGCCTCCGCCGTGGAGATATCAAAGTAGTCGTTATAGCCATTCATCGCAATGGGGTAACAGGAGTAGAGATCCTCATAGGCGTGCTTCTCCCCCTCCTTGATCGGTGATTTAGGCAGCTCGGTCTTGCCGGCCGCCTTCTCCCGATCATTGGTCAGTGACACCTTCTGTGACCATTCGAAGGTATCCAGTGCAGTGTTGCTCTCGATCATCCACATCTTCTTGTTGTAGTCATTGATGAACTTGCTGTAGAGCGTCTCACCGACCGACCTCAACCAGTACTCCTCGAGATTCTTCGCCTGCTGCGCCCCCTTGAGGTGGTCCAGTTCGTCGAGAATCGTGTCACGGTCCGGCATCCGCTCGATATCATCGCGGTGAATCGGAAAACTGTAGAAATCGTTGTCCCGTTCGATATAGGTCAGGAACTCATGAGTCAGGCGCCGCAGTGGAAGATAGCTGTTCAGAAACTCATAGACCTCCCGATTATCGGTCATGAAGTGACGTGGTCCGAAGGTATAGGGATGGCCGCCATAGGTATGGGTACGCACTCCGGCACCGAGCTGGGACTGCGCCTCAACCACCGTCACCTTCCATCCTCCCTGAAGCGCCAATTGATGTGCTGTTGCACACCCTGCAAAACCACCTCCGATAATCAATGCTGTCTTCATCTTGTTATTTTCCTCTTTCTTCTTATATTGGAAACGTGTGGCCGCACCTATTCAAAATCATGCAGTGCTCCAATCACAAATTCGATATCCGCATCGCTCTGTGCCGGTCCTGAAGGGAGAAACAGCCCCTGTGCAGAGAAGCGCTCGGAGCGGTCGAAACAACCATCTCCACCGATATGGTCGGCACCATTCAAACTGGGGTAGAAAGGGCGAACCTGCACCTTTCTCTCTTTCAGAAAAGCAACCAGCTCATCCCTGGCATCACACAGTACCTCGATATAGATCGGCAATTCACCACTATCCGGATGGGATTCAATCAGACGGACTCTGGTCAACCCTTTCATCCCCTCATAATATCTGAAGTATATATCCTTTATTCTATGAATGGTTTGATCAATAACTTCCAGTTGCCCCAGGCCGATTGCCGCCAATATATCAGTATATCGAAAATTAAAGCCCCATCCATTATAAGTGGTATTTACCAGATCCGTTACACCATGCGTTCGAATTCTATTCAATGAGTGATATATTCCATCATCATTTGTTACCACAAAACCACCCTGAGCGGTAGAAATCAATTTTGAAATGGAGAGTGAAAAACATCCGGCAGCCGACTGCGTACCCAAATAACCAGAATCATTCACACTGAATAACCCCTGGGCCGCATCTTCAATCAAATGGATATTATATTTCCGTGCAATTATATGGAGTGCTTTCATATCCACTGACCGGCCATTTAAATGGACCGGCATAATCGCCCTGGTATTGTCGGTTATTTTATCCGCAACCAGATCCACATCCATAATAGGCACATCCTTGAGCACATCCACCAGCACCACATCGGCTCCGGTCATCTGAACCGCATGTGCCGTTGCAATCCATGTCCTGTCCGGGACAATCACCTCATCACCGGGGCCGACTCCCAATGCCTTCAGCGCCATGAACAGTGCCGTACTGCCACTGGTTGTCATCACCACATGGGAGACCCCCAACCGTCGCTCCAGATCCATTTCAAGCGATCGGGTCACACTGCCCATGCTCATTTTTCTAGAGCGGATCGCATCACTGACCTGGGAAACTGCCGTTTCACCAAAATCTATATTCCACCATCCAATATTGTATTCGACATCACTCATATATTCTGAGACTTCAAGACAATAACAACCACAATAGTGGATCAAATATAGAATGAATACCACCTTTATGACAGAATAAGCACAAAATAATTAAAATTTTCTCATTTCAAGTCGAATTACTATATACACCATTTTCAACCAGACAACCACGATCCATGAAAGTTTCTGATCCGTTTATCAACAACAATAAATTACTCACGCCATCCGAAGCTGCCATTTTTTCCAGTGAAGCCAAATCAAGTGGAAAAAGTGTTGTACTCTGCCACGGAGTATTTGACGTTCTTCATCTCGGCCATATCCGCCACCTTAATATTGCCAAAAAAGAGGGCGACCTGCTGATTGTCTCCATCACCGATGACGACTTTGTAAACAAAGGCCCTGACCGCCCCTACTTTACCGCCCACATTCGTGCCGAGATGCTCTCTGCGCTGGAAATCGTTGACAAGGTTGTAATCAATCACGCGCCTGATGCAATCCCGATTCTGAAAACCGTCCAACCCACCATCTATGCCAAGGGCTCCGAATATGAAAACCCGGCCGATGATGTCACGGGAAAGATCCATCTGGAGCAGGCCACCGTCGAGGAACATCACGGCAGAGTCATCTTCACCGAGGATGTCGTCTACAGTTCATCTTCCCTCATCAATAAACACTTTAACGACCTCTACAGCGAAGAACTTAACCTTTATTTGAGCGGGCTGCGTGAACGATCCAGTTTCGACAATATCCATGAGCACATCGAAAAGGCTCAGAAAATCAGGGCCCTGATCATCGGTGACGCGATTCTGGATGAGTACATCTATGTCCACTCCATGGGCAAGGCCTCCAAGGAGAACCTGATCGTCACCCGTTATCTCGATTGCGAACTCTTTGCAGGTGGTGTCTTTGCCTCTGCCAACCATATCTCCAACCTCTGCCATGAAGTGGAGATCCTGACCGGTTTGGGCGAACTGCGCACCGATGAGAAGCTGATTCGACACGCCCTCAACCCCAATATTACCCTGACACCACTACACCGTCCCGGTGCCCCAACCACCCGCAAGACCCGATATATCGACAAGTCCTACCTGCGCAAGATGTTCGAGGTCTATGATATCGAACACACCCCACTCCCCCATGACCTGCAACAGCAGTTCGACTCGATGGTGGTTGAGCGAGCCAGCCAGTACGATCTGGTGGTGGTCAATGACTTCGGGCATGGGCTGATTGCACAATCCACCATTGACCAGCTGGAGAAACATACCAAATTCCTTGCGGTCAGCGCCCAGACCAACGGAGCCAACCACGGCTTCAATCTGGTCAGCAAATACCGCCGTGCAGACTTCGTCTGTATCGATGCACCCGAGGCACGACTTGCGACCGGCAACCAGCATGGCCCGATCGAGGAGGTACTGCTCCAGCTTGCAGAGACCATGAACTGCCGGCACATCATCATTACCCATGGAGAACATGGCAGTCTGGTATTTGACCGCAACCGTGATGAACCGGAAATTCACCGTATACCGGCATTCACCCGCTCGGTGGTCGATACCATGGGCGCAGGAGATGCCTTTCTCACCATCTCCTCTGCACTGATCGCATCCGGCACCCCACTGGAGCTGGCCGGACTGATCGGCAATGCCGCCGGGGCATTGAAGGTGGGCATTGTCGGCCACTCCAAGTCGATTGAGAAGCATCAACTCCTCAACTTCCTCAAGGCAATCATGAAGTGAACCACTCCTATCAACTTGCACACATTTTTCTAGCACTTATAATTTGACACATATTATGTGCACAAGGATTCCACATGAACATTACCTTATCTATTGATGAAGAGACCGCCAACCATGCGAGACAGATTGCCTCCAACATGGGGACAAGCCTGAACCAGCTGATCAGGGACTACCTGGAACGCCTGACCAACACGGCACAATCCGAGGAGGATCTACAGGAATTCATTCGCCTTTCGGGACAGGGCAACGCTGAAGGCTGGAAGTTCAACCGGGATGAACTCCATGAAAGAACGTAGCTTTATCGATAGCAACATTCTGATCTATACGGACGACGCATCCGCTATTGAAAAACAGACACAGGCCGTCCAGCTCATTCAATCCGGCTGGCACAATGGCAATGCGATTCTGTCAACACAAGTATTGCAGGAGTACTTCTCGGCATCAACGCGCAAGCTCGGAATCAGTGCTGAAAATGCCCAGCGAAAAATTGAACTATTGTCACACCTGGAGGTAGCCACCATAGAGCATCAGGATGTAGTTGGTGCAGTTGAAATCCACCGCCTTCACGCCTTCTCTTTCTGGGATGCCCTGATTGTCAAAATGGCACAAAAGACCGGGTGCTCCATCCTCTATTCAGAAGATATGCAACATAACCGGAAGATCGGCAACGTAAGAATTGTAAATCCATTTGAACGTCAGTAGTGGCTCTCTTGAACATCGGCATCGACCTCGACAACACACTGGCCGGTTATGACCACCTCTTCACCACGGTGGCACTGCAGTGGGGATTGATTGACCCCACCCAACCGAGCGGCAAGCGGGCGGTACGCGCGCATCTGGTGGCCCAGGGAGAGTCCGGCCATCACGAATGGATGCGCCTGCAGGGGCAGATCTACGGACGTTACATGGGGGGTGCCGAATTGCTGCCTGGCGCTGCCGCCTTTCTGCAGCACTGCAAGACAGAGGGGCACAGCATCCATATCATCAGCCACAAAACCGTCCACGGCCATTTCGATGCGCAGAAGATCAATCTGCACGATGCTGCACGGCAGTGGATGGAACTGCAGGGTTTCTTCTCCTCCGAGCGCTTTGCGATCCCCAAGGAGCACATCCACTTTTTCCCCACACGGGATGAGAAGGTTGCAAAGATTGCTGCACTGAATCTCGACTACTTTATCGATGATCTGGAGGTGGTACTGAGCCACCCCGACTTCCCGCCACGGACACAGGCCATCCACTACCTGCCTGTTGACGAAGAGACAGACACCAACTCCCCCTGGATCACCTGTCGCCACTGGTCGGAGGTAACCGAGCAACTCTTTCCCGAAGCACACGGCAGCGACCAGCCGCTGGAACAGCTTGCCGGACAACTATACGGTAGTGCGCTTACCGCCTTGCAGCCACTTGAGGGGGGCGGAAACAGCAATTGTCATCAGGCCCGGTTTGACGATAACCGTACCGCTCTGCTGAAGCAGTATTATCGTTATGGCACCGATGCTGTCGAACGGCTGCAGCGGGAGTCGGACGCCCTGCAGTTTCTCGAACAGCAGGGCGAAAAGGCCACACCCGCTCTGATTGAGAGCACTCCGAAGCACCATCTGATATTGACCGATTTTATCGAGGGAAGCAGTGCCACTGACAGAAACGGGCCTGATGATGTGGCACAGCTGTGCGGCTTTATCGAGCGGCTGCACAGATACAGCCGGAGCGATGCCGCCGGGACGCTGGGCAATGCCCGCGAGGCATGCCTGAGCAGAGAGCAGCTCAACCGACAGATTGAACAGCGGCTCAAACGGCTGGCGGCGGTTGCCCCGCTTCACCCGGATCTGAACAAGCTGATGGAGCAAACGCTCTCTCCGGCCTTTGCCTCGGCAAGACAGTCCGCCCCTCCATTCATACTACAGCGTCGGCAGCAGACATTGAGCCCTTCCGACTTCGGTCTGCACAATGCAATCCGCCGTGATGACGGCAACCTGATCTTTATCGATTTTGAGTATTTCGGCTGGGATGATCCAGTCAAGCTGACCGCAGACACCCTGCTCCATCCCGGCTTTGCACTCGGAAACCGGGAGCAGAGACAGTTCCGTCAGAGAATGGTCAAACACTTCTTGGAGAGTGACCTTACCTTTGAGGGGCGGCTGGAGGGGCTATTCCCTCTCTATGTGATACGCTGGTGTACCATCATCCTCAATGAGTTCCTGCCGGAGAAGTGGGCACGCAGGGCATTCTCGGGAGCGAGTGACGGCAACACCATTCGTCAACAACAGTTGGAAAAGGCAACCACCCTTTTCCACACCCAATTTGAACAACGGAGCCTGACCGTATGAACCCAAAGAGAGAGAGCAATACCGCCCCGCCAATGGATGAACGCTCCAAGGCGTTGCGTCGTCTGGTCATTGATGCCCTGGATGGTGGTGGTCGCGGTCATCTGGGCTCTTCACTATCACTGATCGAGATCATCCGAGTACTCTACGACGAGGTGATGAACTTCAATCCAACCGAACCGCTGTGGGATGGACGTGACCGTTTCATCCTCTCCAAGGGACATGGCTGCCTTGCCCTCTATGCGATGCTCGCCGACAAGGGATTCTTCCCCAAAGAGGCGTTGCGAAGCTTCTGTCATGCCGGGACCTTTCTCGGTGGACACCCTGAACGCGGCAAGGTACCGGGTGTGGAGGCATCGACCGGCTCACTCGGGCATGGTCTCTCGATCGGGGTCGGCATGGCGCTTGCCGCCCGCATTCAACAGAAGCCCCACCGTATCTTCGTAGTCATGGGTGATGGTGAAATCAACGAGGGCTCCATCTGGGAGGCGGCGCTCTGTGCCGGAAAGCACAAACTCTCTCAACTCACCGCAATCGTCGACTACAACAAACTGCAATCCTACGGCCCTAACGACGATGTGCAGCCGCTGGAACCGCTGCGGGAGAAGTGGAGTGCCTTCGGCTTTGAGGCTGTCGAGGTGGATGGACACAATCCCCAGGCACTGCTTGAGGTATTGAAGGCCCCACTTTCCGACCACAAGCCTACCGCAGTGATCTGCCATACCGTCAAGAGCAAGGGGGTCCCCTTTGCCGAAGGGGTACCGACCTGGCACCACAAATCCAACATGAAGCCCGAAGAGATTCAGGCGATCTATGACGCACTGGAGAACTACGATGCGTAGAACCTGTCTCGATTCAATCCATCAGCTGGCCCGGCAGGACTCCCGTATCGTCTTCGTTGGTTCCGATCTCGGCGCAGGTGTTCTTCAGGAAATGCGTGAGGAGATGCCGGACCGCTTCTATATGGAAGGCGTCTCTGAGGCCAATATTATCGGACTGGCTGCCGGACTGGCAATGGAGGGATTCATCCCCTACGTCAACACCATCGCCACCTTTCTCACCCGCCGCTGCTATGAACAGGTGGCACTCGATCTCTGCCTGCACAACCTGCCGGTTCGACTGATCGGCAATGGTGGCGGCGTGGTCTATGCCCCACTGGGTCCGACCCATCTGGCCACCGAAGATATCGCCATCTTCCGCGCCCTACCCAACATGACCATCATCTCCCCGGTCGACAAGGAGGAGATGGCCCGCTTCATGCCGCACTCTGTGGATCACCCCGGTCCCATCTATATCCGCCTTGCCAAGGGAGGAGACCCCATTGTCTCCCCTGATGATCAACAGTTCGAGATTGGCCGTGCAACCACGCTCCAGCCACCTGCCGAGGTCACTTTCATCACCACCGGCATCATGACCAACCGCGCCATCGAGGCTGCAAAAATGCTGTTGGAGGAGAACCGGATCGAGTGCGGCATCCTCCATATGCATACCGTCAAGCCACTGGATGAGGCGGCCGTGATCGAGGCGGCACAACGTGCCCGACTGCTGGTGACGATGGAAGAGCATACCCGTATCGGCGGCCTCGGCAGCGCCGTCGCCGAAACCCTGTTTGACCGGAATATCCGTGATGTTGAACTGCTACGCCTGGGGTTGCCGGACCACTTCGCCCATGACTACGGCCGCCAGGATACGCTGCTGGAGGAGATGGGGCTGGGGATAGAAACTATTCTCGGCAGCATCCGACAGAGAATTTAGAGTTTAGAGAGAACCACCATGTCCGACACCGACTTTCTATCCATCCTCCATACCCGAACCGAGCGTGACTATCTGCAACGTGTGATCGAACATGACAAGGCCGAATGCGCCGGCCGCGCCAAGGAGTGGGGATACGACTACTGGGATGGTGACCGCAAATATGGCTTTGGTGGCTACCGCTACGATGGACGCTGGCGCCCTGTGGCCGAATCGATCGCCAGCCACTACCAACTCAAGGCTGGTGAACGTGTACTGGATGTCGGCTGCGGCAAGGCCTTTCTACTCCATGAGCTGACACAGGCGGTCCCCGGACTTGAGGTGGCAGGAATCGATGTTTCGGAATATGGCATTGAAAACGCCAAGGAGGAGGTGCGCCCCTTTCTGCAGGTAGCCTCGGCAGATACCCTGCCCTTCGATGACCGGACGTTTGATCTGGTGCTCTCGATCAACACCCTCCACAACCTCTACAACTATCAGCTGTTCAGTGCCTTCCAGGAGATGATGCGGGTGGGACGTGAACGGCGCTTTGTCTGTGTGGAGTCTTACCGCAACGAGGCAGAGAAGGCCAACCTGCTCTACTGGCAGTTGACCTGTGAATCATTCTACACCCCGGAGGAGTGGCACTGGTTTGCACGACAGGCAGGGTTTGAGGGAGATTTCGACTTTATCTATTTTGAATAGCCGCCTGAATATCGTTCCAGAACCATTACAGATTCCATCCTGATGCCTTCATTCTGAACTGTTGTTTAGTTTTCAGGAGCAAGTGGTAGTGAAACGGTAAATGTCGTCCCCCGGCCTTTCCGGCTTTCAACATCGATCACACCACCCATTTTCATAATCATCCGGTTGGCAATATACAATCCAAGCCCGACACCACCATATTGCCTGGAGAGGCTGTTGTCGCCCTGTTCAAATCGGTTGAAGATATTCTTGATGGTATCCTCGGACATCCCGACACCGGTATCCTGAATGCGGAATGTTATGCTGTCATCCACCCGTTTGCATGCGACGGTGATGCTGCCATCATGGGTGAATTGAATTGCATTCTCAATGATATGATGAAGTACCTGCAACAGCCTGTCCCGATCACCGATCGCCTGGATACCAACCGTTTCAAGCTTGTCGGCGGAAAATCCGATCCCCTTTTCCTCCACCTGCAACCTGTATCTATCCGCCAGGTCTGCAACGATTTCGCAGACATCAAACGGCTCGCTCCTGATGACCCCGCTGTTCGATTCGAGATCAACCAGATCGATCATCTTCTCAACCAGCCATAACTGCTGCTGTGCAGCCTCCTCAATCGACTGCAATGACCTTTTTGACTCCTCTGTTGATACGAGATCCTTCAGAATTTCAGCCTCCCCCATCACAATGGAAAGCGGCGTGCGAAGCTCATGACTGATGATGGAGAGGAACTCATCCTTGGCCTTGTTTGCCCTTTTCAGGGACTCTCCCCGGAGGTCATAGATGACCAGAATCGCCCCATACGCCTCCGATGTACGATCATCGGTCGTCAAGGCCGAGACGGTAATACTGACCGGTATCCTTTCACCCGTCCCGCTCTTGACCTCATGGCTAATGGATTTTTTATCAATCAACTTCTGAAATTTGGACTCAGCACCCCCTGAAAAGCAGTCATCCTCCTCATCATCAATCAGTTCGCCCACACATTGCCCCAACATTTTTCCGGTCGGCATGGACAGCAGCTCGGAAAGAGCGTGGTTGGCATGAGTGATGACCCCATGCTCATTGACCGCAAGAACGGGGTCTTCAATCGTATCCAGTACCGCCTTTACCCGATCAAAGGCAAACTTTTCCTGTTTCGCCTTTTGCACCTGCTGCATGATCGATCTGTAGATCTGGTGCTGATAGTTTCTGATCGATGCAATGCGCTGCACAAAAATATTCTGGTCTTCCCCCTTGATGATGACATCCAGTGCACCTGCTGCCAGTGCAACCTCCTTGACATCCCCCTGGCTGGTAAAGACAACCACCATGACATTTTGAGTGGCCTGATTGGCCAGCAGCCGCTTGGTCAACTCATCACCGTTTCCACCTTTCATGTAGAAATCGATAATGGCCAGATCCGGTTGGTATTCAATCGCCTTCTCCAGCGCTTCTTCCATATTTTCGGCGAGAATGACCTCACAATCGATATCCTCCAGGATCGCCTGATAGGCTGACCTGACAAAACTGGAATCATCGACAAAAAGAACCCTGAATTTGGGAAACGGGTCGATCCATTCATTGCGGGTGGACTCGCCACCCTGTCGGATTTCCCTCTTGTGTTCGGCCTGTCTTTTCAGCGAGTCCACTCTCAGAAAAAAGAGCTCTTCCGAAATATCCTTGCTGATCATATCCACTGCACCAGCATCCAGCGATTTTCTGGTAATGACCGTGTCACCCGAGAAGACTGCAACCACAACATGTTGTGTTACAGGGTGTGACAGCAGCTTTTTCGTGAGCTGGTCGCCTGTGATATCCGGCAGATGGTAATCGATGAGTGCAATATCCGGTGGTTCCCTGACCGCCAGTGACAAGGCTTCCTCACCACTCAGCGCAGTCACCACCGTATCGCCTCTTTCGATCAGTGCCTGGGCATAGAGTCCGGCAATGGCTCTGGAGTCATCTACAAGCAAGATTTTCATCATTCAGGCTCTATCACTCAAAAAGACACAATATTAATGGGTTATTGTGATATATATTCATAACTGGCACCAAGGAGCCTCTGAACAGCCTCCTCGATATTGTTCAAACTTTCGGATCACAAGATGCAAAAAACCATAAAAGGACCCAACAGTTTATTGAATATACACTGTTTTTCGGGCACCGGTGACACATAAGACAGATATAGTAGTATTGTTATAGACCCTCAACTCTGTACCAACCTCTTCCCCTGTACCCATATGCGACATCTGCTTTTTCTGCTTCTGACCCTTTCCTCCTTCTCACACATCTACGCGTCCACCGATCTGCAACACAGCGACCTGTCTCAACTGGCCGCTTCGGCAAACCGGGAAAATCTGCCGATTCTTCTGATTGTCTCTCAGCATCACTGCCCATTCTGTACCTTGCTGAAGGAAGAGATTATCCATCCGATGCGGATCAGCGGCGAATATGAAGACAAGGTGATCATCACCGAGATTCTGCTTGATTCATACCAGGATATCCTCGACTTCAAGGGTGATACCGCAAGACCCGCTGCGATTGCGGCCTCCTATCAGGTCTGGGTCACCCCGACACTGCTGTTTCTGGACCACTCCGGCAAAGAGGTTACCAGACGCATGCTGGGTGTGAACACCATCGAGATGTACGGTTATTACCTGGACGAGTCACTGAAGGCGGCATTGAAGGCGGTGCGTGAAGGTGACCGGAGTTATATCGCTACCAATGAGGATATTCAGGGGGATGCCCCAGGTTTCGACCAGCTTTACTAGGGCCTGTTAACACTATTTAAGCCACCTCTGTTAAGCCTGAATTTGTACCAATCGAGGCGTGAGGAGTGAGGTTTGGTTATTCCAAATGAATGACGAGCAACAATGAGTGGTACAAATTCAGGCTTAACCCAAAGGGCCGGGCCCAATTTTTGTACTGCTGCGTTGTCAATCGCTGATGTAGAGCAACTACACTGCGCTCATTCCGCCTTGTAGAACAAAAATTGGGCTCCGGCAGTGATGGCTTATAATAGTGTTAACAGGCCCTAGAGCAAGACACTTTGTTTTCTACAGATTGTTTATATAATGACCATTAATTGTTTTTATTAATCAATCTCCTAACACAGGTAAGGCTACTTGTCACAATCCGATGTAAACCATCCGTCAAAGCACACTTCGGGGAACCACAAGAGTATCCAGCAACGCTTTACTGTGGCACTGGTCCTGTTTGGAACCACCATCACCGCCCTGTCAATCGTCATCGCACTCAACGCATTCAAGGAGCAGTTGACCCTCAACACCCATGACCACCTCAAGTCCGTGGCCGAGGTGCAGCAGCAACGGGTATCCAATCTGCTCACACGACTGGATGAACGGACCACACAGATTGCCAGCCGTACTCAGCTCCGGCTTTCACTGGATCAGCACAACCAGCAACCGTCAGACCGGCACACCAGCAAGATCACCCGAATCATCCGGGATGCCCAGCGACCCATACCCTCCATCCTTGAAATCTCCGTAATTGATGTAAACGGTGCAACCATTGCCTCGACCGTTGCAGAACGGGTTGGACAGTCTGCCCATATGCCACACCACGCCATGATCAATATTGATGGAAGTGATGACCGGCATATCCATCTTCACATGCATCGACCGTTGATTCTGGACGGCAAGACGATCGGTGCTGTGCATATCATCAACCGTATTTCCGAGCTTGAAGAGATTACCTCCAACTACACAGGGCTGGGCCAGAGTGGAGAGACCCTGATTGCCGAGCGGTTGGAAAATGGTGATGCACCACTGGTGTCCCAACGTTTAATCGAATAAATTCAATTGGTTATTGATGACGT
>CAYFOR010000015.1:0-39250 GCA_964344785.1 uncultured Piscirickettsiaceae bacterium
ACGTCATCAATAACCAATTGAATTTATTCGATTAAACGTTGGGACACCAGTGAGCAACAATATCTCTTCAGCAAAATCCAGGATTGCGGATGCGGATATCGCCCTTGAAACAGCGAATCTCGCCAAAAGCAAAGTGATACAGCAAGGGGGCATTGCAATGGTCGCGCAAGGCAACCTCTATTCGAAGCAGGTATTGGCTTTGCTTGATAATTTACCAATAGGCGCTATGAAATAGCCTCCATGAGAAGCTTACAAAATTAAGGCTATGTGCAAAACATGGTTGAAATCAGGCTTTCTGAAGTGATTTTGCCAAAATCGTGGTGAGTGGTTGGATCAAGGACAGTAGGTAGTCAGAAGCGGACTCTTGGAGTGGCGGGATTCGAGCTCAACAGAGCGGTTGAAAGTTGGCTTAAGCAGCGCTACTGTTTCATCGATGGCGTGCTCCTTTGTTTGTTTTTAATATTTTTTCAACGAATTGATTTCACAAAAAATAAAGGGCGAGCCTTGTTGGTTATTCAGCGAACAGGGTGAAATGAAATATTCTGGTTAAATATGCAGGTGAAATGGGTGGCTTGTTATGAATCAAAGTCGATTGATTTCTGTTTTATTAATTATTGCAGTCATTGCATCCATGATGATTTATAAATTAAATGAAGAAAAATTAAAGAACAATATTCTTGAGACAGCCATTTATGTTGCCAGTGCTGTGGATGTCGTTAAGCTCAAGTCATTGGAAGGGCATCAGAACGATAAGAAAAAAAGTGAATATACATACATCAATCAACAATTGAGAAACATCAGGTTATCAAATAAAAATTGTAAATTCTTATATATTTTAGGTGAAAGAGATAGTGGCGATATTTTTTTCTATTCTGACTCACAGTTGGAATCCTCTCCGGATTACGCTGAGCCGGGGTTGGTTTATGATGAGATTTCTCCTGAATATAAGGCTGCCATGCTGACAGGGGATAGTATTGTTGTTGGCCCTGTAAGTGATAGATGGGGAACCGTTATTACAGCACTATCTCCAGTAAAAGATGAAACAGGAAAAATTATCGCAACATTAGGCTTGGATAGCGAGGTAAAGCACTGGTATTACACCGTGCTGATAAATAGTGCACTCCCTTTTGTTTTGGTCTTATTGATGCTTTTTGTGATCTATATACTCTCCATTATCCAAATTAGAAATAGAGAACTTTTAGATGTAAAGAATGCCGCGGAACAGGCGAACAGCACTTATCATAGACTCTTGGGAAACCTGCACGGCATGGCCTACCGTTGTCTCAATGACAGAAATTGGACAATGCAATTCATCAGTGGAGGGGTCTATGAACTGACAGGCTATCGTAGTGATGAGATTCTCGACAACAGGTTTATTAGCTATAACGATATCATCTATCCTGATGATCAGAAGAGCGTTTGGGATGAAATTCAGAACTCACTGGAAAAAAAAGAGCGATTCCAGATCACTTATCGCATATATACGCGTGGTGGAGAAACGCGAGTTGTGCTTGAAAATGGAGTTGGTGTCCATTCCAAGGCGGGTGACCTTATCGCCATTGAAGGCTTTATTACAGACATCACGCCACACAAAGAAATGGAGCAGAAATTGATTATTGCCAAGGAGGAAGCGGAGGAAGCCAATCTTAGCAAGGGTGCTTTTCTTGCCAATATGAGCCACGAAATTCGCACTCCAATGAATGGTATTATTGGGTTGAGTCATCTTGCGCTACAGGAAACACTTCCTGTAACGACAAAGGGTTATCTGAGTAAAATTCATGATTCGGCCAACCTTCTGTTGGGAATCATCAATGACATTCTTGATTTTTCCAAGATTGAAGCAGGAAAAGTGGACATTGAGCATGTTGATTTCAGACTGGCTGAGGTGATTGAGGCGTTGAGCCATATCACGGAATTCAGAGCAGAAGAGAAAGGATTGGTGGCTCGGTTCGATATCGATCCATCGATTCCTGATATTCTTTGCGGAGATCCACTTCGGCTTCAGCAGATCCTCACCAATCTGTTCAATAACGCAATCAAGTTTACTGAACAGGGAGAGATCACTCTCAAGACTTCATTGTTGGAGC
Source organism: uncultured Piscirickettsiaceae bacterium (assembly GCA_964344785.1). Taxonomy (GTDB): domain Bacteria; phylum Pseudomonadota; class Gammaproteobacteria; genus Thiopontia. The sequence continues at coordinate 2,088 of CAYFOR010000015.1, forward strand.
GAAAGAGAGGCCGTGTACAGCTTCGCTTTGTGGTTGAAGATAGTGGTATCGGTATGAGTCAGGAGCAGGTTAAAAGATTGTTCCAGCCATTTTCCCAAGCGGATAGTTCTACAACTCGAAAATATGGGGGTACAGGGTTGGGGCTATCGATTTGCAAGTCTCTGGTGGAGTTGATGGGAGGAGAAATTGGGGTTGAGAGCGAGTTAAATCAGGGATCGCGTTTTTTCTTTGAATTACCCCTATCTCTGGGACAGAAACAGAATGGTCAATCCATTGAGCATAGAAAAACAAGCAGGCAGGATGTATCCCTTGAAGGAATGAAGGTGCTTCTTGTAGAGGACAACAAGGTCAATCAGCTGGTAGCACAACAGATTTTGACAGCAGCAGGAGCACTGGTAGAGACTGCCGAAAACGGAGTGCAGGCGGTAGATTCGATTGAGGATAGTCATTACGATATTGTGTTGATGGATATCCAAATGCCGGAAATGGATGGGTATCAGGCTACCCGGCAGATTCGCTACCGCTATTCAGATCAGGAGTTGCCGGTGATTGCGATGACAGCGAATGCATTGAAAGAGGATCGAGAAGAAGCGCTGAAAGCAGGAATGAATGACTATTTGAGTAAACCCATCGATGTAAAGGCGCTGTACAGGATGCTTGCTTCCTACAAAAAGAGGGAGGTGGAAAATACTACCAGTATAAGGAGTGGAAAAAACATCTGATGATTTCTACCAGCTTCCAGCATCTGCTTTGTAGAGGCTACGAAAGATTATCGATGACCTATCGAGCGGCAGCAAAAGGGGCAGAACAGACATGCTATCCTGCTTTACCAACCAGATAATGCACAAAACAGGGTGTTTTCCAGAGAAGGAGAAAAGCTCAATTCCAATCTCGTTTTGCAAATAGCCTGAATTAAAAATGCCAGAGGCCCACTACAGCACTCTGGCACCACCACTACAGCTTACACACTTACACTAAAACTGTTTCTTACGGGAATTTGTAGATCGACTGGACACGCTCCTGCTCTTCAGCCAGCGACTGCTGTATGGCAATCAATTTGAACTGCTCCTGCTTGAGCTGCTCCTGCCCCATCACCAACTCCTCAAGATGGCGTTTCAACTCCGGGTACTGACCCTCGCTATTTTTCAGTTGCTCATGAAGCGCCATGATCTTCTGCTGGGTCTCGTCGATCTTCCCTTCCACAATACTGAAGTCCACCGTGACCTCGGCCATCTCCTGTTCAGCCATTTCGCCATCCTCTTCCATCATGGGTGACTCTTCAGCCTCAGGTGCCGGTTCGGGGATCTTGTTCAGCGCATCTTGCAGAGAAGTCATCGAAGCGACCGCTTCATCCATCATCTGCTGCTGCTCAAAGATTCGGCCTGCGATCAGATTGACATTTTCACCAACCCCATCCACCGAGGCGCTGACCGTCTCAACCTTCTCCGGCAGGGTCTCTTTATCCTCTGTCACCACCAGCCCCAATACGGCGGCTGTGAGTGCCACCCCGACACCGGCAACGATCATCCCGATCGAAGAGGCTTTCTCAACCTTCGCCAGTGATGGGCGCTCCTCTTTCATCTCCTTGGAGGCATCCTTCACACCTTTGACAAACTTCTCCGCTGCTGTGTGACGCTCTTCAAGTTGAGCATTGATCTCTTCCGCCTTGCTGACGGCCGATTCAACACGATCTGCAGTTGTAGTCAATTTGGCCAGCAGTGCCTCCATGGCGCTGGTATCGATACTGGCTGGAGCGGCTGCCGGTGCTGCAGGTGCCGGAGCAGGCTCTGGCGCAGGGGTGGGAGCGGGTTCAGGCTCAGGTACTGGTTCCGGCTCAGCCATCAACTCCTCTTCAACAGGATCAGGCTCCTGTGCCTCATCCTCCTGCTGATTGTCATCGACCAGCGCATCGATATCGAAATCATCTTCGTCTGTGACCATCTCGTCAGCGGCCGCTTCATCAACCATCTCATCTGCCGGGAGCGGATCTTCAGCAACCTCATCCATACTCTCTTCATCACCCGCCACTTCATCCAGCATGCTGTCAATATCGACAGCGTCATCGTCTGCGCCCTCCTCTCCCGCCGGGCCGCCAGCAGCAACCTCATCCATCAACGAGTCAATGTCGAGCTCTTCTTCGACTTCCATATTCTCTTCATCTGCCATAACTTGCTTACTCTTGTTGGTATGGGTATTGTTGGTGACAGCCTCACTTTTAAATATCAGGACAGGTTGAACGGTGTTTCACTCTATCCTATGCTAAAAAAGTGGACAGCGTCATAAAGTTGTCCTCAATCACCATCCTAGCAATAAAGATGCCAACCAATTGAATCCGATCACGCTACCCACTCTGACTGCCAGTCAATCCGTTCTCTCCTTGACCCGTACTTCAGCCACGTTACCACTGCTGAAGGTCGGTGACCAGATGACGGCGACCGTAGTACAGAATCAAAATGGCAAGATCGATCTACAGCTACCACAAGGGGCAACCGTCTCGGCCAGGACCGAGCTGCCCCTCCAGACCGGACAGCAACTGCGCCTGACGGTAACCCAGCTTCAACCACAGGTGACGCTCTCCATACAGAAACCGGCACCTCCACCGGCTGAACTGTTGAGTCAACGGGCCACGCCTCAACAGCAGCCACTGCAGCAAGCGTTACAGAATCTGACCCAGATGTTGCAAAGCCCCACTACGCCAAAAATGAGTCAGCAGGCCATTCAGCAGCTTCTGCAGAATCTGCCCACCCTTGTTCAACTGATTGACCCCAAGCAGCTCAAGACACAGATCTCCAAATCCGGCACCTTTATGGAGAACAATCTGGTCAACAACCGGGGGGGAGAGCTGAAAGGTGATCTCAAGATGCAGCTGCTGCAGATGAAATCGAGGATTCTGAACCAGCCCGATCAACAGAATCAGCAGAAGATGCTCAAACAGGTCGACGCACTGATCGCCCGTATCGAGACCAACCAGCTCAAAAGCCTGCAGAGCCAAACCCAAAGCCAGACACAGACACAGACACAACAGGCACAAACCGAATCCGGCGCAAAAGAGAGTGCGGCCTCACGCAGCTGGGATGTAGAAGTTCCGTTTCTGGTACAGGATCAGCCTCAGGAGATTGGTCTGAAATTCCGTCAGCAGCAGGAGTCTGATGACCCGGACAAACAGCGCTGGCATATCGAGATCAACCTCTCTCCTCCCGGCCTGGGTGCGATCCAGGCACATGCGATCTACCATAATAGTGTGCTCGATATCCATTTCCTCAGTGAACGGGAGGAGACTGCCAACACGATTTCCGAGCAGATCGACCACCTGCAGGCTGCACTCTCAACGGCTGGGGTGGAGCCGGGAACGCTTTTCAGCAGGCAGATGAGCGTCAATGATCAAACCTCGGTTGACCTGCCCCATCTTTCAAACCGATTCTCAATCAAGGCCTAGTCGTCGAACAGCATAGTATTGATACTCTGACCATGGCAGATGCTCCCAATAAAGACAATGCGCCCAAGAATGCGGTCAACCTGGCGGTAGCCCTCAAATATGAAGGTGGTGGAGCACCACGGGTCACCGCTACCGGTAAAGGGGTCATCGCAGAGCAGATCATTGAACTTGCCAAGGAGCATGATGTTCCGCTCTATGAGGAGGCTGAACTGGTGCAGCTTCTCTCTGCCGTTGAACTCAATGCTGAAATCCCCGAGACACTCTATATAGCGGTGGCTGAGGTGATTGCATTTGCCTACCAGCTCTCCGGAAAGACACTGTAAACACATCTGCCCGGCCCCCTCTGAAGCCTGCTTCACTCCGCCTCGTCTCGAATGACCATAGACCAGTAACCGCCACAGGCCGGTAATCGGTTACGGGTACTGGTGAATAAGTGACTCAAAAATGGTCTGTCCGGATCTTTTCCATACCGGAAAGCGCCAAATTGTCGTCATTATCCCTATGGCACACGGCTTGCAGCGGGAGTTATGGGAAGGGTTCACATCTCTAAGGAAACACTCAATTTTCCTCGAGAACTATGTGATTCCTAAAGTGTAATAGTAGGATAACCGTTAATCCTATCTGTATAAATTGTAGAATTTATTATCGATAGGTTGAGCTACGCATCGTATCAATGCCTGAATAGAACAGTGATTTAAGAAAATGGACAAGTCAACAGATAAAGCGAGCAGCAAATACATTGAACTCTATTGGCCCGCCCTGCTCATCACCGTAATGTCGGTGGTTTCCGAGGTTTTATTGGGCGCCTCTCTGATTCCGATTACACTGACCATCATTACTGCATTGGCATGGGCGGTCATGGCCTATCTCAACCGTAAACAGGCGGCACCGGCAGCGCCTGCAGAACCCGAGGTTGTTGCTCCACCACCCATGCCCGAACCGATCATGGTCACCCCTGATCCTGTCAGCATTGCGCCACAGGTGTCGGGCATTGCGTCAGAGATCGGACAGTACCTGCGTGATGAGTCCGTCTCGATCAAGGACAAGACCGCCAATATTCGCAACATCATCAAGGATGCCATCACCAACCTGAACAACAGCTTCAATAATCTGAACGACCACACCCAGCAAGAACATGATGTGGTGATTTCACTGATCGAGAGCCTGGGAAGCAACGATGGCGGCTCTGAAAGCTCGCTCAGTTTCCAGACACTCTCTCAGGAGACCACGCAGGTGATGGAGAAACTGGTTGCCCAACTCTCAAGCGTTGGACAGCGCAGTACTGAAACCGTGGGCAAGATTGACGAGATGGTCGGTCAGATCGAGGCGATCTTCACCCTGCTGGTTGACGTGAAGAGTATCGCGGATCAGACCAACCTGCTGGCACTCAACGCGGCCATCGAGGCTGCCCGTGCAGGTGATGCAGGCCGAGGGTTTGCGGTTGTGGCAGATGAGGTTCGTAAACTCTCCCTCCACTCCAACCAGTTGAATGAACAGATTCGTGCACAGGCGGAGCAGGCCAAGACCACGGTAGACGATGTTCGCTCCATCGTCTCCAAGGTGGCAACCGAGGATGTGAATGAGGCGCTCAGCTCCAAATCCACAGTAGATAACATGATGTATGACCTGGAGCGGATGAACAGTGCAGTCTCACAAAAGCTGGAGCAGATCTCCGGCATGATTACCCAGGTGGATGACAATGTCTCGGTTGCAGTCCGTTCCCTCCAGTTTGAGGATATTGTTTCCCAGATCCTGGGGCAACTGGACGGCCAGACCACCAACTTGGAGTCCTTTGCGGATCAGATCAACAGCACCGCAGGGATGATGGGTGACGTTGCAGATGGCACACAGTGCCAGAGCCAGCTCAGTACACTGCAGAGCGCCATCTCCCAGGCCCGTAGCAGTCTGAAATCGACTGCACCTGCACAGCAGCAGGCACAGTCGTCAATGCAGGACGGAGATGTGGAACTGTTCTGACCTACAGAGTTGTATTGCCGAATAACAATAAATAGATAAGACAGACATAGAGTAATCATCATGGCAAAAGATGAAGCGAATGACGAGGGCGAAGAGGACGGCGGCGGTGGCGGTGGCGGCGGCCTGATTCCGCTGATACTGGGTGCACTCACCGTTGTTCTCAATATTGCCATTCTGGTTTATCTGATTCTCTTCCCTGCCGGTGGTGGAGCGATGGTCGATGAGATGACCCTTCAGGTGAAGGCCATTCACGACGAGGTGCTGCCGACCATGAGTGAGCAGATCAGCGCAATTGCCACAGAGATCGTCCCCGGAGGAGATGAAGACGAGGACGAAGATGAGGAAGGTGGCGATGAAGATGAAGAGGAGGAAGAAGGTGACGAAGAGGAGTATGCCGACGATGAGTACGAAGAGGAGTATGTAGCTGAAGACGGTGGCGATCTCTCTGAAATCACAATGATGCTGACCGATACACAGCTCATCCTTCGTCAAATGGCCGAGAACATCAATAGTGACAACGCTTCCATTAAACGCTCTGTTCGCGGGGCATCCAATGCGGGCAAGCAGATACGGAATTTGAGGCAGGACCTGATAAGAATCGAGAAGAAGCTGAATGAGATACTGGAGGGCGGTCCCCGAAAGAAAAAACGTGGCGGCGGAGGAGTCTCCCAATTCCCGGAAGTCGATGAAGGTCTGATTTCCTACCCATAACACAACAGTCACAAACAGAAGCAATTTATAAAAATAACAACACTACCGACAGGAGAGCACAGCAATGAAGAAAATCAACCGTAGTACCCTGAATGAGGCATTTCCCATCATCCCTGCCCTGTTACTGGCCTGGAGTGGTATGGCCGATGCCAACCCGATGTCATCCGGAGAGATGATGTTTTCCGAGCCCATTCGAATCTCGGCAATCGGTTATGGTGCAGAGAGTACTTATGAGGGATATACCGAAGGCCAGCGCATGCTGACCTCGATCCGTGCCTCGAAAATGGATGCCTATCGTGCCCTCGCCGAGCAGGTTTACGGTGTTCGCGTCAATGGTTCAACCACCGTGTCCTCGATGGTGGCCAAGAACGATAGCTTCCGTGTCTATGTCGATGCCTATCTGCGCGGTGCCGAGATTGTAAGTATCAATCCAATCGGCAATGGCAACTACGAGACCGTGGTTGAGATGGTGATCGACAAGGATTTTTTCGACATGGCCAACGACTACTGATCCCGCAACCCTTTTCGGGAAGTCTCTCTGCCTCTCACGGTCTTGCTCTACTGGATGTATAGCGAGAGGCAGAGGACTTTGATGATGGCAATACGAATATGGATGGCTCAAGATCGAAGGCGTTGCTCACTTCGCTCATCCTCTTTATTGTACTGGGGCTCTACAGCCTGACTACACTGTTTACCGTACTGATCCTGGATCTGCGCAGTGGACAGGATGAGATCGTCCATCAGCTATCTACGCTTCCAAGCCCCCCTCCCCCCAGCGTCCTGGACCAGACTCATCGGGATGATCTGAATCTGAACAAGCTGGAGGAGATGATCGCCTATCTTCAGGCCACGGTAGACATTCTGCTTGATGATCCGCCACAGGCTGATCCAGACCCTGACTTCTCTGAGGCTCAGCAATTGATCACCAACCAGCTCGGTATCATCAGCCAGACGCTCCAGAAGAATCATGATCAACAGCAGCAACACAACTCCAGACTGACTGAACAGATTGAGCGGCTGACATCCTCCACCACCTCCCGAAAACTGGATGCCGACATGGAGCTGGTGATTGACCGGCTCACACTCATCAAGGACCGACAGATCCAGCAGCGGACCAGCCTGACAGAACTGGACATGCTGGTTCAGCACACCATGCGATCACAGGAGCGCATGATGGCGCTGTTCGAGCAACACGCAGATGGCGCAGTCAACGGCGAACAACTTGTCCTGCTGCTGCAACAACAGAAGCAGCTGCTGCGCTCCCAGCAACAGATGGACCAGCTACTTCAGGACATGTACACCAGCCTGACACCGATAGAGTCGGCTTCCTCCGACCAACAGCCATCCGACACCGAGACAGCGAAAGATTACTTCACACGCATTTCAGATCAGCAGGCACAGCAGCAGACCATGCTGTCTCAACTGCATGAGATGGTGCAACAGTCACTGCAGGGACAGCAATCGATATCAGAAATGCTGCCCAGATCAAACGAAGTTGTCGATAACGAACAAATCAGGCAGCTACAGGAGCAGCAGACCCAACAGGATGCGATGCTGGGGCAACTGCATGAACAGATACAACAGGCGTTACAGTCGCAGCAGACCACCCTGAATCCCCCCCCTCAATCTGAAGGTGTTACCGACGAGGCACAGCTGGATATCCTGCAGGAGCACCAGGCACTGCTGCTGAAACAGCAGAAGCAGCTTCTGTCGTCCCAGAAACAGATGAGGCAGTCACTGAGCAGAATCGATACCACTCAACAGCAACAGTTGCAAGAACAGCAGCCATCAACCCCGGATCATGATCGCGAGATGCAGGAGAAGATCGACCGCCAACTGCTACAACTGATTCGACAGCTCAGGGGGATCTCTTCCTCTCAGCAGGAGATCAAGGCGCTCAATATCAAGCAGATGGAGACCAGTACTGCCAACAGCACTGCCAGCCCCTCTTCCACACAGTTTGAGCAGATCAATCGCCGACTCGACAATCTGACGACCCTTGTCAACAACCTCTCCAGCCGTCTCTCTGCACCACAGCAGCCCACCTCTTCTCCTGATCAGGTGAGGCAACTCCAGCAGCAACTTGAAAGGCTCAGCCAACAGCAACGTGAGAGTGAACGCAAACGCATGAACTCGGTACCACATTCGAATACAATCAGGCCGTATAGCTATAATGCAAGATAACCACCCCTGAACGATGAAAAGAGAATCTGCTGCACTACTTATCTCTGCCCTCCTGTGCTTGCAGACGGCATCTGCGGTCTACCTCACCTCTGAGGGAAAGGCCCCGATCCGTCACAACGATATTTCCACTGCACGCTATCTCGCTACTCTGGATGCAATGAATCAGGCCAGCCTGGAGAATGGGGCACAGGTCACCTCCGACACCATCATGAACAACCTCGCCGTCCGTTCCGATACGATCAGGATTCGTACCCAGGGCAAGGTCGGCAAGGTTCATATGCTGCATGAGTATGAGGAGGATGGAATCTACCATGTGCGTATCTCTGCCGAGGTCAGCGATAATGCACTGAACTGCGGGTCACCCACTGCACTGGTGCATAACAAACGGGTCGGGGTAACGCTGTTCATCAACGATACACCGCAGGATACGCAGGACTTGAGGGATGTGGAGCACGGCCTTGCCCGAATGATGCTGCATCAGATCAACCGCAGCAGTGCATTGCGTGCTGTCGATCTGACGGAGTATGCCATTGTTGCCGACAATCTGGGAGAAGACCAGATTCAGGCACAGCATCTAGCGAGACAGAGTGGTGCCCAGTATATCCTGGCCGGGCGGCTCACCCAGGCCCACAGGGAAGAATTTGGCGATCTTGCCGAGAGCGGCCTGATGAAAGGCCTCTCCACACTGCTGCAGAAGGGTGCAGAAGACCGCCATGTCCAGATCGAGACCGTACTCTATGATGGTGACAGTGGAGATATCATTGCCCGAGCACAGGAGGGCATGTCCGTTTTTGGCGATACCTATGTCGGTCGCGACCATACCGTCGGCACCCATGCATTCCGCAAGACCCGTACAGGCACCGCCTTTCAACAGTTGATCGAGCGCCATGTTCACCAACTTCGTGATCACCTCTCCTGTGAACCGATGACCACCACCATTCTCTCCATTCAGGACAATGTCATCACCCTGCCGGTCGGCAGTAACGCAGGGATACATCCAGGAGACCGGCTGATCATTGTCGAGCAGAACAACCCACTCAAGATCCTCGGCACGCTGCAGATCACCCAGGTCTCAACCACTCGTGCCTCCGGCATGACCGATGTCGACGCATCGACTCTCGGGATCTCGATCACTGATCTGGTACGTTCGTGGTAGTGCCTTGAGGTTGTCCTCTCTCCTACTCGACCCAGTACTCTGACAAGGTAACCCACGGAAGAAGCCCGGATCTGAACTGGCGGACAGCACCTGGACTCATGACGGCCATTGAGATGAGTGTCACTCAATCATCATTATTACTCTTCAGTTGCCGCTGGTATCGCTATCTGTTGTAGCAAGCATCTGGATCAAATATCCATGATATCGACTGGAACGGGTGTAACTTTCAGCAAGCAACCGTTTGACAATTAAAAAAGTACACAGATCTTTTTAGACTTCAAAAAACTTCCTTATAATTATATTTATCTACCTGTCACTATCTTGCAGGAGGGTGTTTTTTGGAAAAAGTAATACCAGCAGCCAGTAGCGAGCTTAGCCAACTGCATAAGCTTGGACGACTGCATGAGCTTGACCGACTGCACAAGAGGCTCTGGGTAGGGATGCTTCTTTGGACGGCACTGCTTCTCGGATTTCTCCTCTGGACTTCCAACAGCATCGACAATGAGATGCTGGGGCTGGCTCGTCAGGAAGCAATATCCAACTTCAACAAAGACAAGGTTTTTCGAGAGTGGTCCACAATGCACGGGGGCGTTTATGTCTTTGAGTCAGGCTTTACACCAGATATTCCCTGGCTAAGCCACCTCCCGGATCAGTATATCGAGACACCAGATGGGCGACGTTTGGCTTTGATTAACCCAGCCTCCATGCTCAGGCAAATGATGGATCAATATAGTGATCTCTATGGCGTCAAAGGACGTATTACCAGTGAAGCCCCTCTAAACCCGAACAATGCACCAGATGATTGGGAGTTGGCTGCCCTGCAATCTTTTCAGGCAGGATCAAAAGAGAAGACAGCGATCCTGGACGTGGGTGGTAAACCATTTTTTCGACTCATTCGCCCGATGCAGGTCATTCCAGGGTGTCTCAAATGTCATGGACACCAAGAGGGATACATTGTCGGTAAAACCAAGGGAGGTGTAGGTGTTTCCATTCCCTTGACTGGCTACTTGTCTCTGGCATCAGCAAGAAAACAGACCCTTTGGTTTATTTTCATACCAATATGGATAACCGGCCTTGTGTTAATTTGGAGAGATTATTCAAAAAGCAGGCTTAGAGTCATAGACCGGGTACGTTCACAAGAGGTGCTGATTGAAGCGCATGATCGGGAAAAGAAGGCGCACCAGGCAAAAGATGAATTTCTTGCCTCCATGAGTCATGAGTTGAGAACTCCACTGGCCTCGATTCTTGGCCATTGTGAAATACTGGAAGAAGAGGCTGTTAATGCGGAGCAGCGCTACTGCCTGAAACAGATCCACCTCGCTGGAGAGACTCAGTTGGCACTGGTCAATGATATTCTTGATATATCCAGGATTGAGTCGGGTAAGTTCGTCATTAATGAAGCCCCCTATTCCCTGAGAGAACTTCTGGATGAGGTCAAGGGGATGGCTTTCATCCAGTCAGGAAAAGAACATATCCAATTATTTATTAAACAAAACAATCAGGAAAACCACCTATTGCTGGGTGACGAGCAACACATCAAACAGATACTGCTCAATCTTCTTGGTAATGCCTATAAGTTTACATCAGAGGGCAGTATCACTTTGAATACAGATATTGTGGATGGCATGCTCCATTTTGCCGTTACCGATACTGGTATAGGTATCAAACCTGAAAACATGGAGAAACTCTTCATGCGCTTTGAACAGGAAGATAGCTCAATCAGTCGGCGCTTTGGCGGTAGTGGTTTGGGATTGTTCATCTCTCGGTATCTCGCCTACGAGATGGGTGGGTCGTTAAGTGCAACCAGTCAGTTGGGAAAAGGCTCCACTTTTTTCCTGCTCTTGCCCTATCAACCAACCGAGATTGAAGATAAACCTGTGCAGGAGACAGCTTTTGATGCAGACGTTAACCACTTCCATGGTCATGTACTACTGGCAGAAGGCACTCCCGCCTTGCAAATACTGATCAGACGTATGCTGGAAAAGTATGGGCTCACTGTCACAGTCGTTGAGAATGGACAACAGGCCACTCAGCAGGTAGCCGACAACCAGTTTGACTTGATCTTTATGGACACGCAGATGACCGTAATGAATGGGGTTGAGGCCACAAAGAAAATCAGAAGAAGTGGAGTCTCTACTCCAATCTATGCCCTTACCGCCAATGTAATGCAACAACACAGTGATCTGTTCCAGCAGGCCGGCAGTAATGGTTTTCTGGCCAAACCAATCGATAAAGGTAAATTGAATGAAGTTTTGATATCCCACCTGACAAAACGTGATGCAGCCAGTGTGGATAGATTCATGGATACAAAGCAGGATGAAGAAGCAGTCAGGCTACTGGTAATCGATGATGAGAAAACCGTGCTGGATATGTATGAATACATGCTGACAGAAAATACATGTGAAAGAGATGAACTGGATGAATATGCTGCCACATTAGAGCGTTCAGGACCAGACGGTGAGGCCAATGAGTCTGGGCAGGACATCCCCGAAGACAGTCCGTCAACCGAATCCTATCCGATTGAGCTGACCAAGGCCATGAATGGGAAAGAGGGCTATCATCTCTTTGAACTTGCACTATCAGAAGGCAAGCCATTCACTGTTGTGATCATGGATATTGTGATGCCTGGATGGGATGGAATAGAGGTAGCAGAAAAGATTCGTACCATTGACAGTGAAGTAAAAATCATCTTTGTGACGGCTCACATGCAATCTCTCAGTAATTTGCGCAAACGAATCAAGTTGGGCTTCGACTTTCTCTACAAGCCAATCAACCGTGAGGAACTGTATCAGTTGGTCTTGTCGAATGCGGATAGCTGGTTGAAGAACAGGGAACTGGTGAACGCATACAACCAGCTGAAAAGAAGGAAAAATGCGGCCAATTTGTTGCCTCATTGATCGGGACTGCAAAAACAGCATCGCACCTTCAATTGGCCTGCTCTCACCTGTAGTAGTTCAGACCCGACAGCACAATGTCATCATTGATATGACGGTTAAAATAAATCGAGAAGTGGTTAGATACTAGTACTCTGACTGATGGAAGTGGAACAGGTATCTCTGTTCAGTTGTAATCGATCAGGACGACTAGTTAGCCTTCTGACCCAACAGCACGATTTGACTCTGCAAACCGGTAATCAGATCCAGAATACGCTTCAGTGAGGCCGAGGTACGATTGGCCAGTTCACGTTCGTTACACTCACTTTCAACCACCAGTTCATTCAGTGATTCACTGAATATGAAGAGCTGCTGCTGCCCATCCGACATCTTCTGATGGCTGGAGTCTGCTGCATCCATTGCCTGACTGGTAATCTCCTGCCATGTCTCAACCTGCTCACGAATCTCTCCGGTAAACTCCTGGCTGCGTTGTGCGAGTGTTCTGACTTCATCGGCCACTACGGCAAAACCACGTCCCTGATCTCCGGCACGTGCTGCCTCAATAGCGGCATTCAATGCCAGCAGATTGGTCTGTTCGGCAATTTCTCCAATACCGTCCAGCACGCTGCCAACACTCTGACTGCCCACGGCCAACTGTTTCACCTGGTCACTGGCACGCGCAATCTCGACAGAAGCATCAGATACCATCACAGAGAGCTGTTGCAGATTCTCCTTGCAGAGCACAACGTAGTTTCCACTCTCCTGCCCTCCCTGGATTGCATTTTCCCCGGCATAGGTAACTTCCTGCTGCAGGGTCTCGATCTGTCCCTTGACGTTATCAACCTGTGGAACAATACGGTGCAGTTCCTTGCCCGCACCTTGAATCTGAGTCTCCAGATCTGTAATGCGCTGCTGGTCCGCAGCCAAGCTTACAGGCGGCGGCATAACCACCGGTGCCGCCGGCGGCTGATTGCGCAGTGACTCCACCTCCAGTTGCAATCCCTGAACACGCTCAGCCACTCTCATCATGAATGCCCCGACTTCAGGGTCGAGTTGCTGTGCCACTGACTGCAGTGTTGCAGGCTCGATTACCCCAACCTGCTCCAGTATGGCGAGTAGCTCTGTATAACGGCTATCTTCTCCGCCCGACTGACTGTTATCACCGGCTTTTCGCTTGGCAAGCCTGGCGACAACCACCCAGATGGCAACCACCAATAGTGCTGCCACCATTGCCACGAAAACCACTATCTGTCGATCACCCACTGACTCAATCAAACCGCTATTCCTGATTGCAAATATATGATGTGTCTGGCTCCTGATACAGCAGATCCCATAGCGAGCGGATGCTGATGTATATTGGATTCTCTCATCAATTTACGACTGATCGTGAGCAATTTTTATCAAAACAGATGAAAAATAAGGAAAAACTCAGATAACTGTTTAGATGTAGTAGTCGACCAATCCGATCCGATCGACCGCCATGGAGGTGATCGGCATCACTTCATCCTCCTCAAAACCGTGCCCCCACCCATTCGGACCAGCAGGGCCACCATTTGAACGCTCATCTCCTTGCTGGCCGCTCGCATGTTGCTGCTCACGATGGCCTACATTGACATCCGTCAGGGTGATGCCTTGCTGCTCCAGCATCTCCCGAATACGTGGTACCGATGCCTCCAGTACGTCCTTGACGTTGGCATTACCAGTGTGGAACATGATTTGTGCCTGATCACCATTGATTGCAAGCTTCACCTCCAGCAACCCGAGATTGGGTGGATTGAGCCTGATCTCGGCCGACTGAATCTTCTTGCCCGCCATAAAGGAGATACGCTCTCCCAGCTCGGATGACCACTGCCGTGAGGAAGGGGGGACCGGCATCCCCTTCAGTTGTACCGGCTTTTCGGTGGAGCTGGAGTTGACCTGATTGAAACCGTGCAGATCGATCCCGTTATCACCTTCTGCATTCATGGCCTGATCAAACCTTTCCTGATTCTTCTCTTCGGCCTTTTGTGCCGCCTGTTGCGCTGCAGCCTCTCTCATCTGGGCAAACTGGTTTCTGTTTTGGGCGTCGGACGAAGGGCCACTATTGCCTCCTCCCGCCTTTTCGTCACTTCTGCTGTGGTAGAGGGCTTCATCAAACACCTCTTGTGAAAGATCAACCTCTTCCAACCCCTCTTCCAGTTCAGCATTCTGCTGCTGTGCAGCGGCTACCTGTGGCCCCACAATCTCGGCATTCTTTTCCCGGGCCTCTTCCGCCTCCTGCTGCAGTGAGCCGATGTTCTCCGTCAGCTCCTCATTGAGACCGGCAAGCTCTTCACCGGCAACGGATAGTTCGTCTCCTGTTTCATCCTCGACACTACCCTCACCATTCTCGGCCTGGGCCTCCTCCTGATCCTCTTTCGCCTCCTTGGCCTCTTTGGCTTCCTTGGCCTCTTTTGCCTCCGCAGCGCGTTTATCACCAGCCGCCTTCTCGGCCGCCTCACTCTTTTCAGCTCTTGCATCCGCATCAGCCTTGTCCGCCCGCTTCTCGGCTTCAGCCTTCTCGGCCTGGGCTTCCGCCTGCTGTTTACGCTCTACTGCCGCATCATTGCCGTTCTCCGGCAAGTTATTCCGCTTCTGATCCTCTTTTTCCGCAGATTTGCCCTCATTCTTGTCCATTTTCTTCGACAAGAGGTCCGAAAAGCCATCTTTTCCAGCGCCTTTCAGGGATGAGTCGGCCAACGTACCAGACTCAATCATAAACAGATCATTGGTCAGAGACAGTGCACCGGCTTGCGCCTTGCTCTGCGATGCCAACAGGGGGTTGTTCATTGCCGTTTCCATCCATCGCTCCTCTTGCGTTAACAGGAATTAGTAGCTAAGAATCAGCAATCATCGTGCCAAACTGCATGGAAGCTTAAAATTCAGGCTCTGACTCTCTTTATGAGCCACCTTTTCGGCTTGCGAGATCGTCAACCTTCTTCTGCTCCCGCCGCTTCTCTTCCTGAAGCAGACGTGCCTGGCGCTGTTCGGATGCCTTGTTCAGGGCACGACGCCGTACCCGCTTCTCCAACCAGACCCGACGCAACCGCTCCTCTTCATCTTCCCAGTTGGTAATCTGCTCTTTTTGCCCATTGATGGCAAATTCGAGTTTCTGCATGAAGGCAAAACGGTTTTGTACCTGCTGCGGCGTGGCCATGCCGGACTGTCGCATCTGCTCACGATACTCTTCCCGGTAGCTTTCCAGGTCACTCAACTTCTGCTGTTGGCCCTGGATCTCCTCACGACACTTAGCCAGATTGGATAGCGCCTTCTTCTCCTCATCTTCAGCAATCTGAATCACGCTGGCGAGGCGATTACCTCGATTACGACCAGCCATTGGATCTCTCCATTA
Source organism: uncultured Piscirickettsiaceae bacterium (assembly GCA_964344785.1). Taxonomy (GTDB): domain Bacteria; phylum Pseudomonadota; class Gammaproteobacteria; genus Thiopontia. The sequence goes on from CAYFOR010000015.1 coordinate 17,795, forward strand.
ACGCAATACGGCTATGAAGCACCTGCCTGCCGGAACAGGTTCCCCAATGCAGCAATACTGGATTCCAGGTCAGCCTGTTCTCCACGTTGCTGGCTCAGGAACTGGTTCATCAACGGGTAGAACTGTATTGCCTGATCGATTCGTGGGTCTGATCCACGTTGATAGGCACCCACACTGATCAGGTCCTCGTTCTGGGTATATCTGGAGTAGATTTGACGAAATTCCCGGGCCAGCTGCTCATGCTCGGGGGCAATGATATCTCCCATCACACGACTGACCGAGGCCTCAACATCGATTGCCGGGTATCGCCCGCTTCCGGCAATCTCGCGTGACAGTACAAAGTGACCATCCAGAATACCTCTGGCGGCATCGGCGATCGGCTCATCATGATCTCCACCTTCAACCAGCACGGTATAGAATGCGGTGATTGATCCCCCTTTATCCCCCCCCATACCGGAACGCTCAACCAGTTTGGGCAGCTTTGCAAAAACCGAGGGCGGATAACCTTTGGTAGTGGGTGGTTCACCCACGGAGAGGCCGATCTCGCGCTGCGCCATGGCGAAACGGGTCAGGGAGTCGAGCAGCAACAGGACGTTGTGCCCCTGATCCCGGAAGTATTCTGCAATGGTATGAGTCAATGCAGCACCATGCATGCGCATCAACGGTGAATCATCTGCAGGGGTTGCAACCACTACCGCACGACGCATCCCCTCCTGACCGAGAATCTTCTGGATAAACTCCTGTACCTCACGACCACGCTCACCAATCAGCCCGACCACCACCACATCGGCTTTGGTCGCCTGTGTCATCATACCCAACAAGACACTTTTACCGACACCACTACCGGCAAAGAGACCGATACGCTGCCCCTTGCCAACGGTCAACAGTGAGTTGATGGCCCGAATCCCCACATCCAGCGGTTCACTGATGATGGCACGATTCAGCGGATTGACCGGTTTTCCGTTCAGTGAACGATACTCGGTCGCCTCAATGGGTCCCTTCTCATCAATCGGCTCACAGGCCCCATTCACTACACGGCCCAACAGGGCATCTCCAACCGGCACCTGAAAGGTCTTGCTGCTGGGTATGACGTGAGCATTTTGGGTCAGGCCGTGTACATCACCCACCGGCATCAGAAAGAGACTTTCATCATTGAAACCAACCACCTCGGTCTCCGTGTGTGAGCCATCATACAGCTCAACCATGCAACGCCCACCCAAGGGGGCCCGACAACCAACGGCCTCCAGGGTCAGACCAATCGTACGCCGAAGCCGGCCCTTGACGACGGAGGCAGTATCCTCCTCCGCACGTTGCTGCAGTCGATCCAGTGTTTTGTGAAGACGTAACCGATGAGCCGATTCCAATTAGCGCTCCTCTGATGGCTCCTCATTCCCTTCGAGGCTGCTCTCTGCAGTATGGTCTGTTTCCGGTGTCTCTGGTTGACCTTCTACTGTTTCAGTCTGGCCCTCTGCCGTTTCAGCGGGAACCTCCTCACTCGGTTCCGGCTGTTCAGCATCACCCTGATCCCCTTGCAGCGCGTCCGTCGAAGCGGGCGGGTCCAGATCAACCTCACCAAAAACCTTGCGAACCGACTGCTCCAGGCGGTTCTCAACACTCTCATCGGCACTGAAATTGTGTGATTCCACCCGGCAACCACCCGGTTCGATCTGATCATCTTCCATCAGTTGCCAATCGAAACTGCTGCCGGCAAGTGGCGCAGCCGTCTCAATCAATGACTTGTCCTGTGGATGCAGGAACAATCTCACTTCACGCTCTGTCATCGGCAACTGATCAAACAGGTTATTGACCACCCCGACGATGTGCTCCGGCTTCACGGAGAGTTCGTTCTTGACCACCTGCCGGGCGATCTGCACCACCAGGGTTGCGATCGCCTTGTTGACGGTAACATCCAGATGCGTCTCAAGCGGATGCTTCAACCCTTCGACCAGTGGAGCCACCGCACCCAATACCTGATCGGCATGTTGCTGGATCTGCTGCTTGAGCTGCATTGCCTCCTGTTGGGCAATCTGCAACCCCTCATTCTGTCCGGCCTCAAGCCCCTCCTGATGCCCCTTCTGGTACCCTTCGGCATGTCCTTTCTGCAGCCCTTCCTGATACCCCTGCTCCAGTGCCTGCTGTAGCGCCTTCTCCTCTTCGCTGAGCTCCGGCTCGGCAGGTTCCGCCTGTGCCGCATCGTTGATATCGGGTAACTGCCATGCGGTTGCTGTATTCACCTCCTGATCGCTGTTGCGAATCAGGCTGACCACATTTTTCTTTACACACTGCATCAGACGTACTCGTCACCACCCGCACCACCCAGTGCGATGGTGCCGTCCTCCGCCAGCTTCTTGGCAATGGAGATAATCTCTTTCTGTGCGGTCTCGACTTCACTCAGTTTGACAGGTGGCATCACCTCCATATCCTCGAGCATCATGTCTGCCGCACGTTTCGACATATTGCCGATAAACTTGTCCTTGACCACATCGTCGGCCCCCTTGAGTGCAAGTGCCAGCTTCTCTGTGGGTACCTCACGGAGGATGGCCTGGATGCCACGATCGTCCACACCCACAAGGTTCTCGAAGACAAACATCTGGTCTTCAATCGACTGTCGAAGATCCGGATCGACCTCTTCAATACCGGCAAGGATATCCTGATCGATTCCGCCCTGGACATAGTTGAGAATATTGGCTGCCGTACTGACACCACCCACCTCATTGGAGGTGCTTCCACTCTGTGAAGCCACCTTATCAAAGACATCGTTCAGTTCGATCAGGGCCTCCGACTGGATACCTTCTGCAGAGGCCAGCCGCAAAATGACATCGGTCTGCAGCCGTTTCGGAAAGCTGCCAACCACCTCTGCCGCATGCTCATCTTCCAGAAAGTTGAGCACAACGGCAATCACCTGGGGATGTTCGTTACGAATCATCTCACTGACCGAATTGGCATCCATCCACTTGAGCGCCTCCAACCCCTTATTGGCCCCCAAACTCATCCGGTTGATCAACCCGTCTGCCTTGTCCTCACCCAGGGTTTTGGCGAGTACACCCCGGATATAGTCATCCGAGTTCATCCCCATTGCAGTGATGCCCTTGGTATCCTGGATGAAGCTGCCCAAGACACCACGAAGCTCGTCCGTCGTGACATTTTTCAGGGATGCCATCGCCATACCCAGCTCCTGCACCTCCTTCGGGTCCATATTCTTCAGAATCGACGACGCAGACTCCTCACCGACCGCCATCAACAGTACTGCAGTCTTTTCAACACCGGTGAATCGGGTAATATCAGGTTCGCTCACGCCTCTTCCTCATCTTCCGCAGACCAGTTCTTCAATACGATTGAGGCAATATCCGGCTCTTCATCGATGATCCGCTGTGCCGCCTCAAGCCTGGCATCGTAGCCTTTGGGCATCCCGCCATCAAGAATCTCATCAGCCTCCAATTCTGCAGAGGCCTCGGCCTCACCCTCTGCTGCTGCACCTTCTCCCTCTTCACCCTCCATTCCCCCTTCACCACCGGGCATACCGGCAATGGCAGGCTGTGGCATCAACCCACCCACCATCGGCCTGAGCACGAAGAAGATCAGGGAGAGTACGACGATACCGGCAAAGACCTGTTTAGCCAGTGGGGCAAACCAGGGCTGCTCCCAGATCGGGGGCTCGGGCAGTGGCTCAATCTTCTCGATATGGAACTGGGCACTGGTTACCGTCAAGGTATCACCGCGTCTCTCATCAAAACCAACCGCATCTCTGACCAACGCCTGAATCTTCTCGATCTCCTCAGGGGTCAGCGCACGGCGAACCATCTTCGGCGCTGCAGGCGCAGCATCTTCACCCTCACCTTCTACACCTTCAGCAGGAGCCTCACCCTCTGCAGCCGCCGGTGCAGCAGCCTCTTCGAATGGTTCATCAACCACCACCGCAATCGACAGACTCTGCAACACGCCAGGCGCCTTCTTCATGTGGCGCAACATCCGATCCAATTCGTAGTTACGGGTCTTGCTGGAGTTATTGAAACCGTCCAGTGCACCACCTTCATCATCCGTCAACGCCTCAGCGTTGTTGGAGAGTGCGCCGGGGATGCCCATCGCACCCAGCTTGCCCGAACGTTCATCACGCAACTGCTCACTACGAATCGCATTTTTCTCTGGAGTGTAATCCTCAAATGTCTCTTCAATCGAGGTGAAGTCGATCTTGGCAGAGACCTGGGCACGTACATTATCCGCCCCCATCATTGGCACAAGGATATTCTGAATTCTGGCCACATAGCTCTCTTCCAGATTCTTCACAAAGTCGAGCTGGTTGGTAGAGAGTGCAATTTCATTGTCATTATTTGTAGTCAGCAACCGCCCGGCCTGATCAATCACCGTGACTTGCCCGGACTCGAGGTTGGGGATACTGGAGGCCACCATATGGACAATGGCCGCAACCTGGCTCTTCTCCAGGCTTCGACCCGCATAGAGATCAACCACTACCGAGGCACTGGGGGGTATCCTTTTTCTGACAAAAACCGTCTGCTTCGGCAGTGCCAGATGTACCCGTGCAGATCGGACACTGCGAATGGAGGCAATGGACTGGGCCAGTTCCCCTTCCAGTGCGCGATGGTAGCGGGCATGCTCCCTGAACTGGCTGATACCGAAACCGTCATCCTTCTCCAGCACATCGAAACCGGTTGCCGAAGTCCTTGGCAGCCCCTGAGAGGCCAGCAGCAGCCGTGCGCGGTCAAGATCGCCTGACTCCACCTGGATTGTTCCGGTGGCCACATTGAGTTTATAGCGGATTTGCGCGGCATCGAGTGAGGCGACGACCTCGGTCACCTCTTGCTGATCGACCTGATTAAAGAGAATGCTGTAATCGGGCTCCTGAGACCAGAGTACCACCCAGAAGCCGATGGCAATACTTGCCGCCAAGGCAAACATTACCGCTATTTGCCGGGCTACCGGCATGGATGCAAGGTTTTCGAGCGGTCCTTTCGGGGCCTCCTGCTCCTCTGTTCCACCATCCAGGGTTGCTTCTTCAGCCATCGAAAAACCTTACAACTTGTTGATATTTAGTATAACCCTATGGATCACACCTGCATATTCATGATTTCCTGATAGGCCGTAATGAGTTTGTTACGTACCTGGGTTGCTGCCTGGAATGAGACATCAGCCTTCTGTACGGCAACCATCACCTGTCCCAGATCGGTATTCGGGTCTCCCTGCTCGAAGGCGGTCTTTGCCTCCCCGGAGGCCTGCTGTAAGTCATTGACTTTATCAACGGAATTCTTCAAAAGCGCGGCAAAATCGGGGCCATCGGAAGCACCGCTTTCTGCACTGGTGGCGGGTGTTGATGGAGTCCCCTTCACCTCACTGGAGAGGGTACGCATCTGCGTCAACAGCCGATTCATTTCTAAATCATTCACTTATCCACTCCATTTAGTCTCTGATCGATTATCCGACCCACTATATTAATACAATTATCGTCTATTTTTTGGCATTTGCCACATCGTTATCAAACAATATGCACGAAATGTACCAACTCTACCATCACTCGAAAATTCTGCTTTTCAGTACTGATTTAATCACAGCCGAGATTGCTCAACGATCTCATACATCAAACTAAGTGTTTAGTTTACAGTTATCTACAACAATATTGCAATGCAATATTTAAGATTTATCCTATAACCCAGGATGATTCAACACAGGCCACTCACAGCGGCAAGCGGCAACAACAGGCATGCTATCCCGGAATGTCGTACCCGGCCTCTCTCAACCTGGCAATCTTGTAACGCAGTGTGCGGGGGCTGATTCCCAGCTTGTCGGAAACCTCCTGCCTTGAAGAGGAGTTCGCCAGAGCTTCCAGAATCATCTGAGTCTCTTGATCCTTGAGACTCATCCCGGACGCTCCGGCAGTCGATGGGGAGGCTGGAGACTCCGTTGGCGCCTCGGTCTGCGGGGTCACCTGTGGAACTGCCACCGGTTCAGTCTCTGGTGCCGAGGCCGAGATGGTTGTACCCATCTCCAGCAGCAGATCATCCGGTTGAATCTCTCCCCCTCTTTTCAGAATCAACGCCCGTTGAACCACATTCTCAAGCTCTCGTATATTACCGGGCCAACGGTATTCCTGAAGCTTCTTCTCAGCCTCGCTCGAAAAGAGCGGCAGTGGCTGATCTGTTGGGGCGTGCCGCTGTAGCAGGCGTTTGGCAATCGGAGCGATATCGTTGGGGCGCTCACGCAGTGATGGCAGTGCCAACGGAAAAACATTCAGTCGATAGTAGAGGTCTTCGCGGAAGTTACCCTCCTGAACCTCCTTTTTCATATCACGGTTGGTGGTACAGAGCACTCTCACATCCAGTGGAATCGGCTCCTTCCCCCCCAAACGTTCCACCTCCTTCTCCTGCAGCACACGCAATAGTTTGGCCTGAAGCAGCAGGTCCATCTCGGAGATCTCATCCAGCAACAATGTCCCCCCCTGCGCCTGCTCAAATTTACCGGCTGTGGACTTGTATGCTCCGGTAAATGACCCTTTTTCATATCCAAACAGCAGCGCTTCCAGCATATTTTCAGGAATCGCCGCACAGTTGATCGCGACAAACGGGCCTGAATTGCGGTTTGAATTACTGTGGATATAGCGGGAAAGTACCTCCTTTCCGGTACCACTCTCCCCCATGATCATGATGGTAGCATCACTCTCGGCCACTCGCTGCGCCATTGAACGCAGCTCACGACTCTTGTCGTCATTGGCCACAAAGTCGTCATCAGAGCTTGCATCACGGTCAATATACTTCTCGGCGGCCTCCAACAGGGTCTCCGCCTCAAAGGGTTTTACCAGATAGTTGACGGCTCCATCATTCATCGCCTCCACCGCTTTCTCGATGGTGCCATAAGCGGTCATCAGCACCACCGGCATATGCGGCATACGGGCGCGTATCGTTTTCAGCAGCGTGTGTCCATCCATATGGTCCATCTGCACATCGGAAAAGACCAGGCCGATCTCCTCCTGGTTTACAATCCACTCCAACGCCTCATGTCCATTTTCGGTAGCCATCACTTCGAAGTCGGCAAGCTCCAGTGTATCGACCAGTGCCTCGCGCAGATCCGGGTCATCTTCCACAATCAATATCTTTGAGTGACTCATTTCTAACCTCTCCACTTCACCGTTACTGCAGCAGCACTTGGGTAAAGATGACTTCGGCCACCTCTTCCTGGTGCTCTTTCTTTGGTAATATCTCCCTTACTTCCAATACCTTACGGATCAGCTTCAGAATCTTTTTCCGCATTTTCTTCTTGTGCTTGACGGTTTTCATCTGCTTGTAAGTCTGTTCACTCAGCAGCTCAAGTACATCATTCTGTATCTTGGGCAGGTGCGCCTTGATCCCATCCTTTGCCCGCTGTGTAATCACGAATACCTTGGCATGGAGCACCATGACATGATCTCCCTTACCGCTCAGATTCATCTTGAAAGGCTCTTTTCCGAGCGGCAGATACTCACTGATCGGGATCACCGGAACCTCATCTTCTGCCATCACCGGTACAAACAGTGTCCCGCCCAACAACAACGCCAAAATCAATCGCCTGACCAATTTACTCATTTCAATCCCCCGTGCTTTCCCGTCAATGGCATGGAACCCATTATTCCATATCCAAGCCAATCATTCCGTACAATTCCCTGACACTCCATTCTACTCCCTACCGGGTTTTCAACCCTTTTCCCGGCTGTGCAGGCGAATGGCAAAGAGTGCCCCTTCACCGGGCACCGACTCAACCCGTACATCACCATCATGCGCATCGGCCACTGCCTGTACAACCGCAAGCCCCAAGCCGGTACCCCTCGCGCGGCTGGTATAGAACGGCTCGAAGATCTGCTCTTGTTTCTCCTTGGGAATGCCCGGTCCATCATCTTCAACCTGCAATTCCAGCACCCCATTTTCCAACAACATCCGGAAGACGATATTGACCGACCCATCACAGACATCAATGGCATTATTGACCAGATTCTGTATAGAGGTGAGCAGTGCCTCCTGATTTCCCACAAAGGCGTAGTGGTCATCCACCCGGCACTCCAGTGTAAACGTCCCCTGCAGACGGCGATTGATCTCCTCCTCCAGCGTCTGATGGAGCGCATCAATGAATTCACAAGCCAGTATCTCTTCACTACCGGAGCTACCACCACGTGCATAGTGGAGCATATCCTTGATCAGCCCATTCAGGTGGTGCAGCCGGGAGCGGAGCTTGCCTGAAATCTGCAGGCGCTTCTCGTCGCTGATCTCATCCTTTTCAAGATGTCCCACATAGAGCATTGCTGCCGCCAACGGGGTACGAACCTGATGAGCAAGCGATGCTGCCATCTCTCCCATGGAGGCCAGACGACGATTCTGGGCCAGATTGCGTTGCAGCTTCCGGGTTTCCGTCACATCGCTGAAGAGCAGAATCTCTTCCCCCTGTTCAGGGTGGCTGCTGGAGCGCTCCAACACCCGACCATCCTTCAGCACCAAATCTTTTTTCAGCGCCGACTCCTCCGGCTCCTGATGCGCATCCAGCACCTCCATCCAGCGTTGCCCTTCCAGTGCTCCCTCAAAAAACTCATGGGCCGCGGGGTTTGCGGTCTGAATCGTTCCGTCCCGATCAACCACCACTACCCCACCCGGCAGTGCGTCCAACAGGCGAGCCAGCTGGTTGGCAATCTTCTCTTTCTCCTGCAGGTGTTTCAGACGCTCACTACGGGCCGCCGCCAACTCCTCGGTCAGATCCGAAACCTGTTTCTGTAGTGCATAGTAGGATGCCTCAAGCCCCTCGGACATCTTGGCAAATTCGACAAACGCACTTTCCAGCTCGCGCAGACGTTTCTGTTGTGACACCGGGTCCAGTGGTACACCTGCATCATCCCCCATCGGCAATTCAACTGATGTACCTGCCGAATCCGTCACTTCAGGCTTCACTCCTGCTGAGATCATATTTCCTCATTTTCTCGACCAGTGTAGTTCTGCGAACATTCAGCAGCTTGGCGGCCTGGGCCACGACACCATCACACTCGATCAGTGCCTGCCGTATCAGGTCCTCTTCCAGTGCAGAGAGGTAACGCTTCAGATCAAGGCCGTCAGAAGGAAGGATCGGCTCCTGTTCGAAGGTATTCACAGCAGTCTCATCAAACAGCTTCTCCTCTTCTTCAGCGGCAGGCTGAGGCAGATCGGGAAGATCCGGTATCTCCATTCCTTCGGGATAGTAGCGCTCCGGCAGATCCACCGCCTCCACCTCCTCATTTGGATAGAGAATCCCCAGACGTTCGACCAGATTGTGAAGTTCACGCACATTCCCGGGCCACGGATATTGAGAGAGTGCATAGATCGCACTGGGCATCAAGCGGGCGATCGGTCGCCCCTCTTTCTGCAGACGCTGGGCAATCGCCTCCAGCAGCAGTGGAATATCCCCGTTGCGTTCTCGCAACGGCGGTAATTCGATCGGGAAAACATTGAGGCGATAGAACAGATCCTCCCGGAATTTGCCCTCCTTGATATTATCCTCCAGGTCACGGTGGGTTGCCGCCATCACCCGCACATTACACTCGATGCTCTTCACTCCACCGACCCGCTCAAAGATGCGCTCCTGCAGCACCCGCAACAGTTTGACTTGCATCGGCAGGCTCATATCCCCAATTTCATCCAGAAAGATGGTCCCCTCTTCAGCTAGCTCAAAACGCCCTTTACGGGAAGTGACGGCACCGGTAAATGACCCTTTTTCATGCCCAAACAGTTCACTCTCCAGCAGGTCACCAGGGATCGCCCCGCAGTTGATCGGCACAAACGGTTTATTCTTGCGCAATGAATGGCTGTGCAGACTCTGGGCAACCACCTCTTTACCGGTACCGGATTCACCGAGAATCAATACATTGGCATCGGAGTCCGCCACTTGAGCCATCAGTTGTCGAACACGATTCATCGACTCGCTTTTTCCAATCATCTCCGGAAAGAGTCCACTGACATCTCTACGGTGACCGCGACTCCGGCGCCGCTTGTTGTAGGTGGCGGCCTGCTCCAGTTGCGAAATGAGCTGCTGTTGGCGGATCGGCAGAGAGAGCGTACCAAGCACGCCTTCTGTCACGCCATGCTCCAGCAGTACCTCTTCCCCTTCACTCAACAAAAACAGCAGCGGGGTCGAGCCGTCAATCTGGCGTAGCTGTTCAACAGCACTGGAGCAATTCTGTATACCGCACTCGCCCACAAAGATCAGCGCAAGCGTCCTTTCCTGACGAATCAGTGGTTCGGCTGCCTCAATGTTCGGTGCCCACTCCAGCTCCCCCCACTCGATAAACCCGAGAATGGAGCGAAGGCTCTCCGCCCTTGACTCCTGCTGATCAATCAATAGTGCATAACTGGATGTATTCGAGCCATCCTGATCCAATCCATCCCTCATCATTTCCAACAAAACTCCCACATCTTCTGGAACCCCTACTAATTTAGTAATTCTTCAGCACTATGTTGTAACGGCTCAGGCTGTACCTGAAAATCGTTACATTATTGATCAACGACCACCTGGGCTGGAGCAGTCACCAGCCCTTCCACCACCTTACCTGAAGAACTATTCTTGACCCGTATCCGGCTATCACGGTGACCATTCTCCATGGCCACCCCTTTCATCTGTACCCGTAGCGGTCCACTTCGTATCAGAATTGAGACCCGATCCCCCTTGTTGATCAGATTGGGCACATACACCAACCTGGGGGTCAATACGGTATCCGCTTGTATCATCTTCTTGGCCAAATACCCTTCCAACTGCGCAATGTCTTCAAAATATCCATGACGCAGCCGGGAAAGATCACGCGCCTCATAACTGATGTGTGATGGTTCTATCCTCTCTCCTTCCATCAGCGTGGTTGTGGCAACAGCTACTTTTTTTACCTGGTACACCTTTGCACTGACGTAGACTCTCCATGGATTTTCACCAGTACAACGCACCTCTGTAACCACCTTCCCACTGCGTCGGCGATTGCGCTGATAATCGATTGAGAGTGGTGCCTGACACCTCTTCAGGAAGATACGTGAGTCAAGCGGATAGACATTGATCATCACACCATCCTCAGCCAGGTCCTGCTGAAGAAAACGCTCTACCTGGCCCAGGATATCAGTCAAAGGATGACGATCCTTTGACTCAGCGGCAGCCACATTCCCGGCAGCAGCCAGAGTAGTCAGCAGCAGCCACACCATATACGGATGATGTGATCTCCTCCAGAAACGATCTTTTATTGTCAACAAGTTACAAAGTCGCATATCTGGAAGGCGATGATATAACAAAATGAAAAAGCAGGTTATTGAATTTCACACCAACACACCGCTTCCAAGGACCTGTCATGAAATGACTTGCATATCTTGCTTGTCCTTTCGCTCGCTTTCCTTGTTGCGATAAGGGTTACATAGCCCGGCTATGCACCACCTTGCCACGCCTCGAAAGCGAACAAAATTACGGCGCAATATGCGCAAGTCATTGTCATGACAAGCCCTAAGAGATGGAAAAGCATGCCATTTTCACTGCACCCACGAACAAATCAATTTTTTTTCGAAATTTTTTCCATTTTTTTCTAAAGGTGTTATATCTTCTGCCGCTAACAATAATGAATAAATGTAACTATTGTATTTTTAGCAGTTTTTTGGGTTATAGCATTTTGAGCTGCCATTCAAAATGTGTTTCCATCATTCTGCAGAACAGAAGAGAGGTTTAGTCATGGCCATTGATATTAATAGCGTGACCCATAGTCGGCCCTCACAGGTTTCCAGTGAGAACCGCCAGCCGAATGTTGGTCGCACTGAGGTGAGTGCTCAGCAACAGAGCGAGAGTGGCAAGAACACAGCTACTGAAACCGTCAGCATGACTGATGCTGCGGTTAACCTGAAAAAGGTCAGCAAGGAGCTTGCCAGACTGCCGGTTGTCGAGTCCAAGCGCGTGGAAGAGATCAAGAAAGCAATCGAGAACGGAGACTTTGAAATTGATTCCGTCGTCGTTGCCGACAAGCTGATCGGCATGGAGAAGTTGCTCAACTCTCAGGAAAGGCCAAGCGGCCACTAGCCATTAATATGGCTGTTGACTGGTTCTCACTACTCCATCAATATGAAAATATTGACGGAGTATTAGCCGTGGAGGCCCGGTTCCATCATGCATGACATGACCCTTGAGTCCCAGATTGCAGGACTCATTACCCAGCAACTGATCAATGCCAAAGAACTGCTCACCCTGCTTGAACAGGAACAGCAGGCTCTGGTTGACGGGGAGTCGGAAGCGCTCATGACGATCCTCTCCGAAAAGGAGAAGCAGGCACGGCAGATGGCGGCTGTTCAAAACCAGCTCACCACTCTGGCTCAGTCGCATAACTACACAGACCCTGAAAACGGGCTTGTTGATTTCATCAAAAACAGTGATACCAGCGGCAACCTTTTTCCCGAGTGGTCAGCACTCTTGAACATTGCCGAATCCTGTCGTCGACTCAATGAGGCAAACGGTGCCACTGTCAACCTCAAAAAACGGTTCAACGATAACGCCCTAGCAATTCTGCGCGGACAGATCGGAGGCGGCAATGCGACCACGTATTCAAAGGCCGGGGTTTCCTCCGGGGCAAAGGGGTCACATATTCTGCACAAGGCTTAACGTAATCAGCACCACGCCTCTGCAATGCAATATGATTAATCCTACTTGCGCCCAAAAGGTATCAAGATAAACTACATGTTTATTCTTTAAACTCAACAGCCCCCATAAAACAGAGCATCATTGAGTTGCCTCCGGCCAACCTGATCCCCGTTATCATACCAACCAACAAGCAATAACCGACATGACTGCAAGCTTCCTGAAGAATATTGACGAAAGAACCCAGCTCGCTGGCTCCAACCGGCTGGAGCTCCTGCTCTTTACCTTAAACGGAGGGCAACAGTTCGGAATCAATGTTTTCAAGGTAAAAGAGGTCCTTCACACCCCACACATTACCGAGGTTTCAAAAACCCACCCTTCAATGATCGGGATGATCGACCAGAGAGGGCAGACCATCCCCATCCTTGACCTCAGTACCGCGATCGACCGCCGTCCAGTTGAAAACCTGGAAAGCAGCAATACGATCATCACAGAGTTCAATGAATCCATTCAGGGGTTTGTAGTCGAGTCGGTTGATCGCATCATACATATGGACTGGGAGAAGATCCTTCCTCCCCCAAGTGCCGCCGGCAGTGGTCACCACCTGACCGCTGTCACCAAGGTTGATGACCACCTGGTACAGATTCTCGATGTCGAGCAGATTCTGGCCGAAATCATCCCGCCACCCGAATATGCCGGTGAACATGGCATCGCACCCCACCGTGAGGACGGAATGCCATACCATATCCTTCTGGTAGATGACTCCAAGATTGCCCGCAAGCAGGCCTCTTCAACCTTGAAACGGCTCGGAATCCGTTATACGGAAGCAGTCAATGGGCGCGAGGCACTCAACCTGCTGGAAGGCTGGTCTGCCTCTGGTGAACTGGCACGCAATCCGCTTGCAATGGTCATTACCGATATCGAGATGCCGGAGCTGGATGGATACACCCTGACCAGAAAGATTCGCGAGAATCCGGCAATGAGTGATATTTTTGTTTTGATGCACACATCACTCAGCGGACAGTTCAGTGAAACCATGGGGGTCAAGGTAGGTGCCAATCAGCTCATTCCGAAGTGGCAGCCCGAAAAGCTGGCAAATGCCGTACTGACACGTATAGCCGAACTCTCCTAGACCAGCTATCGCCAATTCATGCCACTATCGAGTGGCTTCGTATTGGAATAATATAAGGGCAGCCGCTACCTACAACCCAAACAGCCTGCTGCAATAGATAACCGTCTTATTGAAACTACAATACCCGGCTCATTGTGGCCAACAGCTTCTCCGGGCTAAATGGTTTAACAATCCAGCCTGTCGCACCAGCCTCTTTTCCCTGACGTTTTTTATCATCTGATGACTCAGTAGTGAGACAGAGAATAGGGGTGAATTTGAAATTAGGCAGCTTTCTCAGTTCAGTAATGAGTTGCAAACCATCCATATTAGGCATATTGATATCTGTAATCACCAGATCGAAGTCCTGACCCTTTGCAATACCCAGTGCCTCCACCCCATCCGACGCCTCCAATACCTGATGCCCTGCCCCTTTCAGGGTAAACGAGACCATCTGCCGCAGTGAAGGCGAATCGTCAACCGCCAGTATCTTTGTCATTGCACAATGCCCTTAGTCATCACGAAAAACCATAAAAATTATGATAACAGGAATATATCGTCATGTAACCACGACTGTCAAAGCCTTAAATCAATATTATTCACTGAAATCAACATTATTCACTGAATTCACTGATTCTGGACAGAATTTGATTACCCGTTTCCCCTTTCTGTTTTCAACAAAACAGGGCAAACGATTCAACTCCCCCCGCTCCAATGAATATCGGCCCGCTGCACCGAAGTATCCCTCACTTTGCAACGTTCCATTCAATAACCCCTTTCGCAATATTACCACGAAGTCGCGCCCCACGTTTTCAATTTCCAACAACATATCATCAATCTCAAACCCGGAATAGGATCGCTCCAGTATTGCCGGTTGCATTGGATAGAGCACCCCTTCCATATCCTTCTTCAAACCCAGCTCCCCAACCGGCGGCATCATGCTATAGACCGGCTCTTCGCGGCTATGGTAGCTCATCAGCGGCCGAATCATTCTCAAACGGGGTTCGTCCGATAACGTCAACACAAAATCAAGCTGATCACCACTTTGCCGCAGCATCTGTCGTACCGCTCGATCATAATCGTTATAACGCTCCCCATAATAGCTCGTGGCCACCACATTCCCCCCTCTTGTTTCCCACTCCATCACTGCTGTTTCAGCAATCTTTCTGCCCGTATCGGTTTCAGGAAACAGCAGCGCCAGATCATACTGTCCCTGCTCCCAGCCATATCGCATCAGGCTTTGCAGCCGTTGATACCAGCTCAACGAAAAGGTATAGAGTTGACCACCTGAAACCGGGGGAAGCGCCTTACGCGTCCCGGGGTAGAGCCAGATCATCTGCTCCGGAAACTGGATTGAGTTGAAGTGCGCCAACTCCTGTTGATGCACCGGTGACAATGGCCCAATCAGCAGATCCGGTTCCTGATCCAGCACCTGACCCCACAGCGCCCGGAATGAGAGATCTTCATCTGAAGTATCAACAGGCTGAATCATCAGCTCACACGGCGAGGATTCAACCGGCAGATTTTCCAAAGCCCCCTCTACCATCCCCCCATAGAAGGCCTGCGCAACATCATTTTGCTCATCATCCACAGGAAGGAGTATCACCACAGAGAGCGGAGACTGCTCGGGTTCGCACTCCGCAGCTATAGAAAACAGCGGGAATAACAGCAAAAAGCCGAGCAGTCGGCCCGGCTTCATCATCGTTGGAAAGTCACTCTTCGATTCAACTGGTCGCCACCAACCGTATCCGTTGCTCCTGACCAGGCACAGCATGATCACGAGACCAGACACACTCCCCCACTGCCTTGAAACGGGCTACCGTCATCGCACCACGATTAGTTCGATTACTGCCCGCAGTCTCTTCCATCTGACTCTTGACCTCTTGATGGGTCATCTGATAGATCTCGACTGGCTGATAGTCCTCATCCATCAGCACCAGCACCACCAGATCCCAGCTCTGCCCGACACGCAGCTGCCCTACTCTGGGTTTGGACTTCTGCCCTTCAAACAGAACGCGCCCCTTGATCTGCACCCGATTGCCCTCATCATCCAGGGCATCGTAGCCGCCACCAGCCTCTACCAGCGTCATTCCGAGCAGCATTGCCACGTCATGGCGCGCAATCTCGCCGCTGATCGGCAATGTTTTGCCGGTCATGTGACGATAGTCCGAGGCCAGTTTTCTCGCCTCAGCCATCAACTTGTTATACGAATAGACGGACATCGTTCACTCCAGGTTCGTCGCAGAACTCATGCGGCACCATAGGCATTATTCACCTGTTTTGCCTGCTTGACACGCCCCAGATGCCCCATCACCTCGGTTCTTGCCTCTTCGGCAAGCGCCTTGATCTTGTTGTCCTGCTGGATAATATGTTCCAGCTCCCGGGTTGCCTGGGGAGGTAGTGAGCCGAGTTGATCCGGGGCAAAGTAGCGCATCAGATGCTGACGGCGCTCCTTCTCCATTTCAACCAACCGCTCCCACTCTCCAGTCATCGCCAGATTAAGCATCTGATTGGTCTGTTCCACAATTTGTTTTAACTGATCCATACCGATTATCGTGCGGCTGCAGTCTGCTTCAGGTCCTGCTTGCTGGAATAGTGATACTTGGCCGGTATCTGATCCCAGGCTTCTTTCACCTGGGCCAACAGACTGGCACACTCATCCAGCATCTCGGTGCTGTTTCTGCTGTTTGCCACCACCAGGCGACGGGTAATATAGTCATACAGTGACCAGAGATTTTCCGCCAGTTCACCACCATCGTTCAGATTGAGGCTTGCACGTAGCGAGTCGACAATGGCAATCGTCTGACTGATGAGCTCCCCTTTCCGGGAGACCTCTTTCCGCTCCATTGCCCCTTTGGCCTTGAAGATTCGACTTAGTGCCCCATCAAACATCATCTGCACCAGACGATGTGGGCTGGCCTCTGAAATCTGGCTCTGCACGCCAACTTGCTGATACTGATTCAAACCACGCTTAGCACGAATACTCATTTACTGTCTCTCCCGCTTATTTGCTAACTAAATTCCAAAAATCACCTTGATAACTGTTATCTATTCAGCCTGTTTCATTAATTATTATTTCCACTCATTGCCTTGAAGGTCTGGGTCAGAAAGTTCCCGGTACTCTCCATCTGCCCCATCAATGCATTGAGTGCGTTGAACTGTCTCCTCCAACGCGCCTCCATCTTGGTAATCCGGACATCGAGCTCCTCACGCTGCTCGGTGATATCATCCAGCTTGTTATTGAGGGTATCGATCCGCAGATCCAGCGACTGCCCCTTCTCCAGTACATTCTCAAGGAGATTATCCAGCTTGGTGGCATAGCCTTCGGTATAGTGAATCTGTCCACGATCACCTACTGCAGTACCGCGCACTTCGATAGTCAATCCCAGAGAGTCTCCTGTCAGACTCCTCAGGAAATAGTCATCCTCGACAATCGCCGGCTGACCATTGATGGTACCGGAAAGGGTACTGCCTGCTACCGCATCGGTACCGGTTGTCGCAGTGGCGCTTGTATGACCCAGACCGAGTTCCGCCGCCGTATTGGTATCGACATCGGTAAAGGTGACCGAGCTACTGGTACCGGTACTGGCTGAAGTGATCACAAAGTGAGGGTTTGTCCCGGTTCGATCTACCGTTACGGTAACCGACTGACCACCACTTGTAAAAGCGCTATCAGCATTGATCTGACTCTCCATATGGGAAGCCAGGGTCTCTGCATCGGCGTAGGTGTCCTGAGTCAGATAGATCCAGCCACTGCTGTCTGTGCCATCAATGTTAATCTTGAATGCGTTGTTGGCAGAGTCGATCTCAACCGTATCCTCCAGATAGGCACCACCGCCCGGTGTGCTGACAGCACTGCCATCATTCAGCCCCAGATCGTTGTCAATCCTGGAATCACCATCGGTAATCTCTACGCTACTGCTGGTCCCTGTACTGTCCGATGTAATCACAAAACGGGGGTCTGCCCCACTACGGTCCACTGCTACGGTAACCGATTTCCCCGCATTGGAGAAGTTGCTATCCGCATTGATCTGGGTCTGAAGCTCGACAGCCAGCTCCTCGGCATCGGTATAGGTTTTCTCGGTCAGGTAGATCCTGTCATTACTGGTTACCCCATCCAGCGTCATCTCGAACCAATAGTTATCATCATCCGCACTGACTTCAATCGACCCTTCCAGATAGCTGTCGTCATCACCGGTATAGTAGCCACTGCTGGGTGGAACGGCATATCCGTTGTATGCACCACTGGTTGCATCCACCGCCTCGATATGGTTGGAGGTGATATTGACATCATAGCTCCCCACCACGGTATCGCTGGTCGCACTGGTATAGCTAATCAGTGAGTCATCGGCATCTCCGCCGCGCGCAAAAATCCGTCCTACCACATCAAAGTCGCTGGACAACACCTCATCCAGCTTGGTGGTATCAAGCGACATCTTGCCATATCTGTCCTTGCTCACTCCAATATCGGTCAGCGTCTGGAGACCGGATGGCATCGACTCCAAAGCCTCGGAGACACCATACTTGATATCGTTGATGATGGAGCGAACCAGTGATTCACCCTGCAGCGCCCCTGCGGTCACCACATCATACTTGGCATACTCATCGAATACGGTCATCAGCGCATTGTAGTCACCGACAAAATTGGTAATCGCCGTCTTCACGGAATCCGTATCATGGGCCACCGTCAAGGTATGGGTCGTTCCCACTGAAGTGCCGTGCAGATCGATGGTAAGCCCTTCGACGGCACTGGAAAGAGTATTGGTATCGCTGGTAATGGTCAGACCGTTCACAGTGGCAGAGGCATTAGTTGCCGCACTGCTCTGCGCCATATGGGTCGCGCTGCTGTTGAAGGTGAAACGGGAGATTCCGCTGTTGTCGGTATTATCACCATCATTGTCACTGGCAACAATCTCCATGCTGTTAGCTGCACCGGTACTGCTTGAGGACATGACCAGCCGATAGCCGGTACCATCATTGACGATACTGGCGGTCACACCGATATCGGCAGAGTTGATGGTATCCCGAAGCCCCTGCAGACTGTTGTTGGTGCTGTCGATGGTGATCGTATGGGAAGATGATCCACTCGTCTCTGTAAAACTGGTGTAGGTATCCGTCGATGCATCATAGTCGGTGGTACCAAACTTGAAAGTCAGGGTACCCTCTCCTACCGCATCTGAACTGTTGGTAAAGGAGTCACTGTAGACGGAATGTGAAGCGGCAAGGCCGGTCACCTCCACCTGATAACTGCCTGGTGATGCCAGTGTTCCTGATGTGTTTGCGCTTGCGGTAAAGACCGATGAGTCGCTGCTGGTAACAGAACGTGCCTGCAGCGTCTGCAGATCATTCACATCCGCCAACAGACTCTTGAAACCGGAGATCGCAGTCTGGACCGCGTTATAGGCATCCAGTTTGGTCTGGGCCGTCTGCTCCTGTCGATCAAGACGCGCCGTAGCCGGTGTCCGCTCCGCCGCAACCAATCCGTTGACCATCGCATTGACGTCGAAGCCGTTGGCTCCGCCACCAATGACCGAAATTAGATCTGAACCTAGATTTGCATCCGCCATTATATATCCCTCGTCACTTCAGCCTTTCGCTGACATTTAACACAACGAAAGCAAACTACATGCCAATTCAAAGCTAGGCTACCGTATTGGTGAACACACCCTGTGACACCATACTACCCCCATGGACAAGGGCCTCGCGGAACTCCGTCATCTGCTGGGTGATCCGCTTCGCCAGATCCAGCATCTCTTCCGTCGGGTATTGGCGGATGACCTTGCCATCCTCTCGGTCCAGCACAGAAACCACGGTCACACCACCAGCCTCATCATTGACCTGCAGTTGCAGATCCGTTGCGGCGACCTTGAGGTATGAACTCACTGTCTCCACAGCCTGCTCCAACCGCTCCGGTTGATTGACAGCCACCTGATCTCTATTTGCGGCAAACGCCTCGGCAACCTTCTTGCCACCTTTTGCAACAGGAGGAATCGCATCCAAAACGGCTGCTTTACCCGCAGAATGAACAGCGTGATCACTCCGTACACCGGAAACCTGACCATTCATTGAAATATCCATTGTCAGCTCCTAACTCACCTGAACCAATATCTTAGGTTCAATACATATATTACAAGTTTCTCACGCAGAGTACAGTTTGCGGGAAACACAACATCTCATATATGGTATCGGCAGCGAACAGTAGAACTTTAGATAGTTTTTTTGTGAATCATCACTTTACTAAAAAACGGAAGATCCATACAAAACAATTTGTTACATAGAAAAGCTTTCACCCCCACCAAGAAATTCTTCTGAAATTCCATATTCAGAACAGAAAAATACGCCTGTCTATGCCTCTCTGACATTCTAAACAGAAAATGTCCGAGAGGCATGGACAAGAATTGTCAGTTTCTAGGACTGCAGCAACGACAATACATACTGGGGTGAGGTATTGGCCTGTGCCAGAACGGCAATTCCTGCCTGCTGTAGAATATCGGCCCGGGCAAGCTCTGCACTCTCTACTGCGAAGTCGGCATCCATCACACGCGAACGGGCCTCGGTAAGATTGATCGCAAGACTCTCCAGGTTATTGACCGTATGCTCAAGACGGTTCTGATACCCTCCAACGATCGCCCTGTGTGAGTTGACCTTGTCGATTGCAGAGTCCACATTCGTCAAACTGAATGCCTCCAGTGTTGAGGCCGAGGCTGCACCGGTATCGGAGGTGATTGTACCGGTAACCGTAGTGATTGCAGATGCAGTCTGCAGTGTAGAGATGGTGATGGTCATATTGACATTGTCATTACTCCCCTTATGGATCGTAACACTCTCTGCATCTCCGCTGAGAACCATCATGCCATTGTATTCAGTGGTCTCTATCAGCGAGCCAATCTCATCAGCCAGCTCCACAAACTCACTATCCAGATAGCTTTTATCGGTTGAGGTAGAGGTGCCATTCTCATACTCCACCTTCAACTCACGAATATCCTGAAAGAGGTCCTCGATCTCGCCAAGCGTGCCGTCCGCCGACTGCAGTAGTGAAATCCCGTCATTGGAATTACGCACAGCCTGATTGGCACCGTTGATCTGTGCTGTCAGATTGGAGGAAATGGCAAGTCCGGCAGGGTCATCCCGACCACTATTGATGCGCAATCCGGTGGATAACCGCTCCATCGCGATATCAGCGGCATTTTGCGCATCATTCAGCGCCTTCAATGCCCGCATTGCCGGGAGATTTGTATTGATCACCATGCTCATGCCGTTTCACCCTTTCTGTCACAACCAACCAATCGTTGCTATCTGAAGCGGAAAACAGTGACTCTTTGCATCCAAATTCAAACAGCGTGATTGGCGGATAGAAGGGAATGCAGCATCATGGTCCGGGACCAGGGAGGCTCTCTTCATTTACCGCCTACATCCATAATAGACAATTTCAGGCGGTTTGCCAACATTTCAGACAGCACAAAGAGAGCAGCCCCCCATTTTTCAGGGGAACTACTCTCTCACTTTCAGTTATCAATAACGGCTCAGGTCGCCGCGATAACCCTGATCAGCTAACGCAGCAGCGCCAATACATTGGACGGTATCTGGTTAGCCTGACTCAGCATCGCAAGACCAGCCTGCTGGAGCACACTGGTTCTCGACAACTCAGCCGATTCAGCAGCAAAGTCCGCATCCATAATACGGGAACGGGCGGCAGAGATATTCTCAGCCCACTGGTGTCCCAACGTTACAGGCCAAAAACTCATTTGACTGCATAAAACACT
>CAYFOR010000016.1:0-37058 GCA_964344785.1 uncultured Piscirickettsiaceae bacterium
CTCCGCTTAAGTGAACAGCACATTACGCCTTGTGGTGAGGGTTTGTCAGCAGCCTTTTTTGCACCTCTTGAATGTAATCTGGCTAGAGGCCGGACTGAGAGAGCATGTACTCTACAGCCGCTTTCAGCTCATCATCACTAAGCCCGGAACCACCGCGTGGGGCCATGGCTGTACCGGGTACTCCGTTGATTGCATTGGCAACCAGTCCATCAAGGCCGCCAGCCTTTTCCATGCGTGGCACCCAGTTGGCCTTCACACCGGATTGTGGGGCGTTGAGTGCAGGTGCGGCAGGACCATGACAAGCAAAGCAGCTAGCTTGAAACAGTGCTGCACCATCGGCGCCGCCCGAGGTCACCACAGCAGGTGCCGCTGCTGCCTCTTTTTCAGCCATGGCCGGAACAAGTGCTGGAGCCTCTTTCATCTCTTCCGTCTTTTCGGCAGTAGCTGCTTTGGTTGGGGCAGGTGCAGCCGTTACTGTCTTGGTTGCTGCAGCACCAATGGAGGCCAGATAGGCGGACACTGCCTCAATGTCATTGTTGCTCAGCTGGCTGGCAACATCACGCATCATGTTGTTGGGATCGTTACTGCGGTCGCCGGAGCGGAAGGCGTGCAGTTGGGCCGAAGTGTAGCCAGTGAGCTGCCCATCCAGTGCAGGCCATTTGGCCAGATCGTTTCCTTCAGCGTCAGGGCCATGACATGCCATACAGGCAGAGATCCCACGGGTCATGTCACCGCCCAAATAGAGTTGCTCACCCTTGGCAACCAGTGAAGCATCGGCATCAATCGGTTTGGGGGTGATCGATGCATAATAGGCGCCCATATTGGCGATATCGCTATCGCCCAGAGGTAGAGCCTGTCCGGTCATCAGGGCATCCTTGCGGGCACCGGATTTAAAGTCGTGTATCTGCTTTGCAAAATAACCGGCATTTTGTCCGGCCAGCGCTGGAACAGCCTTGGTCTTGCCTGGGTTGGCCGGGTCCGGGAAGGCAGGGTTACCCTCTCCGTTTATTCCATGACAGGCACCGCAAACCGCTGCTCTGGCTTTTCCTGCATTGATATCTCCAGCTGCTGTTGCCACTCCTGATGAAGTCAGTACAGCGGCCGCAACCAATGTGTGCGTCAATACACCCTTTTTCATGATCTGTTCCTTACGTTCATTTGCACCCAGTTCATCGCAGTGGGTATCCATACAAGTTATGGAAGATTGGCAATTATATTCGCAATTGCTCGAACTGCAAGTGATCTGCCGGTAGCGAGTTGCTATGGGGCAGTCGTCATGTCAGTGACCGGTCCGGTCCAGTAATACTTAATTTCTGTATATTAAGCAAGGAAGAGGTGTACGAAGTATATTGAACGATGGTGCTGCTATGATGGCCCTGAGAATCGACCGTATAATGGTTGGATGGATCTGAGACAAGCCACATTTAATACCAGTGCCCCCAATCTGTCGCGCTGTCCTTCGCAGAGTATTGCCGAGGTTGCCTTTGGTGGGCGCTCCAATGCGGGAAAGTCGAGTGCACTCAACCGATTGACGCAGAACAAGAGCCTGGCGCGGACCAGCAAGACACCGGGGCGTACCCAGCTGATCAACTTCTTTTCACTGGATGAGTCACATTTTCTGGTGGACCTGCCCGGCTATGGCTTTGCCAAGGTGCCGCTCAAGGTCCGGCAGAAGTGGGAGCATGACATGGCCGAATACCTCCAGCAGAGGGAACCGCTACGTGGTCTGGTACTGCTGATGGATATTCGCCATCCGCTGACGGAAATCGATCACAAGATGGTGGAGTGGAGTCGATATCATGATTTGCCGACCCATGTGCTGTTGACCAAGGCCGACAAACTGAAAAGGGGAGCAGCGATGAACACCCTGCATAAGGTACAGCGGTCGCTCGATGAGGAGTTTCCCGAGACGACTGTGCAGATCTTCTCTGCAATGAATGGAATTGGGGTGGATGAGGCAGGCCAGAAGATTCTCGACTGGCTGCAGGTAGATTCAGAGTAACTTATTGTTTTTGTGTGGCCCAAAAACAAAACCCCGCACAGGCAAGGGAGGATATCCTGAACGGGGTACTGATGAATTTGCATCAATCAGTTAACCCCTTCGACCAGGTGCACCCAGAAAAGTTCCGTCTGTTGGATACAATCACTTTCATTGATATCAATCAACAGGTTAGTGTGCATCATCCCAGTTTTTTCCGACCCCGATATCGACCAGTAGTGAGCTGTCCAGCTTGGCGGCCTCTTCCATCTCCTTTCTCACCAGTGACCTGAGTGGATCGATATCCTCCTCGCTTACCTCAAAGACCAATTCATCATGTACCTGCATGATCATCAATGCATCCAGTGATGTCGTTTGCATTTGCTGGTCCACACGGATCATTGCCCGCTTGATGATGTCCGCTGCAGTGCCCTGCATCGGTGCATTGATTGCGGTTCGCTCGGCGTACTGTCTACGCTGCGCATTGCGTGCATTGATCTCCGGCAGATAGAGGCGACGACCAAAGAGGGTCTCCACATATCCCTGCTGTCGTGCAAGTTCCTGGGTCTCCTCCATGTAGTGTTTCACTCCTGGATACTGCTCAAAGTAGCGCTCGACATATCGTTGCGCCACATTGCGTGTAGTGCCGATCTGTTTGGCAAGGCCAAATGCAGACATGCCATAGATCAGGCCGAAATTGATGGCCTTGGCGCTGCGGCGCATTTCGGTGGTTACCTCATCCGGTGCTACCTCAAAGACTTCGGCAGCGGTAGCCCTGTGAACATCCTCTCCGGATCTGAATGCCGCCAACAGACCTTCATCCCGTGATAGGTGAGCCATGATCCGCAGCTCAATCTGTGAATAGTCGGCGGCTAGCAGCAGTCGACCCGGTTCTGCAATGAATGCCTGACGAATTCGTCTCCCCTCGTCGGTTCGGATTGGAATATTCTGCAGGTTGGGTTCAGAGGAGGAGAGACGTCCGGTCACGGCCACTGCCTGATGGTAGGAGGTGTGGATGCGGCCGGTTTTGGGGTTGATCTCCAGTGGCAGCTTGTCCGTATAGGTCGACTTGAGCTTGCTCATGCTGCGGTGTTGCAGAATCAGTTGTGGCAAGCGGTACTCATCAGCCAGCTCCTGCAGGACCGCTTCGGCGGTTGAGGGCTGACCCTTCGGGGTCTTCTTCAGTACGGGTAGCCCCTGCTTTTCGTACAGGATCTCCTGAATCTGCTTGGGGGAGGAGAGGTTGAATGGAACATCCGCTTCGGCATGGGCCTCCCGCTCGATCTGCTCGATCTGTCCGGCCAGTTCGATGCTCTGTTGCTGCAGCATCTCAACATCGACCTTGACTCCGTTGCGCTCCATGCGGCCGAGCACCTCCAGCAGTGGCATCTCCACCTCGCGGAAAAGCTGCTCCCTCTCACTCTCCTCACTGAGCCGGGGCCAGAGCAGTTGGTGCAGGCGCAGGGTCACCTCGGCATCCTCTGCTGCATAGGGTGCCGCCAGCTCAATCGGGATCTGGTCAAAGCGAAGCTGCTTCTTGCCCTTGCCGGCGACCTCCTCATAACTGATATTCTTGTGGCCAAGATACTTGAGTGCCAGTGAGTCGAGATCGTGCCGCGTGGCGGTACTGTCGATGACATAGGACTCCAGCATGGTATCGTAGGCGATGCCACGCAACTGAACGCCATGGTTTGCAAAGATGGCAGCATCATATTTCAGGTTCTGCCCGATCTTGCGGTGGTCGTGGTCTTCCAGCAGGGGCCGCAGCAGGGCAAGCGCCTGCTCTCGGTCCAGCTGTTCCGGTGCCTCCAGATCCTGGTGGGCAAGCGGCAGGTAGGCGGCCTGACCCGGTTGGGCTGCAAACGAAATCCCCACCAGTTCAGCCTCCATCGGTCGCAGGCTTGTGGTTTCGGTGTCGACTGCAAAATAGTCTGATGCTGACAGTGTGTCGATCCACTGCATGAGTTGTGCTTCGGTAATGATTGTCTCAACCTGGAGTGGCTCGCTCTTTTCAACTGCGTCACCTTCAGTATCCGACTCATCCCCCAGTAGCTCTGAGAGCCAGCGCTTGAACTCCATCTGCTGGTAGAGTTCCTGAAGTGCCTTTTGGTCTGGGGTGGTCGTCATCAGTGCACCCACCGGTTGTTCCAGCTCAACATCACAGCGGATGGTAACCAGCTCCTTTGACAGTGCCAGCTGATCGAGGCTGTTACGCAGATTTTCACCCACCTTGCCCCCGATCTGGTCGGCATGTTGGATGATCTGTTCCAGCGAGCCATATTGGTTCAGCCACTTAACAGCGGTTTTGGGACCCACCTTGGGCACTCCGGGAACGTTATCCGAGGTGTCTCCGATCAGGGCGAGGTAGTCGATGATTCGTTCAGGCATAACCCCAAACTTCTCTTCTACCCCTGTGCGATCCATGATGGAGTTGTTCATGGTATTGATCAGGGTAACTGCAGGACCAACCAGTTGGGCCATATCCTTGTCCCCGGTGGAGATGAGCACAGGGATTTCCATTTCGGCCGCCTGCAATGCGAGGGTTCCAATCACATCGTCTGCCTCCACTCCGGGATGGACGATCAGAGGAATTCCCAGCGCCTTGATGATGGCGTGAAGTGGTGCAATCTGGCTGCGCAGCTCCTCCGGCATGGGCGGGCGGTTGGCCTTGTAGTCGGCATAGAGGTCATCGCGGAAGGTCTTCCCTTTGGCATCGAATACCATGGCAACTTGCTCTGGCTGATACTGTTCCAGAAGAGTTTTCAGCATGTTGATGACGCCGTAGACGGCTCCGGTTGGTGCACCCTTTGAGTTGGTTAGTGGTGGCAGTGCGTGGAAGGCGCGGAACAGGTAGGAGGAGCCATCTACCAGAATCAGTTTGGGTTGTAGTGTCATCGTTTTTGCAAGAAGTTTGTCTGTGTTTATCGTATTATCTCTATTGATAGTGTACCGGAAGAGTCCCTTCTTCTTTTGTAGTGGAAACCAGATCATGAAATCAGCCCCAATACTCGTTGTACCGCTGCTGCTGACCACAGCATTGGTATCGGCCCAGCCCCCAGCAGCCATTGCGATCACTCCGCCAAAGATTCCCAAGACGGAGTCTCTGAAAGATGAGCTGAATCGTACTCCGGCCGTTCCTTCATCCATGCAGCGCAGGCATAACTACTCATTGGATACCCAGAGCGGTCGTGCCTATCTGGAGCCACGACAGGATGACCTGCACCCGGATATGCTGACGCCTCAGTGGGAGTTGTTTCGCTGGAAGTCAGACATTAATCGCTAAACTCAATGTCGGTCTACACCACCATCAGCAGGGATGAACTTTCTGAACTGCTTGGTCACTATGGTGTTGGTGAACTCATTCAATTTGAGGGCATCCTGGCTGGTATAGAAAATACCAACTACTTCGTTACCACTACACGGGGAGAGTATGTTCTCACCATTTTTGAGCAGATAGTATGGGACGAACTCCCCTTTTTTCTCGACTACATGGCGTTTCTGGCGGAACATCGGGTCCCCAGTGCGCATCCGATAGCCGATATTAATGGGGATTACCTGCGTGAGTTCAAGCAGAAGCCGGCAGCACTGGTTGAGCGGCTGCAGGGAGGTGGGGTTGAAAAACCAAATCTAACCCAGTGCAGGGCATTGGGGGAGGCCCTGGGGCACATGCATGCTATTGTCGGCCTCTTTGAAGGGTATCGTGAGAATCCAAGAGATATTACCTGGTGTCAGCAGGCAAGTGGTCAGTTGGATCATGTCATTGGCGAAGAGGCAGCCGCTTTGCTGCACAGTGAGCTGGAGTTTCAGCGACGGAAGGATCGACAACAGCTCCCGCAGGGGGTGATCCATGCCGATCTGTTTCGGGATAATGCGTTGTTTGTCGGTGAACAGTTGACCGGAATCATCGATTTTTACTATGCATGCAATGATGCGCTGCTCTACGATGTGGCCGTTACGGTCAATGATTGGTGTGTAAACCCGGATGGCTCCATTGATCAGGCTCGATATCAAGCTCTGTTGAATGCATATCAGCAGCAGCGTCCACTTGTCTCGGTCGAGCAGGCTCTATGGCCGACCATGTTGCGAGCAGCCGCGCTACGTTTCTGGCTTTCCAGGTTGGTGGACAAGCATTTTCCACGTTCTGGCGAGATCACCCATATCAAGGAGCCACTGGTTTTTGAGAGCATACTGAAGTGGCACCGTGATTATCCGCTCGCTCTGCCCTGACAATGCGTATCTATATGCAAACACCTCCCATTGATGGGGTACCCTTGCGCTTCTTCCAGATTCAGATTCAGGAGGATATGATTGATGGCTGGACGCTGATTCGTGAATCCGGCACCCAGGGGGGGCGTACAACCAGTTTGAAAAAGATTCACTTTGAGTGTCGTGAGGATGCTGAGGAGGCGCTTTACGCACTGCGTGATCAGCAGTTGAGGAAAGGGTTTAAAACCACATTTATCACAGGGGTTCCGCCTGCTGATCTATAAATTGTATTTCTCCATTAATTGTTTTTCATCAATTGACAGTCAAGTATTCGCAAGAATAGAATACGTGCTCTTCAAATTATTGGGACGGGATTCGGGAACATGAAAAAAACTGTTTTGAATCAAATAATTGCATCTGTTTTTGTGCTTGCAACGGCACCTTTGTCCATTGCTGAAGTGCAGACAACCGGCGAATTTATCATTGCTCAAAAGAGTCGAATTGGAGCAACAGTCTCCTTGGGGGGTACGGTTATTCCTCATCGTGAGGTCAACCTGGTCGCCAAAATGCCGGGGGATGTGCTCTTCCTGGCTGGTGAAGAGGGTGATGCCTTCAAAAAAGGAGACAAGCTTGCCAGTCAGGATGTCGATGACATGATGGCAAAACGTGCCCAGGCTGAGGCACAACTGGCCAGTGCCGATGCGGGTATTCGCAATGCACAGATGCAGCTGCAGAATGAGATAGAGAACCCCAACTCACAGCCAAATGCGATGATGGGGGGATTACCCAGCATGATGACAATGTTCTCCAATCCGATGAGAAACATGAGTGGACGTGGAGACTCCAGTACACAGCGGCAGACCAATCTGTATGGGATGAATGTACAGGTTGAAACAGCCAACAATGCATATAAGCAGGCATTGGCGGCCATTCGTGAACTGGATGAGAACATCGAAAATGCAACCATACTGGCACCATTTGATGGTGTTATTCTGCGCAAGATGGTTGAAGTCGGACAGCCTGCCCAACCAGGTGTTCCTCTCTTCCTGTTTGGTGATACCAGCAAGTTGCAGATTCGTGCCGAGGTTCCGGCGCGGCTGGTAAAAGGGCTTCACAAGGATATGTCACTTCAGGCTCGTCT
Source organism: uncultured Piscirickettsiaceae bacterium (assembly GCA_964344785.1). Lineage (GTDB taxonomy): Bacteria > Pseudomonadota > Gammaproteobacteria > Thiopontia. The sequence goes on from CAYFOR010000016.1 coordinate 7,326, forward strand.
GGATCATAACAACGATGTGGTACCGATTACGGTTTCCCGAATCTTTCCAATGGCCGATATGATGGGCCATACGGTTACCGTGAAGTTTGACATACCAGAGGGTAGTGGGGCATCGCCGGGAATGTATACCGAGGTCATCATGCCTGACCCTGGATCAAGGGGGAATGAGTTGGTCACTGTTCCACGCTCAGCGGTTGTGTGGCGTGGCAGTCTGCCTGCTATCTTCGTCCAGCGTGAAGATGGTTCACTGGAGATGCGACTGGTACGAATCGGGGATACTGCCAGCAATGGTTGGTCCAGTGTTCTCTCAGGTGTAAAGCCTGGAGAGCGTGTGCTGGTGAATCCTTCATCGACCACGACATCCACACAGTAATTTCGAATCTCACGACCCCCTCTGCATTGTGTGGAGGGGTGCCTCGGTTAACCACCAACTGAGTTGGACAACGACATGACTGACGATAAGAGACCCACGGATGCGGAGGAGCATCCACAGGATTCCAGCGATGCGCCGGAAAATCAAAAACCAGAGACTGTTGATGAGAAGGTCGACTTTCAACACCTTCCGGAAAAGGTTTTCCAGAAAGCGAGCCATGAAGAGGTAGAGCTTGGCTTTGCAGGACGGTTGGCCGAGTCCTTTATCCACTCACCACTTTCACCACTGCTGTTTATTGCAATGATGGCAGTCGGTATCTGGGGATTGATTGCCACACCGAGGCAGGAGGACCCGCAGATTTCAGTACCGATGATTGATATCTTCTTCCCGGCTCCAGGGCTTTCATCCGGTGAGGTTGCCAACCAGATCATCGATCCGTTTGAGCGTGTACTGAGTGAAATTCCGGGATTGAAGCATGTCTATTCTGCCAGTGACCGTGAGTACGGCATTATTACTCTGCAGTTTGAAGTGGGGGAGCCGATGGGGCCTTCCATTGTTCAGACACACAGTAAGATCCAGTCCAATCTTGACCTGCTGCCCAAGGGGATCAAGCCTCCCCAGGTGAAGCCCAAGGAGGTTGATGATGTACCTTCAGTGACTCTCACCCTCTGGTCGGAAGAGGTGGACGATGAGTATCTGCGTACCCTGGGTGTCAGTGTGCTGCAGCATCTGAAGCAGCTGCCTCAGACCGGTGTCGGCTTTGTGACAGGTGGACGCAGTCGACAGGTGCGAATCGAGATTCTACCGGAGCGTCTTGCAGGTTTCGGGGTCAGTCCCGGGCAGATTGTCCATTCCGTTCAGACTGCGAATACTGGTCATACCGTTGGTAGTGTCGAGATGAGCGACCACTTCTTCTTTGTGGAGTCAGGTGGTTTTCTTTCAGAGGTCGAGGAGTTGGAACAGTTGGTTGTGGGACAACATCGTGGCGCTCCTGTCTATCTTCGTGATGTTGCCAAGGTGGTGGAGGGGCCACAGGAGACCAAACAGATTGTTTCGTTCTCAACCGGAAAGGCCTATCCGGGAGACTATCAGGTTCGTGATGCAGCGGCCGTCACGATAGCACTTGCAAAACAGCGTGGAGCCAATGGTGTTTCAGTGGTCAACAGTGTGCTTGATGAGGTGGAGAGCAATCTGAAAGGCTACCTGATACCGGATAATGTCCACGTTGAGGTGACCCGTAACTACGGCAAAAGCGCAAACAACAAGGTCAATGACCTGTTGTTCAAACTGTTTATTGCGACCGGCGCGGTGACTTTTCTGGTTTGGATCAGCCTTGGAATCAAACCATCCATTGTGGTGTTGCTGACGATTCCGGTGGTGTTGGTGGGTACCGTTTTTGTCTCGATGCTGATGGGGTATACCATCGACCGCGTCAGTCTTTTTGCACTGATCTTCTCGATCGGCTTCCTGGTGGATAATGCCATCGTGATTGTCGAAAATATCTACAGGCGCTGGCTGATGGCCGGCAGCATGGATACCCGTACGGCAGTCGATGCCGTGCGTGAAGTAGGAAATCCAACCGTGCTTGCCACCTATACCGTAGTGGCCGCACTGATTCCAATGGGTTTTGTGACCGGCATGATGGGGCCCTATATGGAGCCGATCCCGGCATTGGGTTCGGTTGCGATGCTGTTGTCACTGTTTGCGGCATTGATCTTTGCACCGTGGCTGGCGATGCGTATCGTGCCGTCGATGGAGAAGCTCCATGCGATGGAGGCCCGGGATGAGCGTATCGATGCCAAGCTTGATGTCTTTTTTCGCAAGACAATTACCCTGCTGGTCAACAATAAGGTCTACGGTTGGGGCTTTCTGCTGGGGTTGATTGTCAGCTTCTTTGCGGCGATGTACCTCTTCTATAACACCACAGTTCCGGTGAAGATGTTGCCGTTTGACAACAAGGCCAACTTCAGTGTGGTGATCGATATGCCGGATGGGACCGCACTGGCGACCACGGCCAATTTTACCCGCCGTGTCGCTCAGGAGATTGAGGATATTGAAGAGATTGTGGCAAGCCAGAATTATATCGGCGCCGCCCAGCCATTTGACTTCAATGGCCTGGTACGACATTACTATCTACGTCAATTCCCCTGGCAGGCTGAAATCGCCATCCAGCTGACGGACAAGACCGAGCGTGAACGGACCAGTCACCAGATTGCCAGTGATGTGAGAGATCGTCTGAGGCCGATTGCAGAGGCTGAGGGGGTCGCAGTTACAGTTGTCGAGATGCCACCAGGGCCACCGGTACTGCAGACGGTGGTTGCTGAAGTGCATGGCCCGGATGCGGAGACACGGCGCAAGGTTGCAGAGGATCTGACCCAGATCTTCCGTGAGTCCGGCATTATCTCGGATGTAGATAATCTGATGCGTAATCCGATGGAGACTTGGCGCTTTGTGATTAATCGCGAAAAGGCGTCACGGCAGGGGATTTCTGTAGAGACCATCAACCAGCATTTGGCGATGGTCATGGGAGAGTTCGAGGCGGCTACCATCTTCCAGTCACTGATTCTGGAGCCGACCTATATTGTGATGACCATCCCGATCGAGAAACGCTCCAATCTTCATCGCTTGGGGGATCTTCCGATCATGACCATGGACCAACGCACCATTCCGTTGTCGGAATTGGGTGAGTTCGTCAAGGTTCAGCGTGACCCGATTATCTTCCACAAGGATCTGCGCAGTGTAGAGTTTGTGGTTGGTGATGCTGTAGGTAGACTGGGCGCACCGATCTATGCAATGCTGGACGTTGAACGTATTCTGGAGGAGAAGGGATACGTCACTCCCGATGGGGTTACGCTACGTAGCGGAGCCTATACGGGAGCCCCTGATAACGACAAGCAGACCGGCTTCGAGTGGGGGGGAGAGTGGACCGTCACCTACGAAACCTTCCGTGACATGGGTATTGCCTTTGGTGTAGCGCTGGTGGGCATCTACATGCTGGTTGTCTGGGCGTTTGGAAACTTTGTCATACCGGCTATTATCATGTCGCCAATCCCATTGACACTGTTGGGAATTGTGCCGGGGCATTGGCTGCTGGATGCCGAGTTTACCGCGACCTCAATGATTGGCTGGATCGCACTGGCCGGAATCATCGTGCGGAACTCCATTCTGATGGTTGACTTTACCATGCACTCTTTCCGTACCGGTACTCCGTTGCTGGAGGCGGTCATTCTCTCGGCCAAGTCAAGAACCCGTCCGATTCTGATTACTGCACTGGCACTGGTGCTTGGCTCTGCGGTCATCCTGCTTGATCCAATCTTCCAGGGAATGGCGGTATCGCTGCTGTTTGGAGTCTTTATCTCCACTATACTCACTTTGGTGGTCATTCCACTGGGCTGTATCAGCGCCGGTGAAAAAGTGTTTATGGAGGCGCGCGATCTCGAAGAGGGTGAAGCATAAAAAAAGCAGGGCACCCATGAAGTACATGGGTGCCCTCTTTTTGGTTACAGCGGGTGCTATTTTGACAGCAGTGGGATGAAATCCTGTCCGGTTGTCTCAGCATGATAGCTGGTATCCGGATCTACTGCAAACAGCCATACATTTGAGGCAATCGAAAGTGTCAAAACGATGACTGCACTGATTGCTTTCATTCTCGGTCTCCTTCTTATTGTTATATCTGAGCAAAAAACATATAAATTACAATTAATTAGATGTTTGTCATGAGGTAGAAAAGGCCGTATTGACGCCCTTCATCACGTTATACCGACAAGCCATCGACTACTTGTTTGCAGGAATCAAGCCAGCCGGTTGGTTGACTGTCCGCAGGGAGCTATCCGCATCGCCCAATACTGCGTTCCGGCCTTTGGCCGTTACTGGCCTGTGGTCACTCGGGACGAGGAAGGACAGATACAACCATTTGATATAGAGTGGCTTACCTGCATGGTCGTGCCTTGTCTTGAACAGTGTGGGTAAGCGCTGTATCAGCAATATCATGTTGTCGGAGTACTGGCTCTAGCATATAATTTCCGGCCCTTTTTTGATCGGGGTCAATCATCCGGATCACTGACACAGCGAATTGTTTATGAATAGACCTGCACAGCCAAAGAGTCAGCAACACGATTTTGGGCCACTTTACCGCCCGGAGTTTGAACGGGATAACTGTGGATTTGGGCTGATTGCCCATATGGATGGAAAGCCCAGTAACGGGTTGGTACAGACGGCCATTGAGTCACTCAACCGTATGACCCACCGTGGTGCAATCGCTGCAGATGGAAAGTCGGGGGATGGTTGTGGTCTGTTGATGAAACACCCCAAAGGTTTTATGCAAGCGATTGCAGAAGAGCTTGGGTATGTATTGTCGGAGAACCATGCAGTCGGCATGGTGTTTCTGAATCAGGATGTGGAGAAAGCGGCGGCAGCCCGCAAGGCTCTTGAAAAGAGTCTGACCGACCAGGGACTGGAAGTATTGGGATGGCGCACAGTTCCGGTGGATGCCGAGGCGGCCTGTGGTGAACATGCACTGACCATTCTGCCACATATTGAGCAGATTTTTGTCAATGCACCGACAGAGATGGATCGGGTGCAACTGGAGCGGGCACTGTTTACCGCCCGGCGGCTGACCGAAAAGGCGGTTGAGCCAGAAGATGAGACCTTCTATATCCCGAGTCTCTCCTCTCGAGTCATCTCTTATAAGGGATTGGTGATGCCGGAGTATCTGCCGGTATTCTATCGGGATCTGAAAGATCCTCGGTTTGAGTCGGCATTGTGTGTCTATCACCAGCGTTTTGCCACCAACACCCTGCCACAGTGGCGCCTGGCACAACCATTCCGCCATCTGGCACACAATGGTGAGATCAATACCATTCAAGGCAACCGCAACTGGTCTGTAGCCCGTGCAATGAAATTCGAGACTCCGCTGCTTTCCGATATGGATGCCGTGCGCCCTCTGGTCTCGATGACCGGCTCCGACTCCAACAGCCTGGATAATATGCTGGAGGCACTGTTGATGGGGGGTATTGATATCTTCCGTGCGATGCGGCTGCTGATTCCACCGGCCTGGCAGAACATTGAGCAGATGGACCCCAATCTGCGTGCATTCCATGAGTACAACTCCATGCACATGGAACCCTGGGATGGGCCGGCAGGGATTGTATTGACGGATGGTCGCTATGCAGCCTGTACCATGGACCGCAACGGGCTGCGACCGGCACGGTGGGTGATCACCAAGGATCGCCATATCACGCTCGCCTCCGAGATCGGGGTCTATGACTATGATCCTGCGGATGTGGTACAGAAAGGACGCCTGGGCCCGGGACAGATGATTGCGGTGGATACCGAGAGTGGTGAACTGCTGCTGCCCGGCCAGATTGACGACCAGTTGAAGAGCCGCCAGCCCTACAAGCAGTGGTTGAGCGAAAGCACCGAACGACTGGTCACCCGGATCGGTGGCGGTCGCAGTGACGAGATAGACGAGGTTGATCAAACGCTGTTTCAGGCGGCGCAGAAGCTATTTCAGGTCACTTTCGAGGAGCGTCAGGAGATTATCCAGGTATTGGCGACGGCCGGACAGGAAGCCGTGGGTGCAATGGGGGATGACACCCCGATCTCGGTGCTCTCCAGCCGGAATCGTTCACCATTTGACTATTTCCGTCAGCAGTTTGCGCAGGTCACCAACCCGCCCATCGATCCGTTGCGTGAGCAGATCGTGATGTCGCTGGAGACCTGTTTCGGTCGTGAACTCAACATCTTTGAAGAGGCACAGAGCCATGCACGCCGCCTGGTGGTTGACTCCCCGGTACTCTCCAAGACCAAATTCAATCAACTGCTTGCGCATGACGACTCTGCCTATGCCCACACCAGGATTGATCTCTGCTATCAGACCGGTGGGCTGAAGGGGGCCATTGAATCGATTTGTGATCAGGCAGAGCAGGCCGTGCGTGATGGTAAAGTCATTATTGTGCTCTCGGACTCCGCCATCACTGCGGATAAGCAGTTGGTACATGCGTTGTTGGCAACTGGGGCGGTTCATCACCGTCTGGTCGAGACCGGCCTGCGTTGTGATGCCAATATCGTGGTTGAGAGCGCAACGGCGCGTGACCCACACCACTTTGCGGTGCTGATCGGTTACGGCGCATCTGCGGTCTACCCGTGGCTTGCCTACGAGATTATTCATGAGCAGGTCGAGAATGGTGATATTCAGGGATTGGAGCTATCCAAGGCCGCCGCCAACTACCGCAAGGGAATCAATAAGGGGCTGTTGAAGATTCTCTCCAAGATGGGAATCTCCACCATTGCCAGTTATCGTGGCGCCCAGCTGTTTGAGGCGGTCGGTCTCTCTCGTGAAGTGGTCGATCTCTGTTTCCGTGGGACCACCTGTCGTATTGAGGGGACCCGCTTTGCCGATCTGGAACAGGAGCAGAAGAACCTTGCGAAGCTCGCCTGGAACCAGCGTAAGCCGGTTGATCAGGGTGGCATGCTGAAATTCATGCATGGTGGTGAATACCATGCCTATAACCCGGATGTGGTGAAGAGTCTGCAACAAGCGGTGCGCAGTGGAAACCGGGATGACTATATGGTTTATGCCAACCACGTCAATAATCGCCCCACAGCAACGCTACGTGATCTGTTGAAGCTGAGCGAGAAGCAGGCCGCGATTCCTCTGGAGGAGGTTGAGCCGTGGGAGAGCATTGCGCAGCGTTTCGATACTGCAGCGATGTCACTCGGTGCCCTCTCCCCGGAGGCGCATGAGGCGTTGGCGATTGCGATGAATACCATTGGTGGGCGCTCCAACTCAGGCGAGGGAGGTGAAGACCCTGTACGTTATGGCACCAACAAGGTCTCCAAGATCAAGCAGATCGCCTCCGGTCGTTTTGGTGTCACTCCACACTATCTGAGCAGTGCCGAGGTGCTGCAGATCAAGGTGGCGCAGGGCGCAAAACCGGGTGAGGGTGGACAGTTGCCGGGACAGAAGGTCAACGCACTGATTGCACGGCTGCGCAACTGTAATCCGGGAACAACACTGATCTCGCCGCCTCCTCACCACGATATCTATTCTATCGAAGACCTGGCACAGCTGATCTACGATCTCAAGCAGGTCAACCCCGATGCGCTGGTCTCGGTCAAACTGGTCTCCGAGGCGGGTGTGGGCACCATTGCGGCCGGTGTGGCCAAGGCCTATGCCGACCTGATTACCATTGCCGGGCATGATGGCGGAACCGGTGCCAGCCCACTCACTTCAGTCAAATACGCTGGTTCACCGTGGGAGCTGGGACTCACCGAGACCCATCAGATCCTGCGTGCCAATGATCTGCGTGACAAGGTGCGACTACAGACCGATGGTGGCCTGAAAACCGGCTTGGATGTGGTCAAGGCGGCCATTCTCGGTGCGGAGAGCTTTGGCTTTGGTACGGCACCAATGGTGGCACTGGGGTGTAAATATCTGCGTATCTGTCACCTCAATAACTGTGCAGTTGGTGTTGCGACTCAGGATGAACGGCTGCGTGCCGAGTACTTTACCGGTCTGCCGGAGATGGTGATCAACATGTTCCGCTTCATCTCTGAAGAGGCACGTGAACTGATGGCAGGCCTTGGAGTGCGCACCCTGGAAGAGCTGGTGGGTCGTACTGATCTGCTGCAGGTGCTTGATGGGCACACGGACAAGCAGCAGCATCTTGACCTCACTCCACTGTTGAATATCGAGTCCAATGAACGGTTGGCTGGCAAGCCGCAGTTCTGCACCAAACCCAAGAATGAGCCATTTGACAAGGGTGAACTGGCAGAGCAGATGGTGGCTGAGACAATGAGTGCGATCGAATCGAAATCGGGTGGCAGCTTCAGCTACTCCGTTCGCAATACCGATCGTTCGATTGGGGCTCGTCTCTCCGGTGAGATTGCCAAGCGTCACGGCAACCATGGGATGAGCGATGCTCCGATTGAGCTGAAGCTGACCGGTACCAGCGGACAGAGCTTCGGAGTGTGGAATGCCGGTGGTCTCCATATGACCCTGGAGGGGGATGCCAATGACTATGTCGGCAAGGGGATGGCCGGTGGTCAGTTGGTGCTCTATCCACCTGAAGTGAGTGCATTCCGTAGTCATGAGACTCCGATTATGGGTAATACCTGTCTTTACGGAGCAACTGGTGGAACCCTGTTCGCTTCAGGTACTGCCGGTGAACGTTTCGGTGTACGCAATTCAGGCGCTCGTGCGGTGGTTGAAGGGTTGGGAGATCATGGCTGTGAGTACATGACGGGTGGTCTGGTGGTGGTTCTGGGCCCAACCGGTGTCAATTTTGGGGCGGCGATGACCGGTGGATTTGCCTACGTGCTCGATATGGATAGTGGGTTTGTGGATCGCTACAACCATGAGATGATCGATATCCATCGTATTACACCCGAGAAGATGGATGGCCATCGTCAGCATCTGCGAGAGACCATCGAGGAGTTTGTTACCACCACAGGAAGTCAGTGGGGACAGAAGATTGTGAATGACTGGGATGATTTTGTACCGATGTTCTGGTTGGTCAAGCCGAAATCACTGGAACTCGATTCACTGTTGAGTATGCAGAAGGAGGCTGCCTGATGAGCAATATCTATCAGTTTATAGAGGTCGCCCGCATGGACCCGCCCAAGGTCTCGGCCGAGCTGCGGATCACCGAGTATAAGGAGATCTACAACGGGTTTGGTGAGCAGGATGCCGCCACCCAGGCAGATCGCTGCCTCTCCTGTGGTAATCCCTACTGCTCCTGGAAATGTCCGGTCCACAACCACATCCCGCACTGGCTCAAGTTGATTGCCAATGGAGAGATTGAGAAGGCGGCCGAACTATCTCATCGTACCAACTCGCTACCCGAAATGTGCGGCAGGGTTTGCCCGCAGGATCGACTTTGTGAAGGGGCCTGTACCCTGGAAGATGGTTTTGGTGCGGTCACCATCGGTGCAATCGAGAAATATATCTCTGATAACGCCTTTGCCAGGGGATGGCGTCCGGACCTCTCATCCGTTGAGCCGACTGGAAAAAGGGTTGCCATTGTGGGGGCCGGACCGGCAGGCCTCGGTTGTGCCGATGTGCTGACCCGCAATGGGGTCTCCTGTGTGGTTTATGACCGCCATCCGGAGATTGGTGGGCTGCTCACCTTTGGTATTCCCGAGTTCAAGCTGGAGAAAGAGGTCGTGCGCAATCGTCGCAAGATCTTCGAGGGGATGGGGATCGAGTTCCGTCTCAACACCGAGATCGGTAAGGATGTCACCTTCGAGTCCCTGGAGAGTGAGTATGATGCCATTTTCCTCGGTATGGGCACCTACAAATACATGACCGCCGGTATCCCTGGGGAAGCGTTACCCGGTGTTCATGCTGCGCTCGACTTCCTGATCTCCAATGTCAACCACTGCAATGGTTATGAGAAAGATCCAGCGGATTTTGTCGATATGGCCGGCAAGCGGGTAGTCGTGCTGGGTGGTGGTGATACCGCGATGGACTGTAACCGTACCTCAATCCGGCAGAGTGCAGCATCGGTAACCTGCTCTTACCGCCGGGATGAGGAGAACATGCCGGGCTCCCGCAAAGAGGTGGCCAATGCCAAGGAAGAGGGTGTACGGTTCCGTTTCAACACCCAGCCGGTTGAGATTGTCGGTGATGGCAAGGTGGAAGGGATCAAGGTGATCTCAACCCAACTCGGAGAACCAGATGAAAATGGCCGCAGAAGGCCGGAGCCGGTTCCCGACAGTGATGAGATCATTCCTGCAGATGCAGTCATTATCGCCTTCGGCTTTCAGCCCAGCCCCCCCGCATGGGTTGACGGTAACCAGATCAAGACCGACAGTCGTGGCCGTGTCCTCGCTGCCGAAGAGCAGGCCTATATGAAGCAGACCTCCAATCCCAAAGTGTTTGCCGGGGGAGACATGGTACGTGGCTCCAACCTGGTGGTTTCGGCAGTCTGGGACGGGCGTAAAGCGGCAGAGGGGATTCTGGACTATCTTGAGGTGTAGCCCTATACTCATCAACTCCTTAAAGTAGGAGTTTTGTCATGGATTTTGCCTCACTGGTTGGTGTACTGTCCGGCCTCGGAATGATCATTGGGGCCATCCTCTATCAAGGGGATGTGAGCAGCTTCGTCAATGTGCCCGGGATGATGGTGGTGATTGGAGGGACCATTTCGGCAACCCTGCTGACCTTCAACCTGGGGGATGTGATCCTGGCGATCCGAACCTCTACTTCGGTCTTCTTTCGAAAACATGAAGACCCCAACGATATGCTGGAGCTGATGCTTGATCTGAGTCGGCATGCCCTGCATAACGGCTTCACCTCACTGGCCAAGATGGAGAAGGATGAGTATCCGGAGATCATCAACAAGGCAATCCAGCTCACAGCGGATAATATGAATGAAGGGGTAATCAGTGCAGCACTGCGTACCGAAATCGAGTCGGTCAAATTGCGGGATATGGTCATTCAGGATATCTTCCGCAAGATGGCGATGTATGCACCCTCCTTTGGCATGATCGGAACCATCATCGGTCTGATCAGCATGCTCTCCAAGATGGAGGACCCCTCCATGGTCGGTCCGGCGATGGCACTGGCGTTAACTACTACATTCTATGGGTCGCTGCTCTCCACCATGCTCTTCTTTCCTGCAGCCGGTAAATTGCGCACCCATATGATCGAAAGTGTAACCAATCTGGAGATCGTATTTACCGGATCAATCAGTATTCTGCGTGGTGAGCACCCGATGATTCTGTACGAGAAGGCGAGTGCCTTCATCCCGGTTAGCAAGCGACGTGAATTCAAGTCGGATGTCTGATCCCGGCTGGTTGGCCTACAGGTAGCAACGGATGGCAAAACTAGGGGTCTCAAGCAAATCCGCACGCCGCAAGGCGGCACTTGCACAGTCATCCAATTCAAGTCTTCGGGACGAGAGTCTGCTTGAGGCCAATGCAAGTACTCTTTTTACAACCATTGAAGAGCTGGTCAAGGGCGAGGAAGAGACCGCACGCGACCAACACAGCTGGTTGCTCACCTACTCTGATCTGGCCACCGTCATTCTGGTCTTCTTTGTAATGCTGCAGGTGATCTCTGACTTTAACCCCGAGAAATTCAATACCCTGTTTAATCAGGATATGGATATTCCGGAGGCGCCACCTGAACCGCTCAAGGAGGAGGAGATCAAGGCGCTGGAGCTGATGAAGAACTTTGAAGATCCGGACGAGACCCTGCAGCTCCTTGAAAAGGTGAGAAGCTCCAAGGAGTTGATGAAACTGCTGGAGAGCATGAACAACTCCAAGCAGATTGTGGAGTTGCACAAGAAGATCAAGCGTGACATTCGCCGCCACAAGATTCATCTTTCGGTCAGCGCCGAAACAGACAAGGAACTGACGATGGTGGTCATCAAGATTCGTAGTGGTCTGCTGTTCAAGTCGGGTTCGGCCAGCCTCTCCAAGGCTTCCTATAAAACCATTGACCGGATCATTGAGATTATCCGTCCCTACAAAAATTTCAATGTCAATATACAGGGACATACGGATGACCGACCGATCAAGACCGTACAGTTCCCGTCCAACTGGGAACTCTCTGCCATCCGGGCCACCAGTATCCTGCGTTATGTACTGGAGAGCAGGCGCATCGAGCCGGCACGACTGACCGCAACCGGGTTCGGGGATTTGCTTCCAGTGGATAGCAACGAGAGCGCGACGGGGCGGGCAAAGAACCGCAGGGTCGAGTTTATCTTAAGAAAGATCGTAAACTAGCCTGAATGGAAGGCTGGTTCAGGGCTAGCTAGCGAGAACTCTCTCTGATCCGCTGCAGATGATCCTTCATCTGTTTACGGCTCTCTCCCTCGCCTACAATTGCCTCAAGCAGATTTTCGCCTCCGGCACCGCGCTCCATTGACATCTTCTGAGGCTTTTCGCCCTTCTGTTTTCCGCCAGTTCCCGGCTGTCCACCGGATGGTTTTGAGGCATCCTGGGTAGTGGATTCTGCAGCCATCTCATCGTTACCGCTTCGACTCTCGTCGGAGACGCTGATATGCAGGAGATAGAAACCGACCAATAACACCAGGGAGATCCCAAGTGCAATCAGTAACCCTTGAATCTGGCGTGATTGATTCATAACCCACCCCCAGTAGCCTGACTACGTTAAGGGGATTTTATTCCTCTTTTAGCTGCTGCTGCAACTGGGCATCAGCTGCCTGGACTGCCTTGGCATTGGCCTCCCGGTCCTCAATCAGGCGGGTTGCCAGTGAAGCATCGGCCGTTGCCATAATCTGTGCGGCCAGATAGGCTGCATTTTTCGCACCGGGTTTGCCGATCGCGACAGTAGCTACGGGAATTCCGCCAGGCATCTGTACAGTAGACAATAGTGAGTCCATCCCCTCCAGTGCGCCATTCATCGGTACTCCGATAACCGGCTTGGTGGTTGCTGCAGCTACTGCCCCCGCCAGATGGGCGGCCAGCCCAGCCGCTGCAATAAAGACGCCACAGCCACGCTGCTCAGCCTCCTTGACATAACTATGGGTGATTGTCGGTGTTCTGTGGGCTGAGGTGATCTTGACCTCAAAGGGGACATCAAGCTTTTTCAGGGTATCAAGGCAAGCCTGCATGGTTGGCAGGTCAGAGTTGGAACCCATCAGTACTGCAACAAAATAGTTATCCATTCTATTCACTACTAATTACGATTTTTTCCGGGAAACTTTCTTTTTTGCACTTTTTTTCTTGGCGCTTTTCTTTTTCGCCGCCTTTTTCTTCGATGCAGCTTTCTTCTTGGTTGCCGCACTGGCCTGGCGTTTCTCGGCCGCACGGGCAGCGGCTGCACCATTGGCAGATATCAGGCGAATTCGTTTTCCTTGTGCCTCCAACTCTTCCACCATCTTCAGTGCCTTCTCCAGCTTCCCCTCCTTGACCTTCAGGGTTGCGTTGGGAAAACCATCAGGCTCCCGTAGAAGGGTGAAGCCGCCCCCATGATACTGTTTGGATAGTCGTTTGCGCTCCTTGTCACTTTCGGCCAGCAGGGTCTCGCACTGCTCCAGCGTCAACGTGGCCGGGTCACTATCGGCAGGTGGTTTCACATTCTTGAAGCCATTGGTGATAAAGGGGCCCCAGCGCCCATCCAGAACCTGAATAGGTGAGCCCTCAAACAGGCGGATCTCTTTCTCCCGGTCACTGGCCTTTTTCTCTTCGACAAAGGCAATCGCACGTTCCAGCTCGATGGTGTGAGGATCTTCCGGTTCAATGGAGACATTCTGTGCAAGTAGCTCAATCCCTTTGATTGGACTGGCTTCCAGATGGTCACGTACCACAATATCGACATAGCCGGCATAGGGGCCAAAGCGACCGGTGTTCACGGTCACAGCCTCACCATCCTCAGTACTTCCTAACAGCCGTGGCAGCTCAAACAGCGGCAGCACTTCCTCAAGCGTTACCGAATCCTTGCGCTGGTCCGGGCGCAATCCGGCAAACAGCGGTTTCTCCTCATCATCCCGGGTACCGATCTGGGCATACGAGCCGAAACGTCCAATCTTGACGCTGACGGGCCGACCCGATTTTGGATCTGTGCCGAGGTGGCGGGTTTGGGATGCCTCCTCGCGTGAGATATCGGCGGCTCCTTCGATGTCGGTATGGAACGGCCAGTAAAACTGTCCCAGCATCTCGCGCCACTCCAGCTTGCCCAGCGCAATTTCATCAAACTCCGCCTCAACCCGTGCAGTAAAGTTGTAGTCGATGATCTCGGAGAAATGCTTGACCAGAAAGTCGGTTACAACGCCTGCAATATCCTGCGGGATCAGTCGCCCCTTATCCGAGCCTGTCATCTCGATCTTTTCGTGTGAGGTGATCTGATCGTCTTGAAGGGTCAGAATGCGCAGGGTCCGCTCTCGGCCCTCCTGCTCACCGCGGCTGACATAACCACGGTTTTGAATGGTGGAGATCGTAGGTGCGTAGGTCGAGGGTCGTCCGATACCCAGCTCTTCCAGCTTCCTGACCAAGCTCGCTTCGGAATAGCGGGCCGGAGGGCGGGAGAATGATTCCAGTGCACGCATTTCTGCCAGCTCAACCACCTCTCCCTCGGTGAGGGCGGGAAGGCGTTTGGATTCCTCGTTGCCACGCTCGGGGTAGACCTTGAGAAAGCCGTCGAAGGTGAGCACCTCGCCTTTGGCAACGAGAGACTCTTCCATGGTGGAAAGGCCAATGGTAGCGGTTGTGCGCTCCAGTCGGGCATCGGACATCTGGGAAGCAATCGTGCGCTGCCAGATCAGTTCGTAGAGCCGCTGCTCATTCTTTTCACCACCGACTGTCGACTTGCCGAGGTCGGTTGGGCGAATCGCTTCGTGGGCCTCTTGTGCACCGGCAGACTTTGTCTTGTAGTGGCGACGTTGGACATATTCACTCCCAAAATGGCTGCCGATCACCTCTTCTGCCTGCTCATGGGCAAGATTGGAAAGGTTGACCGAGTCGGTACGCATATAGGTGATCTTTCCAGATTCATAGAGCCTTTGAGCCACCATCATGGTCTGTCGTACCGAGAAGCCGAGGCGTTGCGAAGCCTCCTGCTGCAGGGTCGAGGTGGTAAACGGTGCCCTTGGAGAGCGTTTGGCAGGCCGCTTGTCAATCTTGCTGATGGTGTAGGCAGCTCCCCTGGCCAGTTCCAGAAATGCCTTGGCATCATTGAGCCCTTCAAGCTCCTTGGGCAGGCGGGCCTCGAACTGCGTTCCCTGGTGATTTAATAGTTGGGCGGAAATCTTGAAAGAGGAGACCGGCTGAAAGGCGTCGATTTCACGTTCCCGCTCGACGACCAGCCGCACGGCAACGGACTGAACCCGCCCTGCGGAGAGCCCGGTCTGAATCTTCTTCCATAGCACCGGCGAGAGCTCAAAACCAACCAAGCGATCCAGGATGCGGCGAGCTTGCTGACCGTTCACCAGGTCACGATTGATGGACCTTGGGTTCTGAATCGCCTCAAGGATGGCGGGTTTGGTGATCTCATGAAATACGATACGCTGACTGTTATCTTCGGTCAGCTCCAATACCTGTTCAAGATGCCAGGCAATGGCTTCTCCCTCGCGGTCCTCATCCGATGCGAGCCAGACCATATCGGCCTTGCGGGTGGCGCGTTTCAACTCGTTGATGACCTTCTCTTTATCCTCACTGACCTCATAGGTGGGTTCGAAATTCTGTTCGATATCGACGGCCAACCCCTTTCCCGGAAGGTCCCGCACATGACCATAGCTGGACATCACCGTGAAGTCCGTACCGAGAAACTTCTCGATGGTCTTGGCTTTGGCAGGGGATTCGACAATGACCAGATTTTTACTCACGAGTCTGCTCTATAAAACAATATATTTAACGATTAAACGTACTTTACCAGCCTGCAGATTCTTGCAGAGAGATGCGGAAACAGGAACCCAGGGTGATCATTGAATAGTTGATCGCCACAACAGGTGTAAGGGCGGGTCACCGCAGCATGCTGTCAGGTGGCCATTCAGTGAATCAGTTCAGGGGCACCCTCATAGACAAAATCCTCCATCCAGGCATAGGAAGACTCCGCTCCTGGCTGGTTAAAGAGAACCATGAGTACAACCCACTTGAGCTGCTCTTGATCAAATTCATCCGTCTCAAGCGCAATGACGCGATCAATCACTGCCTCTCTCGCTTCGCGATTGAGCACTCCAATCTGCTCCAGGTAAAGCAGTAGCCCCTGACCTTCAGTGCCGATGATCGATGCCTCTTCATCGGTATAGACACGAAACGACGCAGCCGTCGTGGTTGCCGTTTCCGAGGTCACCTCTCCTTTCAACTCGGAGAGTGCCTCGAGCCAGTGAAAGGCACGGTTGATCTGCTGTTCCGAGAATCCTGCACGCTGCAACTCCTCCTGCAGTTGCGCCGGAGCGGTCGGCTCCTCTGCCGTATCATGGGCATAGTTCTCGAACAGATACATTAATACTTCAAGCATGATGGTTTTGTTATTCTCCATACGTCACTATTCAGGGGTGAACTGAACAGTTACTGCCAGACTCAATCTCTGACTCGTCGTTGTACCTTTCCTCCCGGTAGAGATACAACTTCTCCCTGAATCTCCAGCTGCATAATAATCGAGGAAACTGTCTCTGTCGTCAATCCACAATATTCAATAAGCTGATCGATCAGTATAGGTTCATAACCCATCGAGTGTAAGAGTTTGGCACTGGTTGAATCCTTGGGTTCATCATTAACAGATTGATTTTCCGTGTTTTCATCGGTTGTAATCTGCTCCCTGACAAACTGGATCATCCCCTCCAGTTCATCCACGATATCGGCTGTTGTCTCCACCAGCTTGGCCCCCTGCCGGATCAACTGATGGTTTCCTCTGACCTGTGGATTATGGATCGAGCCCGGGATTGCGAATACCTCGCGTCCCTGCTCCATCGCCAATCTTGCAGTAATCAGTGATCCACTCTTCAGCGTTGCCTGGACCACAAGCGTACCCAGTGCCAACCCGCTGATGATGCGGTTTCTGCGAGGAAAATTCTCCGGTCTGGCTTCGGTTCCCACGGCAAACTCCGAGATCACTGCACCCTGTTCAACCAGTTGATGGGCCAGCTTGCGGTTTCTGGCGGGATAGACCCGGTCCGGTCCTGTGCCAATGACTGCGACGCTCTTGCCGGTATCCAGTGCACCGATATGGGCCTCGGTATCGATCCCCATTGCCATGCCACTGGTTACAGCCAGGCCCATCCGGGCCAGTTGTCGGGCAAATTGTCGTGCGATCTCCTTTCCCTGCAGATCCGGATTACGGCTGCCGACCATGGCCAGTTGTGGAAAGGAGAGCAGTTCAGGGTCTCCATGGACATAGAGCAGCGGGGGAGGGTCACTGATCTCCCTGAGAAGAGGAGGATAAAGAGCATCATTGAGTGTAATGACCGTGGCATGTTCCTGCTCAAGCCATTGCAGATCCTGCTGAATGGTTGAGGTGAGCACTGATTGCTCTCTTGATAGGTGGTCGATGGCGCTCTGCTTCAATAGTCCACACTGTCTGAGTGCAGCAGGTCTCTGTAACAGGACCTCTTCGGCTGAACCGAAGTGTTCGATCAGCTTGCGAAAGGTTACAGCACCTATCGTGGGGGTATGGTGTAGAATCAGCCAACTATCAATATGATCCATGAGTTACGCACTTCCTCTGAATGAAAAGGGCCCTGATTCCCCGTTGACGAACCCATGTGCTATTTTGATGCATCTCATCGGTATGATAATAACGTACTCGAACATAATGATAATTGCAGATGCAGTAGCTGTGATGTCGATACCCTGAACCACAGATGAACAACCCTATTGAGTCCATGCCGGGGCAAATGGATATCTGTCACACCGATGCTGATCCGATCAGAATGGTTGCCTGTCGCGAGTGTGGTCATCTACATCAGATGGTTGTTACGGAAGAGCGCGCTCTGCACCGTTGTCGCTACTGTGGTGCACAGCTCTATCGCTCGGCTCCCAGTGCCTGTGGGCGCCCCATCGCCCTCTATCTGAGCGCCCTGATGCTCTGGATTATCGTCAACAGCTTTCCTCTGCTGTCACTGCAGACAGGAGACCGTCTGGAGCAAAGCTATCTGATCAGTGGAGCCGTGCAGCTCTATCAGCAGGGAATGGCCGAACTCGCTCTGGTCGTCTTGCTGACCAGTGTGCTGTTTCCGGCTGTGATAATGATTGGCATGCTTTGGTTGTTATTCAACAAGTGGTTTGATCCGAGGTACGCCCCCAGCGGCCGTCTGGTCCAGACCATTTACCATTTTGCACCCTGGAGCATGGTGGGTGTCATGATGTTTGCAGTGCTGCTGTCCATTATCAAATTACAGGATATGGCGACCGTGGTGCCGGGGATATCCCTCTATGCACTGTTTGCCTTGCTGGTTGTGTTGACGGCAGCCGAGCGCAGCTTTCATCGCTCGATGTTGTGGCCACCGCAGGAACAGGCCACCTTGGTACTGCATTCCCGACATGCAAACCCCACGATACAGAGTGAAAACCTGCTCTCCTGTCACACCTGCAATCAACTCATCCCGGCGGATGGAGTAGCATCGCGCTGTCCACGGTGTGGCGCATCGCTACACCATATGCCGCGTAATCATCAGGTGACCGTGGCTTTGGTGGTGACCGCCGCACTGCTGCTGATTCCGGCCAATCTTTATCCAATCATGACCATTGTACATCTGGGACAAGGGGAGCCCAGCACCATCATGGGGGGAGTGATCAAGCTGATCGAGGCAGAGATGTGGCCGATTGCCCTGATCGTTTTCTTCGCCAGCATTCTTGTGCCGTTGTTGAAACTGATGACCCTGATTTTTCTTGTCGTCAGTGTCCACAAACAAAGTGATTGGCGCAGGCGGGATCGTACCAGGATCTATCGAGTGGCCGAGGCCATCGGGTCCTGGTCAATGGTGGATGTCTTTCTGGTGGCACTATTGAGTGCACTGGTCAATTTTGGTGAACTGGCAACGATTCAGCCGGGTATTGCTGCCACATTTTTTGGTGCGGCTGTGATTGTAACCATGCTGGCGGCACATCGTTTCGATCCACAGACAATCTGGTATACGGAAAAGGTGAATGGATAGTATGGAGCCGGAAAACAGCGCCTTACCCAAGCCGATTGTCCACCATGGTCGTGAATTCTCGCTGGTATGGATCATTCCGATCATCACTCTGGTGGTCGGTGGCTGGCTGGTTGTGAAGACCTTGTCCGAGCAGGGGCCAAGGGTGACCATCACCTTTAACAGTGCCGACGGTATCGTCGCCGACAAGACCCGGGTGAAATACAGGAATGTACCGATCGGCACGGTTGAGAGTGTCCGTTTCTCAAATGACTTTCAGGAGATTGTTGCAGAGGTCAGCTTTGATTACGGCACCGATGAGTTGCTTAAACGGGGAACCCGTTTCTGGGTGGTGACGCCACGCATCAGTCTGAGAGGAGCATCCGGTCTGGATACACTGGTTTCCGGTGTCTACATTGAGCTTGATCCGGGGCTGGGTGATCCGGTTCATGATTTCAAGGGGCTGGATCAGCCACCGGTGATCACATCGGGCAGAGTGGGCAAAAAGGTGATTCTGATTGCGCAGCAGCTTGGATCGATTGATCGTGGTTCGCCCGTCTATTATCAGGGAATCCAGGCGGGGGAAGTAACGGGCTACGAGCTGGCAAATGATTATCGCAGCGTCTATGTCCATGCCTTCATCAATGCGCCCTATGATGATCTGGTCAAGGCCAATACACGCTTCTGGAATGTCAGTGGTGTTGACCTCTCGCTGGGGGCGGATGGGATGGAGATGCGTACCGCCTCGGTACAGTCGCTGATCTATGGGGGAATCGCCTTTGATACTCTGGATGAAGCCGAGCAGGCCCCGGTCTCAACCCGCTCACTGGTTTATACACTCCATGAGAATCTGGATACGATTCTGGAGGAGTCTTTCACCAGAAAGGCCCGTTTCGTGCTCTATTTTGGGGGCTCTGTGCGGGGCCTTTCGATGGGGGCGCCGGTTGAGTTCAAGGGGATCAAGATTGGCTCAGTGGTCGATATCAGTCTGGAGTTCAATTTTGATGGCAGTGACTATCTGATACCGGTGTTGATTGAAATCGAGCCGGAGCGGATTACCGCAATCAGTGGTGAAGGACACGCTGCAGAGGCGGCCGTGCTGTTTGAACGTCTGGTTGAACAGGGACTGCGTGCGCAGTTGGCATCCGGCAACCTGGTAACGGGCCAACTTTATGTTGCGTTGGACATTCACCCGGACACCCCTGCCAAGCGGGTCAATGCCCATCCCAACCTGCCGGAACTGCCGACCATACCGGGAGATATGGCGGCAATGACCGCCTCGGTTCAGGGAATACTGGGCAAGCTCAACCAGCTCGATGTTGCCAGAATCAACCATGAGTTGGTCACGTTACTGGAAAACAGTAACGGAATGATTCGCTCACTCAAGCTCAAGCAGGCCGTGACTGAGCTGAACAAGACCATGCAGGGACTGCAACGGGTGACTGCCAGGATGGAGCAGGCCAGAGTGGAGGAGGTCATTGCCTCAGCAGATGATCTGCTCAAAAAGACGGGTACCACGCTGCAGTTGATGAACAGTCTGCTGCATCCGGATTCACCGGTACAGAGTGGGGCCATTCGGGCCATTGCCGAGCTTGAGGAGGCCGCGCGCTCCGCCCGTATTCTGATGGAGATGCTGGAGCGCAATCCAGAGGCGTTGATTAGTGGTAAAGGGATCAGGGGAGAATAGATGAGTAGATGGATCGTGGTGGTATTGATGGGGGTAATCTTGCAGGGGTGCGTTGGAGGGACCAGCCCTCCGGTTCGATTCTATGTGATCAATCCGCAGACAGAGGCAGCCGATAAGGATGAAACAGGGACGCTGGAGATCAATATCGCGAGCCTGACACTGCCGGAGTATCTTGACCGCCCTCAACTGGTTGTCCGTTCCGGTGCACATCGCCTGCAGATGTCCGAAGGGCATCAGTGGGGTGGTAACCTGCGAAAAAACCTGCAGCGTACCCTCTCCATCAACCTGTCACGTC
This sequence comes from uncultured Piscirickettsiaceae bacterium, assembly GCA_964344785.1. Taxonomy (GTDB): domain Bacteria; phylum Pseudomonadota; class Gammaproteobacteria; genus Thiopontia. Next base: position 28,220 of record CAYFOR010000016.1, read on the forward strand.
AGCTGGGCACCCCCAATGTCAGCTTTGCGTTGTCGCACAAGGTCTGTGCCTCCTGTCTGCGGCTGGAACTCGATATTCTCCAGTTTGAGCGGATGGAGGATGGCAGGGTCTCGTTGATCGCCCAGTGGCGTCTGTCCCGTGCAAAGAATCGTGAACTACTGATCGCACGGATCGATGAGCTGCGCTCCCAGTCACCGATTGAAGGTAAAAACAAGGAGATGATCGTTGCCGAGATGGGTGCCCTGTTTGCACAACTGAGCCGTACAGTGGGTGGACAGATCCAGAAATTCGTACCATGAACAGGCTGCTTCGAGGTGTATCGGCTAGACATGTTCTACACATGACCGTGTGGGCGATGGCTTGCCTGTATGGTGGTGCATCGTTGGGACAGGATGCCGATGTGATCATGCAGGAGTCCTTGGCACGACATCAGAAATCACCCTATATTTATGAAGAGCAGACCATGGTACTCACCAGTGCCGGTGGTCAGCATGATACCCGTCGACTGCGCCTCTTTTCCAGAATGGACGAGGCGGGTCTGGTAACCACGCTGCTGCTGTTTGAGCACCCTGAGGAGATCCGTGGGGTTGCGGTCCTCTCTACCGGAGATCATCAAGGTGACTGGCATTCTCAGCTCTATCTGCCCGCTTATGGCCCTCAACTGATCTCCAGCAATCTTTCCCATCGGGCCGATCAGTCGATGCAGAACAAATTTCTGGGCACCGACTTTATGGTCAACGACCTGTTGCCGGAGCCACTGGAGCAATACCGCTATCGGCTGTTGTCTGAAGAGACCATGGATCAGGTCGACTACTGGGTGATTGAGGGTGTGCCGAAAGTGGAGCATCCTCATGCGGGCTATCTGCGGCGCCACTATGTGCGCAAGGATAACTACTATATTGTCCGCACCGATACCATCAACCATCTGGGACAGTTGATTCGGCAGAAGAGTGCGCACGACCTCAAACCGCTTGGTGGAGCGTTGTGGTCTGCCAATATGGTGCTGATGCGTGATCTGACCAGTCGACATCAGACCCTGATCAAGGTGGATCGGCGTGTTTTTTCAAAGGATTATGTTCCTGCTGAACTCTTTTCCCTGCAGTGGTTGAGCGAGAACCAGGGGGCACCACCAAAGCCTGATGAGGCGTCAACGGACACCTTCTCATCATCGGGAGCAGAATAATGTTGAATCGATGGCTACTGATCGGGTTGAAGCGGCAGATCACCAGCACCTTCCTGCTATTGATACTCACCATTCTGGCCGCGTTGCAGATCCCCAAAATCGAGATCGATACCAGCGTGGACAGTCTGATTCCATACAATGATCCGGCCCGTCAGGTCTATCAGCGTGTGATTGAGGAGTTTGGCTCTGATAACCCGACCATCCTCTATGTTCGGGATGAAAAGCTCTGGACACCCGAGAAGTTGAAGGCGTTGGAGGCCCTCCACCGTGAAGCGGTGGCGTTACCGTTTGTGGATCGTGTGGATGATCTGTTTACCATCCATACCATTCGAGGGGGGGATGAACAGGTCACCAGCTATCCTACGGTGATTGCCAAGCCCCCGGAGACATTGAGCGAGGCAGCGGAGATTCGCGAACTTGCACTGCAGAACCGGCTGATGCAGGGCAACTATCTGTCAGAAGATGGGGCTGCTACCGCCATTATTCTCTCCATTGGACAGCAGAAGAGAGGAGAAGGCTTTCATCAGCATGTCAACCAGAACCTGCAGCAACTGGTCGGACGCTTCCAGCAGCAGTTTGATGAAGTCAGGCAGATTGGTGCCTCCAGAATCCATGTCGAAATTCGGGAACGCCTGTTTGATGACTTCAAGACGCTGGGGGGCCTATCCATTATTGTGCTGGTCATCGCCACCTTCATCTTTCTGCGCAGTGCGGTGGCGGCACTGATCCCGATTTTCACTTCTGTGATCAGCATCATCTGGGCGCTGGGCTTTATGGGTTGGGCCGATATTCCGCTCAATATCCTCAGCGCCATGTTGCCGTCACTGCTGATCGTGATTGGCTCCACCGAAGATACCCATCTGCTATCCACCTATCTGAGTCAACTGAAGGAGGGGGACAAACGTACCCGACACATGGCCGTTGAGTGGATGGTGAAGCGCCTGGGGCTCCCGGTCATCCTGACCATCATCACCACAGCAATCGGCTTCTCCAGTAACCTGTTCAGTGACATTGAGATGATTCGCCAGTTCTCTCTGGCGGCCAGTGTCTCCATTCTTGCCAATGGTGTCGTGACACTTCTGATGGTGCCACTGATTCTGGCCCATTTCGGCCCGCTTCAAAACCGCTCCCTGACCCGTAACGGAGGGCTGCGTCTGATGCCTCGACTGGTGTCGGAAACCTTCAACTTCGTGCAGCAGCACTTTCCCAGGCTCCTGCTGATCTCTACCGCGCTGCTCTGTGGATTTCTGCTCTTTCATGCACAGACGCTCCACGTGACCAATGATCCAATGTCCTATTTCAAGGAGGATGAGCCACTGATTCAGGATGCAACCGAAATCCACAAGCAGCTCTCCGGGATCAAGATGTTCTATGTGGTGCTGGAATCCGATCGGGAGAAGGCCTTCCAGTATCCGGAAAATATTCGCAAGCTGGCTGATATTCAGCATTTCATTCGCAGCCAGTCGGTGTTTGACCGTTCCAACTCCATTGCGGACTACCTGGCGGTGATCAACTATGAGTTCAACAACCGCATGCTGCCGCTCAAGGAGCGCAGTGGCTTGACCAATGTGCGCCTTGACCTGCCGGAGACACGAGAGCTGGTGGCGCAGTATCTGCTCTTCTTCCACCGCAGGGACCTGCAACACTTCCTCAGTGAAGATATGAGGCGGGCCAGCATCATTGTCCGTCATAACATCAGTGACTCGCATACATTGAATCGGCATGTTCGTGAGCTGCAGGAGGTGGCCAACATCCTGGCCGGTTCCAGCCTCAAGGCCCATATTGTGGGCGAGAATCTGCTGGTCAACCAGGCTGCCGAGGAGTTGATGATCGGACAGGTGAAGTCCCTGCTGCTGATTCTCATCATTGTCTTTGTGATCATGTCGGTGATGTTCACCTCAATGCGGGGAGGTGTGATTGCGGTGGTTACGGCCATCATTCCGATCATTCTGATGTTCGGTATCATGGGGCTGTTCGGTATTCCGCTCAATCCCGGAACCGCGATGGTGGCGGTTATTGCAATCGGGGTGGCGATCGATGGCACCATCCATCTCTTCTCCCACTATAACGAACGTTGTCGCCATACTTCCAACTACCCACAGGCGGTGCGTGAAACCGTGCGGGATGAGGCCACACCGCTAGTCACTACCAGTCTGGTGCTCGCCTCCGGTTTCGCGGTGCTGATGCTCTCCAATTTCACCGTGATTGCCCAGTTCGGGGCACTGGCGTCACTGACTATGCTCTTCTCGATATTTGCCAATCTGCTGGTGACGCCGGTGATCCTTACCTATGTGCGTCTGGCCGGACTGCATCAGGTGCTTTCCGTTGAGGTTGAAAAAGGGGTGCTGGAGAACAGCCCTTTCTTTGCCGGGATGACCAACTATCAGCGTTACAAGGCGATCTTCATCTCTGAAAGCCGGGAGTTCAGGCAGGGTGAATTGATCATTCGACAGGGGGCGGTAGAGAGCGATATGTATCTGCTACTGTCCGGTCGTGCGGTCGTCTATCGCAATACGGCGGATGGACAGCGTATCGAGCTGTCGCATATCGAACCGGGGGATCTTTTTGGAGAGATTGCATTTATCCGTGCCTCGGAGCGTAGTGCGGATATCGAGGCGATTGAAGATGTTTCGGTACTCAGCTTCAATGCGGACAAGCTGAAAAAGGACCTCAAGTTCTTTCCCAATATTGTTGCCAGGCTCAACTTCAATATCAGTTACATCCTGGCGGGGCGGCTGGCCGATGCGGTGCAGTCGATCGGTGAGAAGGTGTACTGGAAGTGACGGAGGTGTCCATCGTGAACAGAGCCGAGCCCTCCATGTTGAAGAGCATTGTCTATCTGAAGAGTGACCTGCTTTTTGTGCTGGGGATCAGTGCGATCTTTTTCCTGTTTTACTATGACAGTGAAGAACGCCTGTCCGCCAGCCTGCAGATGACCAAGGCGCGGGAGTTGACTACCCTGCAACGGTTGCAACGTGAAGTTGAGGCCGAGCTGCGTGGTACCCTGGATAATCGCAGTGCGATGGAGGCGCGGCTGTTTCAGTCCGAGACAGAGGCGGGGGATACGCTATCGGACCGGCTGCAGCAGGCTGGTGTCGGGTTGTTGGGACCGATGCAGGAGTGGATTGTCACGCTTCATGCCGATCAGGAGTGGCCACGGGTTCAGGATGGTGCCGTATTGATGGAGGCAATCGGGAAACAGAGACAGTTTCAGCTTGAAGATCTGAATGCAGGACTGCTTACGATGGTCATGCTGGAGCTGAACGGGGAGGGGGCTGAAGAGTCGTTATCCGGCCACTGGTATCTGGTGAAATTGCTCCCACTGGCCGTTTATCAGAAGCCTGTGGTGGAGCAGAGAAAAAAACTATTTCGTATCGGAGGTATGTTATTCTTCGGAACGCTCCTGATATATTTCAGCCTGATCAGGATGCGGCTACGTCAGTTCAGGCTTGTCAGGGAGAGCAGGGTTGAGGAGGCGTGAGCGGATGCAACAGGAGAATGGATGCTGTGATGTGCTCAATCCAGGTTGACCAGGGGGGGTCGCCAGTCAGGTGGCCATGATGCGTGATTTCGGACAGGCACTAGTATCAGTTGGGATCAATGGGAGAGGTAAACAGTACAGATCAAATGTCCTGGCGCTTGCTCACGATCGATGACGAGCCCGATATTCATGACTCCTATCAGGATATCTTTGGATATGACACCGCGTATGATTTGGAGGAGGCACTCTATAGCGCAGTCCTCGGGGATCAGCATGAGAGTGAGTCGCCCAATATTCCCGAGTTTCGCCTTGATCAGGCACTGAGTGGAGAAGAGGGCTTTGAAAAGGTAAAGCAGGCGGTCGCTGACGGAGACCCGTATGCGGTGATTCTGCTGGATATGCGCATGCCGTCCGGCTGGGATGGTCTTGAGACGGCCGAGATGATCCGTTCGCTGGATCAGGAGGTCCGCATCGTGATCTCTACCGCCTTCATGGACTACTCACTGAAGGAGATCCGGGATCGTATTGGGCTCAATTTCGAGTTTATCAACAAGCCCTTCGACCGTAATGATCTGCTTCAACTGGTCATCTCACTGTCCCATAACTGGGATCGGCTCAGAGAGTTTGTCAAGAAACAGTCACAGTCCGTATTGACCGCATCCGAACTGGAGCAGTCCAAGGCCGAGCTGGCACGTCTCAATCTGGCGATTGATGAGCATGCCATCGTCACCGTATTCGATGCCGACGGGGCAATCATCCGGGTCAATGACCGTTTTTGTCAGATCAGCGGCTATGAGCGTGAGGAGCTGCTCGGCAGGAAACTGCGGGAGATGAAGGAGGGGGCGCAATCCGCCGAGTTGTGTGATGATCTCTGGAGAATTGTCAGCAGTGGAGGCGTCTGGCATGGTGAGGTCAGAAATCTGAAGAAAGGTGGAGAGGAGAGTTACTGGGTACAGGAGACGATTGTTCCCTTCCTCGACAAGGCGGAAAATATCACCAAATACATCTCCATCCAGACCGATATCAGCAAGGCGAAGCGAATTGAAAAGGAGCTGATCGAGGCGAAGGAGCTTGCAGAGCAGGCCAATCTTACCAAGGATAACTTCCTGGCATCGATGAGCCACGAACTGCGTACACCTCTGACAACCATCATCGGGAACTGTGAGCTGCTGGCAGAGCAGATTGAGGATCGTGAGCAAATTGAAGTGCTTCTCTCCATCGGTGCGGCAGGCCGCCAACAGTTGGCGCTGGTCAGTGATATCCTCGATATGTCCAGGATCGAGTCGGGCACTTTCGACATTGAGGAGCAGTCCTACGACCTATCCATTCTGTTGATGGATCTGGAGCTGATGTTTTCCGATCAGGCATCGGACAAGGGGCTCACCTTTACGATCAGCCAGCGTGAAGTTGAAAAACAGTTGCTGGTGGGGGATGTACGGCGAATTCTGCAGATTCTGGTGAATCTGCTCAATAATGCTCTCAAGTTTACCAAGTCGGGATCGGTTTCACTGGAGTGCTGGCATGACCAGCAGTATCTCTATTTCAATGTGAAGGACAGCGGGATCGGCATCTCACCAGAGGTGATGGATCGGCTGTTCCAGCGTTTTCAACAGGCCGACTCCTCAATCTCGAGACAGTTTGGGGGCAGTGGCCTGGGGCTCTATATCTCCTTCAATCTTGCAGAGATGATGGGTGGTTATATCGATGCCTCCAGCCGAGTGGGTGAAGGCTCCGTCTTCCAGTTGGTGTTGCCTTACAGACCAACCGATATCCAGGCCTCCCGGCATGGGAAGCAGAGTGGGAAGTCGGTCGAGCGGAAGCTGAAAGGCCATGTACTTGTGGCGGATGATACGCCCGAGATGCAGCTACTGGTGACCCGTACCCTGGAGGGTATGGGTCTGACCACCGATGTGGTTGAGAATGGAGAGATGGCGCTGGAGCGTGGTCTGCAGAGCACTTTTGATCTGATCCTGATGGATATGCAGATGCCGGTGATGGACGGCATCGAGGCAACCCGGATGCTGAGAGCAACCGGGGTGCATACCCCCATTGTGGCGCTGACCGCCAATGTGATGCAGCGTCATCGCGAGCGCTTTTTCGAGGCTGGATGTAACGATTTTCTCAGTAAGCCCATTGATCGGGCCGCGTTTCGATCGGTACTGCAGCAATATCTCCCCTATAGCGATGAAGAGGTGGAGGTCAGTGAGAACCGGCTGGTCATTGACGACGAGATGATGGCGATGTTTATCCAGCGAATCGGGGAGATCAAGGAAGAGCTGGAGGCGGTTTTTTCCGGACAGCAGTGGGAGGAGGTGCGGATGCATGCCCATAATATCAAAGGGTTCGGCTCAACCTTTGGTCATCCGGAGCTGACGGATATCGGCAAGAAGATCTGCGATGCACATGATCTCGGCCATGTGGAAAAGATGCCCAAACTGACCGGAAAGTTACTGACCATGATGGGGGCCGTGCTTGTAGAGTAATCGACTGCGTCTTCTCGGCCATGGCTTGAAGCCTGCAAACTGCAGTTGTTCTTCAGCGAGCTCAGCCACTGTGCAGGTATCGTTCCAACTCCTCTCTCAAGGCCTCTTTGTTGATGGGCTTCTCAAGGAAGCCATTACAGTCGGCCTCTTCAAAGGCATCCCGGTGTTTCTGCATCACATTTGCGGTCAAGGCTACAATGGGCACCTGGTTGCCACTGGCCCGGATCTGCTTGCTCGCAGTGATACCGTCCATGACCGGCATCTGTAAATCCATCAGAACCAGATCAAATCTGCGTGCTGCGACCAGATCAACCGCCTCCTGACCGTTACCGGCAAGCGTTACCTCTACGCCCATCTTTTCCAGAATACGCTTCACCAACTGCTGAATGGTATGGGTGTCCTCAACGACCAGTACGGAACCGTTCAGTGTTGACGTTTGTATCTCTTTGCCAGAGTCATCTTCAGTTGAGGGCACTTCTTGATGGGCAACCTTGTAGGGTAGGATCAGTTCAAAACTGGAGCCGATCCCCTCCTTGCTGGATACAGAGATCGATCCATCCATGCTTCTGGCCAGATGGTTGGAGATGTAGAGTCCCAAACCCACCCCACCAAAGCGGCGGGAAAGTGTGCTGTCAGCCTGCTTGAAGCGCTCAAACAGTCGGCCCTGGATATCTTCAGACATGCCGATACCGCTGTCCGTTACCGTAAAGTGCAGCACTCCGGTCTCCAGTTCCACCATCAGGGTAATCCATCCCTGGTGAGTGAACTTGAATGCGTTATCAACCAGGTTGAGCAGGATTCGCTTGATGCGTTGTTCGTCTCCGATAATGAGCCCGGATGTTGCCGGGCAGTTGACACTCCACCTCAGGTTTGTGCTCTCTGCCTCGGTCGAAAACATCTGCTCGATTTCACGGATCATTTCACATACTGAAAAGGGGTGTTCGTCGATGTCCAGTTGGTCTGACTCCACCTTCTTGAGATCCAGAATGTCACCGACCAGTGCAAGCTGGTGCTGGGCAGCATTCTCCATGGTGGACAACTGCTGAAGCACCTGTTGATCAATGTCCGCATTACTTTTGAGTAGCTCGCAGTTACCAATGATCACGGCGAGGGGCGTCCGCAGTTCGTGGCTCATGGTCGCCAGGAAGTCATCCTTGGTGCGGTTGGCATCAACCGCATTCTGTTTCTCTTCCATGAGCTGCTGCTCATATTTTTGCAGGGCGGCAGCCAGCTTGTTGACTTCCGAGACCGTGCCGGGCTCAAACTGCCGGATATCCCCCTGTTCGGTCTCCCGGGTTAGTCGGGTCATCGGTTCGGTAACCTTATAGGCGATACGGTAGACCATCCAATACAGGAACAGTATGGCCAGCGGGGTAAACAGAAGCAGTTCACTCTGCAGCTTGTGGATGGGCTCCAGAATCTCGTCACGGTCCTGGCGCAGCACAAGGCCCCAATTCAGTTCAGGCAGCCATCGCCAGACCGCAAAGGTTCTGCGACAACTGTAGCTGAGCGCCCAGCCCTCGCCATTCTTGCCGGAGAGCGCCCGATACATCGGAAACAGGTTGGGGTTGGCCCTGCGCAGGGCAATGCAGGATTGATCGGGGAGCTGGTTATCCGATCTGAAATGGCTGATGTAGCGTCACTGGTGTCCCAACGTTACAGGCCAAAAACTCATTTGACTGCATAAAACAC
>CAYFOR010000017.1:0-36571 GCA_964344785.1 uncultured Piscirickettsiaceae bacterium
GTGTTTTATGCAGTCAAATGAGTTTTTGGCCTGTAACGTTGGGACACCAGTGGTGATGCACGATTTCTTACCTCATTGCGATTTGATCCGAAAGCGACGCTGACAAGAACTATTCCTGCAGAGCGGACAGACGTTCCGATCATTCGGGCACTCTCCGGTCAAACGGGCTTTCACAAGGATATCGTGGATTATCGGGAGATTCCGGTCGTTGCAGTGACCACACAGGTGCCCGATACCCATTGGGGACTGCTGATCAAGATGGATCAGCAGGAGATGTTCCAACCCTATCACGCGCTGGTGAAAACACTCATCAACCTGCTGGTCATCGTTGCACTGGCCGGTGTGGTGACTGCCTATCTGTTGGCAAACAGAATCACCCGCCCACTGGTCTACCTGATGGATATCGCCAACGAAATCAGAAAATGGGGATATTCCATCCGCACCAACCTCTCCGTTATTGATGCCGACCTGGAGACGTTCAACCTGTCGCAGTCGTTACTGAGCATGACGGATCAGTTGATTCAGGTTTTTGACAACTCTCCAAGCGGCATGCTGATTACCGACAGTAATGGCGTCATCCTTAAACACAACCCGGCCCTGGAGAAGATATTCGGCTATGAGGCCGGAGAGCTGATCGGGCAGAAGGTGGAGGTGCTGGTTCCCGAGGCGCGGCGAGCGGCACACCGGCACCACAGGGACAGGTATATCAAGGTGGGGATGCCGAGAAGGATGGGAATGGATTACCAACTTTTTGGAAGAAGCAAGGAGGGTGAGCATATCCCGGTCGAGATCGGACTGGCACCGATTATCACCGCAGAATCCGAAACTCAGATCCTGGCCTCCGTTGTCGATATCAGTGACCGCATCAACCGGTTGAAGCAGGAAGAGGTTCAGAAGGAGAAAGACAACTTCCTGGCCACCATGAGCCATGAACTGCGCACGCCACTGGCCGCGATTTTGGGACACTGCGATGTCGCAATCGATGAAACCGAAAACCAGAGACTGCTGGAGAGCCTGAAGGCCATCAAGGTATCTGGCGAAAACCAGTTGGCGCTGGTCAACGACATTCTCGACATGTCGAAGATCGAGTCAGGAAAATTCTCTGTGAATGAGCTCCCCTATGACCTGAACGCCCTGTTGGAACAGCTTGAGGGGATGCTGACTGTCAGAGCGGAGGATGCTGGCCTGAAACTGATTTTCGGGAAAATGGAACCACTCCCCCACAAGCTGATGGGTGATGAGCAGAGAATTCAGCAGATTCTGGTCAATCTGATCGGCAATGCGATCAAGTTTACCAATACCGGGCGTGTAACTGTCACCACTCAGGTGATTGGAGAGAGACTGATATTTACCGTGGAGGACACCGGAATCGGCATGTCTCCCGAGATGATGGACCGGCTTTTTACCCGCTTCGAGCAGGCGGACGGCTCCATTTCAAGGCGTTTTGGCGGCAGCGGCCTGGGGCTGTTCATCTCCCTGAATCTGGCTGAGTTGATGGGGGGGACCATTGATGCCTCCAGCAAGGCGGGAAGAGGCTCCATCTTCCAGTTGATCCTTCCCTACCGGCCCAGTGAAATGGCTATCGACCCTCTGGAAGAGAAGCCTGCCGTCACCACATCTGAGACACGATTGAATGGCCTTGTGCTGGTTGCAGAGGATACACCCGCCCTGCAACTGCTGGAGAAGCGGATACTGGAAGGAATGGGCCTGGATGTCCTGCTGGCCGGTAATGGCGTTGAGGCTATTGAACTGGCCCGACAGCATCCGATTGACCTGATCCTGATGGATATGCAGATGCCGGAGATGGATGGAATCGAGGCATGTAGTCAGATCCGCCAGAGCGGAAATAACACACCTATCATCGCATTGACTGCAAACGTGATGCAGAAGCACCGGGAGCAGTTCACCAAGGCAGGATGCAATGCATTTATCGGCAAGCCCATCGACAAGGAAAAACTGAGGGATGTGCTGGAAAAACACCTTCATCAGTGATCCACCACGACTATCGAACCCCATGGTACATCTGGAAATATCTTCATCGAGATCGTTACATAGAGGATGATGCTGTTTTCAGGCAAGGCAAAAAGGCCTTCGGCCTTGCTTCATGAATGGAGAAATTGCTGCAGGACTCTACCCAGCTCCTTCCTGTCGATCGGCTTGGCGATAAACCCGTTCGACCCGGCCTCACGAAACATATCCCGGTGCTTCTGCATCACGTTTGCAGTCAGTGCAACAATGGGGGTCTGATCCCCTTCACTGCGCAATACCTTGTTTGCCTCGATTCCATCCATCCCCGGCATCTGCATATCCATCAGGATCAGGTCAAAGCGAGTTGACCGTGCCTGTGCGACAGCCTGCGCCCCGTTGACCACAACAGAGACCTCAAGCCCCAGCCCCTCCAACATTTTCTTGACCAGCAACTGTAGTGCAGGTGTATCTTCTGCAACCAGCACATGTCCACTCAGGGGGACCAGCATGTCCGCTATATCTGCACACTGCTGCTCCGAGGTCTGCCGTTGAACCGTGGGTGCCGCAGTCGGCCGATAGGGTAGAATGAGTCTAAGTAGCGAACCCTTTCCTTCTTCACTCTCAACCTCGATGGTTCCCCTCATCATCTCGGCCAGATTAAGCGAAATATAGAGCCCCAGACCACTGCCGCCAAAGCGTCGTGATATCGATCCGTCGGCCTGCTCAAAACGCCTGAACAGTCTCTCCTGTGTCTCACTGCCCATTCCAATGCCGGTATCCTCTACCGAGAAGATCAACCACTCGTCTGCCTGCTCGACCGTCAGACTGACACGCCCCTGTTGGGTAAACTTGATTGCATTACCGACCAGATTGGTCAGAATCTGGCTGATTCTCTGGGCATCCCCCAACAGAAAGCCCTCCTGTCGGAAACGCTGCTCGATGGTGAATTGAAGCCCCACCTCGCTGGCTCGGGATGAGTGCATGGAGTGGAGCTGATCAAGTAGCTGCTCCAGGCGATAGGGCCCCTCTTCAATGGCAAATTTTCCCGACTCGATTTTCGAGACATCCAGAATGTCATTCACCAGTGCCAACTGACATCGCCCTGCCATCTCGACCGCATGGTTCAACTCTTTGAGCTCCTCGTCCTCAGCCCTTTGTGCAATCAATTCGGTATAGCCGATAATCGATGAAAGCGGCGTACGCAGCTCATGGCTCATGGATGCAAGAAACTCGTCCTTTGTCCGGTTTGCCTGTGCAAGCTCCTCTGTCCGCAGTTGTACCTCTGCCTCAAGTTCCTGGTTGTAACGCGCCTCACGCACTCTACAGACCTGTTCCGTAACCTTTGCATCCACCAGATCATTCAGAGAACGCTTCAGCAAGCTGAGTTCCATACTCTCATTCTCTTGCAGCTGCAGTGGCTGAAAATGGTCCGGGTCAAGCTCGCTGGTTTCAACCATCTCGCTTGCCCGTTGGGTGATTTCCGCCAGCGGCATCACCAGCTTTCTGCGAATCACCCAGAAAAATATCGTCCATAGAACCGCTATCTCCACGATGGCCGCCAGCAACACCAGCAAGAAGGTATAGCTCACACTTTTCCAGATCACCTCGGGATGGGTAAAAAAGTGGACGGTGGCGATCCTGTTGAAACGATCCTGACCGTTGATTACCGGTTCATGCAGCAGATAGCTGTACCGGATCATGTTGGGCATGAAGCTGTTTCTGTCATCATTGAATGAGATTACCGTGTTTTTCTCCAGCACCTGATCCTCTATTGCAATCTTACCCTCACGAATCAATACCCGGTTCTGTTCATCATGGACAGAGACCCCGAGAATCTCCGGCTGCACCAGCACCCCTTCGATAATCAGCTTGAGCTGATACTGATCATAGTTCCAGACGGATGCCTCAAGTGCCTCTCTGAGTACGGAGGACTGCTCTTCAATCCGCTGGTCAATCTGGTTCTTGGCGTAATAGTACTCCTGCCAGAACTGGATCATCGTGATGAAGAAGGCAAACAGCAGAAAAGAGAGAAAGATCGCACGAAAGAGTTGGCGGCCCAGTGTATGGGATCTGAATATCGACCAACCCATGACTTCCATAACCCTACTCCTGTGAAAAGCCGAACAGTCCGATGCAAAATATTTCCTTATCGGCGACTGGATGTATACTCTAAATGATAGTCAAGATGTATAACAAAACATACCAATAGACATAAGACATCTTATTTGAAAGTAACTTGCTTTATGGGCATCTCATCATGACTCGCTGGATCTATTTCGCTACCGCAATCCTCGCTACTGCACTACTTGCACCCCCTCTTGTCGCCAGTGAACTCTCAATCGTAACCGAGGATTTCCCACCCTATAGCTATCAGGATGAAAACGGCGAGGTGACAGGGCTGTCGACAGAGGTCGTCGAGGCCGTTCTGGAGAGGGTCGGGCTTGAGGCACCCATCACCGTTCTCCCCTGGCCGCGCGCATTCAGCTCTGCAAGGGAAGGGGCCAATATCCTCCTGTTCTCGGTTGCAAGAAATAGCGAGCGAGAGCATATGTTCAAGTGGGTAGGGACCATCTCCCCCTATAATGTCTATATCTACAAAATGAGGATGCGGCCTGATATTAAAATCGGGAGCATTGCCGAGATTGATCACTACAAGGTTGGCGGCTCTGTCAACAAGGATATCAAGATGGAGTATCTGATGAGTCACGGCATCAAGAATATCTTCCATATCCGCAATGATGAACTCAATATCAGGAAATTGGTCAGTGGCCGGGTCGATGTGATCCCCTATGATCAACTGGGCCTGACCTGCAAGGCCAATCAACTGCGCATCAACGGAACGACGATTGAGGACTTTGAAAAGGCCTATTTTCTCGAGGAGATATCCTCCGACCTCTACATGGCCTTTGGTGCCAAAACCTCCGACCAGCTTGTGGAGAAGTTCCGTCGCGGGCTGGAGTCGATCAAACAGGATGGCACCTTCCAGAAGATATGGGACCGATGGATTCATCCCAACACCTGCATGTGATCCAGCCTCTCTTCAACTGCTGCACCTTATTGCAGTCATCTCTCGTATTACCCGCTCAAGAGATCATCACATCGAGCTGATCGATCAGGTGCTGGGTCAGATCCGACAATCGCTCCACCTGTCCGTTGTCATAGGCATCACACACCTGTTTGGCCGCCTCAGTCAGTACAGGAAACCCGAAGGACGCGCCACTCCCTTTTATCATGTGCGCCACACTTTTCACATTCTCCCACTCCGCTCTTGAACAGGCTGCACTCAGCTGGGAACGGCTCTCGATGACCCCCTCCATAAAAATTGTCATCAACTCCTCATCCACTTCTTCCTCTACCATGCCGTGCGCATGAGGTTTGGATGCCCCCAGAAAACGTCTCAGAATGCCTACCAACTCCGATCTGTCAATCGGCTTGGCCAGAAATCCATCACATCCAGCCGCCTGAAACTGTTCACGATGCTTCTGAAATACATTGGCCGTCAAGGCAACAATCGGAGTGCTGTTGCCCATCTCGCGCACCTTCCGGGTTGCCTCGATACCATCCATCACCGGCATCTGCATATCCATCAGGATCAGATCAAAGTCACGCTCCATTACAAGTTCCAACACCTCTTTTCCATGATCTGCAGTGGTTACCTGCAACCCCAGGTTTTCAAGGATGCGACGCTCCAGCAGCTGTAGTGCCAAGGTATCCTCCGCAACCAGTACCGAGCCATTGAAACTGGCACCGGGCAGTGAAGATGACACCATTGGCTCCTGGTATCGGGCTGCAAGGATTTCACTCTGCCGGTAGGGCAGGATCAGGCAGAATGTCGAGCCGATCCCCTGCAGACTGGAGACCTCGATTCTCCCTCCCATCAGATGCGCCAGGCTATCCGAAATGTAGAGGCCAAGACCGCTACCTCCAAACCTTCGTGAAATCGATCCATCTGCCTGTTCGAAACGCTGGAAGAGCTGTCCCACCGTGCCTGGAGACATGCCGATCCCGCTATCCTCCACCTGGAAATAGAGGCTCCGATCATCATTCCAGACCGTTAACGACACCCTTCCCCGCTCGGTAAACTTGATTACATTACTGATCAGATTATTCAGAATCTGCCCGATACGCATCGCATCTCCAATCAGCTTGTTCTGTTGTGTGGTCCTCTCCTTCAGCACAAACTCCAGACCTGCATCCCGAATACGGCTGTCAAACATCCTTTGAATATTGAACAGCAACTGTGAAAGATCGAAGGGAGAGTCTTCGATGACAAATTTTCCCGACTCGATCTTGGACATATCCAGGATGTCGTTTACCAGTGCCAATTGACTGTTTCCCGCCATCTCGATTGAACGAATCAATTCCAGTTTTCCAGAGTCACTCTCCTGTTCCGACAGCAGCTCACTGTTTCCAATAATGGTGGTCAATGGCGTTCTCAGCTCGTGACTCATAACCGCAAGGAACTCATCCTTGGTTGCTTCCGAACGGTGCAGCTCGTTCAGTGCCTGTTCTGTTTTGCGTGCCTGCTGCTTGAGTTCGTTCTGTGTCACTCCAATCTGCCGTAGTGCCATCATGAAGAACGGAAAACTGACGCCCACGATGGAAAATATTCCAATCATCAGGTAGAGCAGTACCGGGCTTGCATGTCTCCAGGCAAGGTTTTTGACCTGTTCTTCATAGGTCATGAACCTCACATTGAGGGTATTTTCCATAATCGGAGCGGATGTACTGAACAGCCCCTCTTCCAAACCGCTCTCATCCAGACCACGACCGGTAACGATCCGATACCGCCGATCTGGAGACAACACGCCAGCCTCAAGCGACTCGCCATCGGGATGAGCCAGCTCGACAATGAGTACTCCATCCGGAAGTCGCTCAGCCATCGACTGTAGCCTGCTTGAGAGTGTCGAAACATCGAAACGGACCACATCAACGCCGACCACCTGCCGTTTACGGTTGATGATCTCTACCCTGACAACAATATAGCTCCCCGCCTCCCCCTGAAAAAATAGTGGCGTCGAGTCAAATTCAGAGGCCTCCGCCACAACATGGTTCGGAATTCTCTCCCCAAGGGTCGCCACGACAACGCCACTCAGGCTGTAGCGGACCAGCCCATTGGCAATGGGTGATGACCTCAGGGCATCATTGAGTTTTGCCGTGGAAAAGCGGGTCACCTGATCCAGAGTGATTTTTCCCTGGTTGTATTTCTCCAGCTCCTGACGAATTCTGGTCCGGCTGGTTACCTGCAGCGAGGTATCTACCGTTTTTGAAAGAAACTGCTCGATGACCAGGGCAATGGTCTGGAGCTGAGCGTGCATTCTCTCTTTTTCATGCTCCAGCTGGACACGGCTCAAATAGACTGAAAACAGGACGAGCAGTAGTGCAATCGTGACCAGTACAGTGACCAGTGCGACTCTGAAAATATGCAACTGATGGTTACTGGAGATCCCAATCATAATTTTTTAAGATACAGGCATATTTAAATTATATACCCATGAGGCGCACTATCAAAAATTGATCCGATGTGGGGATCATGTTGGCGCAGGTGATCGAATCATTGCCCTGCAAACACAAGATACATTGCCACATTCAAGGCGGGAGCAACATCCATTCCGATCAAGAGGGTGGCGCTGCTCGATCTGCACAGTACTTGAGTCGTGCCCAACAGCGGCCAGGCAGTATCCAGTCTACTGGCCGGACCGAAGCACAGCCTTCACA
Organism: uncultured Piscirickettsiaceae bacterium; assembly: GCA_964344785.1. GTDB lineage: Bacteria > Pseudomonadota > Gammaproteobacteria > Thiopontia. Next base: position 7,687 of record CAYFOR010000017.1, read on the forward strand.
AGGCGGAAGAGTTCCTCTTTTTGATAGTGCTCTTTTCCTTCACTCTCGGTGAAAAACACCTTCTCCACTCCACTATCCGACTGGATCACCCCCCCCTGTTCATAGTGGTGCCGCTGGTAATGGGCGGTGAAAAGCGGGTGGTGCTCACCAACAAACAGGCCGTAGGGGACCGCAAACGAACGGTCACAATCCAGTGCCTGCAGCGTCCTGAAAGGGATACCGTGTACTTCGCAGAGCGTCCGGTAGCTCCCGACGATCTCCCGGTCCTTGTGCAGAATCAGTGCAAGATCCACTGCTTCATCTGCCAGTTCCTCTGGTGTGACGACCCGGACACCGTTGAAGTCACCACTCTTGTGTCGATCCACCAGGGTGATTGAGGTAAAACGCTCTCTGAACTGCTGACTGGAAACAAGCTGTCTGACAGTGAACCCCGCAGGCATCAACGCAATCCGCTTCACATCCGATGGGATGGCCTGCAGTAGTGTCGAGACATCGATATGACTGTCGGAGACGATAAACAGCGGGGCCAGCTTGAAGGCATAGAGCGCATCCCACAAGGTATCGATGGTACGCCCCACTCCACCGCCATAACCGAAGCACTGGACAAAGAAGATACCGTCGTCATCGAGCTTGTCCCGGACCAGAGCGAGATAGTCGTAGAGTGCCGCAGTGGAGAACTCCATCAGATTGGCATTGGAGGTGATCACATCATAGGGACCACCCTCTTCCCTGAGTTGCGAGAGGTTCCACCACGGGTACTGTTCACAACGTGAGGCTGGTCCATCTGAAGAGTAAAGGGTGGGGTAATCGCCGCTGACTGCAGCGGCTCGGGCAGTTCGGGATAGTAGCTCCGGTATCCATCCAGCCCGGCAATCGGCAGACGGGCACGGAAACGCTCGGCAAACAGAAACTGGTTCACCTTGTTCTGCAGCAGAAAGAAGCTCTCGCACGCCTCGACCTGGGTGTAGTTCTCCAACGCATCCATCTGTCGCAGGAAGAATGCCAGATAGCCACAACCGGGCCCAAACTCCAGAACCGTAGTGAAATCCGGTTTCAACTGGCGCACCTTCAGAAAGATCGAAAAGGCGGCGATCAACGCATCAAATGGAACCACCGGATCCTGGTATGGGAAGTAGGTGGCCTGAAAGCGGATCAGATCGACGCAGGCTTCGGTGAACAGCGTGCGCTCCTCTTCGGAAAAACCACCGAGATCGGCCATGTAGGCATCAAACCGTCCCTCCTGCATCGTATCCAGCAGGGCGCGGATCGAATCGAGACTCTCTGCCCGCACCGGAAAGCCCACCTTCTCGAACACATCCAGGTTGTGCTTCTGCCCGATGCGGAAGCTGTCGAGATTGTTCTTTGCCAGGGTCTCCCAGCGGCGGTACTGCTCGATATCAAGCCCCATTGAATACTCCCTTGTTACCCCAATTACTTGTCGAGATACTTGAACCAGGCGCTGGTGGCTTCCTTGATCGAGTCCGGCTCCCACAGCGGTGCATCCCGCCAGTGTTCGATATCGGCCAGCATCATGGCCACCCCATCCTCGAAACTGACCTCCGCCTTCCAACCGAGATCATGCTGGATCTTGCTGATATCGGCATGGGTGACATCGGGCTCACCGGGGCGTTTGGGGATATAGGTCACCTCTCCCTCCAGCAGCTCCACCAGCCGATTGACACTCTGTGGTGCCCCATTGCCCACATTCCAGACCGCTCCGCTCTTCTCTGTCTCCGCTGCCGCAAGAAATGCTCTGACCACATCGGTCACATAGATGAAATCTCTCCCCTGGGTACCGTCACCCACCACCGTATAGGGCTTGCCCGCCAGCTTCTGCTTCAGAAACACACCAAAAACCGCTCCATAGGCACCGGTGGTGCGGACGCGGGTACCGTAGGCATTGAAGATACGGATGGAGTTGCAGGGCATGTCGTAGACCTTGTTCCAGTGCAGCACTGTCTGCTCACCCAGATTCTTGGCCAGCGCATAGGGGTACTCCGGCTGGATCGGGAAGTGCTCTGCAGTCGGCGCCTCGGCAATGCCGTAACAGGAGGAGGAGGCCGCATAGACAAACTTCTCCACTGCTGCAGCGCGCGCCGCCTCCAGCACCATGACCGTCCCCTGTACATTGACCTCCAGATACTCGGTCGGATTCTCGACCGACGGGACGATGTCGCCGATACCGGCAAAGTGAAAGACGTAGCGTGCCCCCTCAAAGGCGGGGTGATCTGCTCCCAATCCACGGATATCTTCCCAGTAGCAGTGGACCTCTTCACGTTCGATCACATGGTCGAGGTTCTTGCGATGCCCCCCCACCAGGTTGTCGATGATATTGACACGATATCCGCGTGCGAGCAGAAGATCCACCATGTGGCTGCCGATAAACCCTGCACCACCTGTCACCACCGCCAGCGGCTTATCCATTCACCACTCCTTCCACCTGCTGCTTCTGCTGTTCGATCCCCAGCTCGATCGCGGCAGCGATCAGAAACTGATGCCCCCCCTCGACAATATTGTAGTTATCACTATCAATCCAGATATTGAGTGTACCCAGTGTACGCAGTGGATTATCCGGGGTAAAACCACTCAGTGTAGCCACCGTTCCACCCAGTGTCTTTGCCTTCTCCACTCCGTTGAGAATGTTCTTCGAACGGCCGGAAGAGCTGATCGCAATCAGCAGATCCCCTTCCACAAGGTCACGGGAAACTGCGTGGGCCACCCACTCTTCATAACCGTTATCGTTGGCGAGACAGGTGATCATCGCGCTGTCACACCAGGCACTGCTGCGGATTCCCAGGCAGTTGGCCGCATCATTACTCATATGACTTGCGATGGCGGCCGAACCGCCATTGCCCACCAGATAGACGGTGTTGCCCCGTACCCCGCATGAGAGCATCATTGCAGTGAGTTCACTCACCTCCGCCACCCGCGCATCCGTCATCACGGTCGATTGATGAAAGGCCTGGTGGTAGTCATGCAGCAGTTGTTGCGGATTGCTCATCTCTTGATCCCCCTGTCAGACAAAAGCGGTATGCGGGTCCTCTGAAGAGAGGTACTCCAAAATCAGTCGGTTCTTGTTGTTGGCAACACAGTGGTGGTCACACTCCTTGCTCGGATCAATGGTGAAGAAACGGTTCTTGTCAGAGTACCAGAACTCGGAGAAGCGCTGCTCCCTGATACTACCCAACAGTCCGCTATTGAGATTGTATGCCTTGTCCTGGCAGGAGTAGATATTGAGGTCGGCCCCGATGATCGGCAGGATCTGAATGTAGGGACACCAGTCATACTCCTTGGTGAACTTCTCGTCCAGTTCATGATAGGCATCGAAGATCTCCAGCTCCCGCCCACTATCGGCCACCTGATCACGCAAACGGGCGATCTGCCCCTTGACCTGCTCGAAGAAGGGCTGGTGATAGCGATTGTTCTCCCGTCCATCATTACTGACGATACAGGGAGAGACCTTGATGCTGTCGACACCGGCATCGTAGAGCCGCATCGCCGCATCGTAGACATGAGCCGCATTGTCCTTGTCCACGATCATGCTGATGCCGAGAAAGCAATCCCCGCCGTGCCCCTTGAAATTTCGAAGATTCTCGATCAGCTTGCTGTACTCTCCCTCCTTGACCCCACGGTACTTGGCATAGCTGGGATCGTCCCAGCCATCGATCGAGATGCGCAGCCAGGAGCCGTGGTGGGCAAAGAACTCCGACAGCTCCCCCTTGAGTCGCACCCCGTTGGTCAGTGAAGCAAAATGAATGGATGCATCGGCCAGCCGCTTGATGGTGTTGAGCAGCGGCTTGTAGTAGAAGGGGTCTCCCCCCCCACTGAAGGTGACCGCCTTTACCCCCATCTCGGATAGATCCTCGACGATCTCCATCATCTTCTCTTCCGGGATCTTGTCACGCACCACCATATCCTCCCCCAACTGCAGGTTGTCCACACGATAGGCACAGTACCAGCAGTCGTGCGCACAGACATTGGTGGGCTTGATGCGAACATGTACCGGTGGCTCGATCTGCTCCACCGACCGGGGCAGGGAGTCGAGTTTCTGCTGGTAATGGAAGATCTTGAAGGGGGTATATTTCATATCATGGACTCTGTTGGGGAACGTACTCGGTCAGATGAAGTTCACATGGGGCACCCGCCCCTCCTTGAGGTCAAAGAGGAAACGATTCACCTTGTCCATGCGGCAATTGACCCGACAGCTGCCGACATCCAGATGGTTGAGCACATAATCGAGCCCCTGCCGTCGACGTTCACTCTGCCAGATCTCCCGAAAGCTGTTCTCATTGAGATTGCCATAGAGAAAATTCGGATCGAGCAGGTGGTCCTTGCAGCCGTAGATCGAGCCATCCGACATCACATAAGCGAGAAAGAGCGGCGTCGAGTAGCAAGTGGTGTACCGCTGTCCACCCGCCTCATGGTAGAGATCCATCGTCTTCGAGCGGAAGCTGACACTGAAGTGATCGGTTACCAACGCCTCCACCTGCTCTCCCACTTCCCGTAACGCATCATCGTTATAGTCAATATTCTTGTAGGCGGTATTGAGACTGCTCGGCTCCTGGGAGAAGGGCTTGACCACGAAATAGTCGGCACCGATCTCGTCTCGTGCAATCTTCCCCAGATCCACCATCTGTGCAGCATTTTCCGGCAGCAGCAGCGACTGTACCCCGATGGTGCAGGAGAGGCCGTTCTCATTACGGTAGTCCACCGCCTCTCTGAGATTTTCGATCACCTTGTCGAACTCCTCGGCCTTGGTGGCATGAACCTGCGCATACCCTTCTGCACTGCCCGCATTGACCGAGGCCTTGATCCAGGAGGTGTGCTGGATCGACTCCTCGACAAAGCGTCGGTTGAGGGCCACCGCGTTGGTGGTGAACGAGACGTCAATCCCCACCGATTTGGTGTGGGCCACCATTTCGTTAATCCTGTTATGAAGCAGCGGCTCTCCCTCACCCGCATACATGATGCTTTTGACACCGTTGGTTCCCATCTCATCCAGCATCTGACGGACCCGATCCAGGTCCAGCCGGTTATGCGAAGGATAGCCGATATAGTCGACCGCACAGAAAGAGCAGCGGTGGTTGCAAGCCCCGATGGGCGAGACCTCGACGTAGATCGGATAGATCTTCATCAGCGCATCCAGATTTCCATCCGCTTCGAGGAAGGCGGCCACCTCTTTCGGATGGTAGTGCAGCTTGTGACCATCAATCTGATATTGACTCATCCTCTCCACCTTCCAATCAGTAACACGGTTTACTCCGACTCTCTCTTCTCTTTGACATGCGCTGCAATCCGTAGCGCCAACTGTTTGCCTCCATCCGTTTCCAGCCGCTTGCAGCAGCGACTCGACAGTTCCCTCATCCGTTGAGGCTGCGCCATCAACGCCATTAATTCATCAACGGCAGATTCCGCCTGATCTACAGTGGAAGAGAGGCCCGCATTGACGAATGCCTGCCACTCCTCATCATCAGGTCCGGCAGAGGTACGCAGTGCAACCACCGGTTTCCCCATGTTGAGCAACTCGAACAGGGTCACCCCGTAACTCACCAGTGCGATATCACACTGACTGAAGAGCTCAAGCAGATTGGAGGGAGATCGATAGCATCTCCAATGAATTCGCCCACTCTCAATGGCTCTGGGTGCAGCTGCATAGGGGCCTTGAATCCAGTGAATCACTGCACCATCGGGAAGCTTTTGTTGCAGTAGTGGAGGAAGTGTCTCTCCCAGACCATCCACATCACTTCCCCCCAAAGCCACCAGGATCTCATGCGGTGTGTCACTGACCGTGCCACAGCCCAACTCTCTACTTTGCAGCAGATAACAGTCCCAGCCGTGGAATCGCTTTTCCTCGGGGATCTGCTCCATCATCCTGTCTGCAAGATAGAAGCTGGGAAACCAGAAAAGGTCGACCAGATGCTCAAGCCTCACCCATCCATCCAGTGCTGCCACTACAATCCGGTTGTCCTGCATTTTTTTCAGGTACGGGGTTAGCCGCTTATGCCAATCATCATCTTCCTTGAGGTCCATCAACACCGTATTGAACTGCTCCAGTGATGACTCAAGATAGTCCACCAATGCCTCTCTTCCCTGCACCCAGGTCACCGGCAGCAATTCAACCGATGGGATATCGACGGCCTCCCCTACCGCCACAATCCGTATCCCCGCCTTGGCATGATCCTGCAGCGCACGGCCAACCACCGCACAGCGACTCAAATGCCCCAGACCGACCCCTGCTCCCGCCTCGGTGATCAGCAACACCTTCGGCAACTTCTCACCCAGCAGGCGTTGCTGGACATCAGCGTTCAGGGCACCGAGCCCAGGGTCCCGCTGCAGTTGCTCGACCGCCCAAGCAAGGGAGACAATCTCCGACTGTGGATGATCGTGATACCAACGCTGATAGAGACTGCTCATAAAGCGGTAATCCGATACGGTATCAACCGACATCCGATGGTCAAGCCGATAGTAGATTTCATCATCATCCACTTTCAGAACATGCTGCGGCGGTAGTCGTCCTCCCCCGACCGAAGCCATGTTCTCCCGCTCATAGGGCAGGATGGAGGCCTCATTCATCGCATCCCAGTATTTTCGTGAGAAGACCCCGAACCCTTCATGAACACTATATTGAAATCTCTCATAGGGGATCAGGCTTACGATGTCATGCTCTGGCTGCTGCTTGAGGGCATGCACCATCCTGCCCAGCGTAGTGGGCTCGATCATCGGTGAATCACCGCTGATCGTGACCACCACATCGGCCTCATGATTGGCCACCACTGCGGTGACCCGCCCCATCACATCGTCCACATCTCCCGGATAGGCAAAGGCCTCTCTGCCCGCCTGCTGTGCCCAATCCAGAAGGGGCTGGTTGTAGGGGTCGGCCGTGGTTGCCAGAACCGTGTGGTCAATCTGTTCAATACAGTCCAGTCGCTCGAAAACACGTTCCACCAGCGGCTTCCCGGCAAGGTCCAGCAGCTGCTTGCCCGGCAGGCGATTGGAGTTCAAACGCATCACCACAATTGCAACGGCCTTCATCAACGCCCCCCGGCATCCACTTGTGGTGGTTCCCATCTCTCCCGGATGGTGATCAATGGCCTCAAACCATCAGCGGGGTCTGCTCTCCATTCCCGGTCAGCCAGCTCTGATGGCAGCGGTACCTTTTCTCCATCCCCATCGGCGGTTGTTCCCAATTTGATCTCCTTGATGACATTGCCAATCTGTTCCGGCAACCAGCAGTGGCCGCCTGCATACTCCTCGCCCTCCCGGTCCAGATCCAGATGAAACTCCACCATTGCGGCCTGCCAGTGGTTGACGGCACGGTGGATTACCGCACGACTGACCGTGTGGTCGGACCACCCCACAGGACAACCAAAACGGTTCCGCAGGGTCTCAATCGCCGCCAGGTTGGCTTCATCGACAGGGGTTGGGTAGCCTGAAACACAGTGCAGCAGTGTGAGCCGGTCACTTCCACCCGATCGGGTTACCACCTCGACTGCATGTGCGATCTCATCCACGGTAGCCATGCCGGTCGAGAGCACAAGCGGCTTGCCGCTCTCGGCACACTTCTGCAGCAGGCCATCCCACAGCAGCTCATAGGAGGCCACCTTGTAGAAATCGACCCAGGGCTCCAACGCCTCAACCGCCTCCAGATCAAAGGGGGTGCAACAGAACTGCATCCCCCGATTGTGGGTGTGATCGGCCAGCCTCGGAATGAACTCAAGCGGCAGTTCCCACTGCTTGCGCCTGCGGTGCTCGTCACTTTTTGACAGGATCTCCGGTGCAAACAACTTCTCCACCCTGAACAACTGGAACTTGACGGCTGAACAGCCCGCATCAGCCGCACAATCGACAAAGCGAATCGCCCGTTCAATATCCCGGTTATGGTTACTGGAGACCTCAGCTATAAAGTACACGTCGATGACCCGTTATTCGCCTGTCGTTGTCGGACGCTGTCAATTGGGCGAGAGTGTGATCGAACAGGGAAGCAGACGCCCCCCTTCAGTCCAGGTCTCATCCAGCTCGGACAATGAATAGATCAGGCGAAACAGATTACCAGGGGTCCCCTTATGCACCTTGATCATCGGGAAGAGTGCACATGCGACCGGGTCCCACTGAAAACGGATGGCCCGACCGCCGTGACCCATCTCAATCTCTCCATTGGGTGAACCAAAACCGGAGGTGGAGGAGACCAGCGCCGATACCGCTCTGCTGTGATCAACACCACGGGAGGGAACCTCGTCAAAGGTAAACTCTTCCCAGCAATCTCCTCCATTCTTGGTTCTGACCTTCACTGCAGTGTCAAACGGGGGCAAGAGCGTAAAGTTACCTACCCGAAATACACCCTGCTCTCTCGTCCAGTGGTGAAAATCAACCTTGTATTTCACCTGTTCCCGGTCCGTCGAGAAGTAGATTCTCTTCTCAAATGCCCCCTTGTCGCTATTGAACAGCGCCTCAAAACAGAGCACATTGCCACTTGCAACCAGCTTCCACTCATCCGGCTTGGCGAGGTCGGTGATCCGCTTGTGATCCACCGGAAGGTCCACGGTAATCCCGCCGGAAAAGTAGTCGGCGCCCAGCTCAATCTCGTGAAAGTAGCCGTGTGGGACCGTACCGATCAGAGGAACAAACTGATGGGAAGAGAATGAGAGATCCTTGAAGGTGGCACCACGGAAAAGATTGAGCGTGCAACGGGAGTATTCTGTCTCCAGGTGCAGATAGCTGCGTTCTCTGTCATATCGCAATGTAGCCCCACCGAGTTGCAGTACATCTGATTCCTCAAAACTGTGTTCATCAACCGTCGCTTCAACAACTCCTGTCTCATTGACCACTGGTCTGGGAGGCAAGGCACAGTGTCGTTCGAGTGCATCAACTTCGGCCAATACTCCATCCCAGCGGTCGGCTGTGATATGGGTGCGCAGATCACTCCGCCAGAGCTTGCAGATTCTGCGGTCGATATCGATCTGTCGATCATCGGGCACTGCAGCAGGGCCACTCAGGGCTTTCGAAAGATGGTGACAGGTTGTGTTGAGCCAGAGGTCATCCCTGCCAGTCACGGCCCAGCGTGCGATATTGTATTTGCGTTGCTTTTTCACCGGAATCGGAAACAACGTATTTCTGAGGTCAACCCGGTTACCGGTATTGACTTGCTGGGTCGTATCCTCGCGGATAACCGTACCGGGCAGTACAAACTCAAACCTTGGGTCACTGTTGAGACGGACCACCAGATCGGTGATTCTCTTCCACTCATCCCGATCTTCCAGCGGGGTCTCCATATCATATCGGCCAGGACGATAGCCAAACACTTCGGCATCATTTCCATAGAGTGCAAAGAACCGCTCATTATCCGACACATGGCGGGATAATTCTTCGATAAAGTCCTCCAGGACCAGTTCACCATGAACATAGCGCTGGAAGCGCTGAAACTGTATCGACTGGTTCCATAACATGGTCAACTGCTCACCACAGTCGCTTTCCACGGTTTGTGTGTGGTAGCGCCACTCCAGCGGCCACTCCGGGTGCTGCTCGGCAGCATTGTCCCACTCCATGATCACGGACTGGTAACCTGCAGCTTTGTAATGTTCAATCAGTCCGGCTGACCACGCCTGTTCATTCACCAGTGCAATCTTCGGTTGCACACCCAGATAGCGACGATAGATCTCGACACCGTGGCCCTGATTGAAATGGTTGACTGCGGAAGGAACCAGTGGCCCGATCAATTGCACATAACCGCTACCGATCAGCTCACACTTTCCCGCCTCTACAAGCCGCTTGAATACAACAATCCACTCCGGGTCAACCGCATCGATCTGCTCAAGGGTCAAACCGGTGACTTCAATGCCCACCGGAAAGTGCTGCTCTTCGATCAACCGAAGCAACGGCCAATAACAGGCCTGAATAACCGTCTCTCGTTCACTTTTACCGATCGATGAAAAAGAGAGGTTGAAATGGAAGCAGCTGAACAGCCTTAACGGTTTTGCCATTTTAGAATTATTATTTACAGTGCAGCCTATGGAACAAACAGTGGCTACCACGCCTTCCCATATCAGCTATATCGGCCATTATGATGATTTCCTTAAGAGTTATCTTATCTATGCCCATGACACACTCTATCAAAAACCACTGCCAAAAAGTTCATCTCAGTACGTTTTCCCCATTAAACCAGTACTCTGCTCCAAACAAAAACCCCACATAAAAAAGGGAGCTACCTATTGGCGGTAGCTCCCCGAAGAGTATGGTGGGTCATGAAGGATTCGAACCTTCGACCAAGAGATTAAGAGTCTCCTGCTCTACCAACTGAGCTAATGACCCAAATATGGGGTGACTGATGGGGCTCGAACCCACGACAACCGGAATCACAATCCGGGGCTCTACCAACTGAGCTACAATCACCATTGTACTTTGCTCTATACATCCTGCCAATATGGCGCGCCCGGCAGGATTCGAACCTGCTACCCTCGGCTTAGAAGGCCGATGCTCTATCCAGATGAGCTACGGGCGCAGTGTCACATCATCGTTTGGTCGGGGTGGAGGGATTCGAACCCCCGACATTCTGCTCCCAAAGCAGACGCGCTACCAGGCTGCGCTACACCCCGACACTACTAATCAAAAACCAGAGCGCGAATCATACCACCGGGAAAAACGCCGTCAAGCTGCGGTGCTATAATTCCGCAACTTTTGTCAGAACATGGATGGATAGAGGAACAATGAGCGCACAGATTCTCGATGGAAAGAAGATCGCTGACGAAATACATGAGGATATTCACAGGCAGATCGCACAACTTCTCTCTGCCGGGCATCGCCAGCCGGGTCTGGCTGTGATCCAGGTGGGTGAAGACCCTGCCTCCAGTGTCTATGTCCGCAACAAGCACCGGGCATGTGAGCGTGCGGGTATTCTGTCGCTTGAACACAAGCTGCCTGTCGGCACCACCGAGGCCAAGCTGCTGACCCTGATTGATACATTAAATAGCGATCCAACGGTAGATGGCATTCTTGTTCAGCTGCCCCTGCCCAACCATATCGACCCGGAGACAGTAATTGAGCGTATCCATCCGGACAAGGATGTGGACGGTTTCCATCCCTACAACATGGGGCGTCTGGCACTGAAGATGCCACTGCTGCGCTCCTGCACCCCCAAAGGGGTGATGACCCTGCTGGAGCGGACCGGAATCCCACTGACAGGCAAGGAGGCAGTGATCGTTGGTGCATCCAATATTGTCGGGCGTCCGATGTCACTGGAACTGCTCTCTGCCCGCTGCACCATCACCACCTGCCACAGTAAAACGACCGATTTGGAAGCGCATGTACGACGCGCCGAAATTCTGGTGGTGGGAGTTGGCATTGCCAATTTCATCCCTGGCGAATGGGTGCAGGAAGGGGCTGTGGTGATTGATGTCGGTATCAACCGCCTGGAGGATGGTCGCCTCACCGGTGATGTCGATTTTCTCGGTGCCAGACAACGTGCCTCCTGGATCACGCCGGTCCCCGGTGGGGTCGGTCCGATGACCATCGCTACCCTGCTGCAGAACACCCTGCAGGCCGCAGAGTCCTTTCACGGTACCTAACTATTTTTCCCCAACCATCTTGTCCACGATGACAGACAACCGCTCAAAGTCCTCCAGAGTGTTGTAGAGTGCCGCACTGAGCCGAAGATAGAGCTTCCCCTGATGGCATTTGACCGGCACCTCGGTCCGATACTGAAAGTGAAGCCGGTCCTGAACCCGTTTGGCATCACCGCTATCAGCCTCACCGGACCAGAGCGTTGCAGGCAGTGCAATACAGGCCATATGGCTGCGCCACTGTGGTGACTGTACCAGCCACTGCGTCTTCCACTGTTCAACCAGCAGTTTTCCCCCTTCATTCAACAATGTTCGACAACGCTCGGCCGCCGGTTGCAGACCACCGGCCATCTGCCACCAACGCTCCTGCACGATCAGGGAGAGTGCAGGGCTGTAGTCTCGCGTCCCCTCCCAGATAAAACGCTCATGCAGTGAGCCCTCCATGCCGTGCGAAATCACCGGCGGTTCAATCTGCTCCGGGTCAATACGAGACCCTATGACCAGTGCCGCCACCCCCTTCGGGGTATAAAACCACTTATGTCCGTTGGTGACGGCAAAATCGGCATCCAGTTCCCCCAGCAACAGTTCCGGCAGTGCCCCCCAGGCGTGGGCAGCATCCACACCCACATACTCCACCCCTGCTGCTCTTGCCCCTGCCACCAGTTTGACAATCGGCATGCACAGGGCACTACCACTGGTCACCGCATCAAACAGGGCAAGACGAACCTTCTTGCCTCGCGTCTGTTGCAGTTGCTCGATTGCAGCAGTCACCTCCTCCACCAGTTCATTCCAGGTCAAGAGTGAATCAAGCCTTACCGAATGAATATATGGCTCAACACCAAACCGCTGCTGCCATCTGCGAGCTATCTTCGATACGGTACCGTAGGCACTGTCGAGCATGAAAATCAGATCTCCTGGCTGAAACGGAATAGCACGAAACATCGTGGTCAGCCCGGCCGATGCATTGGGTAGCAGTACCGTACGTGAAAGTGGACTCTGAAGTGTACGTGCCGCTACCGTTGTGGCCGCCACCAGCAGAGGCAACAGCTCACGGTCCAACGCTCTCAATGGCTGTTTCTCTACATAGTGACGCCATGCATCCGCTGCATGCAATGCAGTGCGGGTGGATGCACCGAATGCACCATGATTCAGAAAGAGCCAATGTTCGAGATCGAGCCTGAAGTGGTCCCGAATCGAGGTCGTGCAGGGTTCAATCGGCCCGGCCGGGTCAATCGCGATCTCATCCAGTACCGATGGAGGTGGCTGATAACCGGGTTGCTGTGCCTCGGCAATCAGCTCATCGATCGGGGCTGAGTGGAACGACCCGATGGTGCGGTATCCGCTCACTCCATAGCAAGCCTGAAGAAGGAGATCTCGGCACGGGTACGCTGATAACGGCGGCCATCCGGCTGCTCCATCAACGTGAACCAGCAGTCCTCTGGAGGTACCACCACTTCGAACCCCTCCCGAACCATCCAGTCACGCAGGCCGATGGTGGTCAACGGTCCATCATTGTCCCCATACTTGTAGCCACCCAGCCAGTGTTCTTTCGCTGTAAACTCCTCCAGCCAGGTATAGGGTGAGGAGAGTACCAGCAGACCACCCGGCCTGAGCCGATGCTTCATCTGCGTGAGTGCCGCAGCCGGGTTGGAGAGGCGATCAATCAGATTGAAGCCACAGATCAGATCGTAGTCGTTGTACTCCTCCGGTAGATTGTGGGCATCCACCACCCGGTAGCGGAGTCGGCCGACCGGTTCCAATCCCTGCTCGGCAAGAGAGAACCGATCTCCCCTCCAGCTGATCTCCCCCTGCTCCAGCAACTGATCCATCACCGCAACGAATCGTTGCGAGTAGTCTCCTCCATCCACTTGGGCGAAACTGCGACTCAACTCCAGTGCGGCACGCCCCGGACCGCCCCCCACCTCAAGCGCACTTCCCTTGTCGATACCCAGTTGATCACAGAGTGCGATACAGCGCTCGGCACAACGCTGCGGGTAGTTTTCGATCTCTTCAGATGACCCGAAGTGGAAGTCCAGATATTGATCGAGCGTGCTCTTCTCCTCATAGACATCCTGCCCCGCAGGGGCTGTCTCGTTCCTCTGTCCGGTTATTGCGGCGTCCGGCCCAACTATCTGTTCCCGGCGTACCCAGAAGCTGATCTGCTGCCTTCCACAATTATTCTTCCGCGCTGTCTCCTGAATGGCATACTCCAGATCAATCGGCTCCAGTACCGGTTCCCATGCGGCCTCCAGCCGTTCTGACAGAGCTGCATAACCACCCTGTGGAGTAGTACTGGCCCACTGATAGGTGGTACCCAACACCAGCAATCCACCAGGACGCACGCAGTGATACAGGTTGCGCAATACCTCACCGGGCGCCTTGAGCTGCGCCAATGTTCCGGGATTGGCGAGCAACAGCAGATCAAAGTCGGCAAACTTGTTGGGGTCGATCGAACCGAAGTCGGGCACCTGGTGCCAACTGATCGGCAACGCCTGATTGATCTCCAGATCATCACGGGAGCGCTCGGTGTACTCCACCAAGTCCCCCTCCAGATAGTTGGACCAGTGCATCCGCCCCGCCTCTCCCAGCAGATAACGGCTGACCAGGTTGAACATCGAGGCGGTACGGTCCGCTGCGTGGACATCACCCACCCCGGCCTTTGCCAGCTCAATGGCGGCCCGCCCCGGACCACACCCCAGCACCAGCACACTCAGACTTTCAATTGGTTTCTGCAACTGTTGCTGAACCGCATCCAGTACCAGAGTTGCCAACCGTTGCGGGTAATTGAACCCGGCCAGTGCACCATCGCCAAAATGGAAGCGCAGGGCATTGCAGAGCTCCGGGTTCTGCTCATAGGGCACCACTTCGGAAGAGATTTCAATATCCGACGCCACATAACGGAAACCGGCATGTTGGTAGAAGTGGCGCCGAAAGCCGTAGCGACACTCACGGGTAGCCCCGGCACCACCGGTCGAAATCCAGGAGCCGCCATGAATCATCGAATGCATGCCATCCACTGTCGGGGTGGTGAAGTCCTCATAGACCGGATGGGGCTTGAATCCGGGCAAGACATCGGTTGGGCTGGCGCTGTGTTGCCACACATTCCCCACCACATCACTGAAACCGTTTTCCGCTACGAACTGGCCCACCGGGCAGGGGCTGGCCCAATGCTCCAGATTGAGATTACCCGGTGCCTGTTCCCAGGCGGGTGCACGATGTGTGGTCTGGTAGTCGTTCTGGATTGCATCGCGCAACCGGTAAAACTCCTCTTCGGATGGCAGCCGCAACCGCTTTCCACTCTTTTCAGAATGCCAGCGGCAGTAGGCGGCCGCCTCATGGTGGTTGACCTCAACCGGCCAGTCCCACGGCATCGGGACCTCTTCACACTGGGTACGCAGGAACCACCCCTCCTCACGCTCCACCCAGAAGCGGGGGTATTGCCACCCGTTGCCATCTCCCTGCTGCCCCGGATTGGAGATCAACTGCCGAAAACCATCCAGCCCCTGTCGATCCCAGGCCAGTGCGCACCAACTCCACCCCTCTTCACTCCACCACTGTTTTTCCCGGTACCCCCCCTCCTCAACAAACTCGAAAAACTCGGCATTGGTAACCAGATGGCGGGATGCCTGAAAGGCCGCCACGATCCGGCGCTGTTCGGTCCCAAACTCATTGTCCCATCCCCAGGTGGTGGTCCCCTCCAGGGCTCTGCCGAGCCGTACTTCACCTTCCGGCACCGCGATCAATCCATTCTCGGGAGTGCCCTTGCGCACTTCGGAGTCCGGGCTTGGATCAAACCGTCCCTGATCGCAGGGCGGAAAGAGTGAAGAGGGTCTCATCACTGAAAGATCCGCCTGACGAAAGATTACGCTGGAGGTCTCGAGATGGATTCGTTCATGCTCTGTGCCCATCAGCAGAATCCACCAAAAGCTGTCCGGGGTCACCGGCCATGAAAGTGGCTGCTCATCAATCATCCGGTTGAGCAGACTCCGCACCCGTCTGCGGTATTCGATCACCTTGTCGAGAAAGTCGCTGGCCAACGCAGGTTCCCGATCCACCTGATCCTCATCCGGCCAGATGTAGTTGCGGGTATCGAGATCGTCCCACTCCATCTCATCAACTCCGACCGCTGTCTGAATCTCCAGCACAGGGTCCAGGCGCAGACTGATAAAGCCTCCCAGTTTCAGCTTGTTGACAAAAAATGAGGCGGTATGACTCAGATAGAAGATGGGTGGATGACGCAGTGGTTCCCACTTCCTGAAGAAGGCGGTGGGGGTTGAGAAGGTGGTGTGCAGGGCCTCGAACAGGGAATAGGTTCGGTTGAAGTAGCTGCGAAATTCCTCCCGCTTTTCTGACTCACGCAGCTCATCCCAGGAAAGGTCATCACGGATGATGGGTGTCTTTCCACTTCGTAATTGTGGATCATCCAGTGAACAGTCGGGATCTGTAGAGAGGTGGTTGGGTGGAAAAGTCTGTTCGGCCATATCTACATCCCCGCCTGTTATGATGACTCAATGCACTTGAATAGTGACCATGCAGCAGTCATTGCTGCGGCCTGTGATCTTTTGGGAACGGTCAGCTCACCCCCTGCGCCAGGTGGTCCCTTCTGCCCCATCCTCCAGTACGATACCCTGTTCGGCAAACAGATCTCGAATCCGGTCCGACTCTGCCCAATCCTTGTTGGCACGTGCATTGGTGCGCGCCTCAATCAACTGCTCGATCTCGGCATCGGAGAGGCCGTCTTCAGTTGTCCCTCCTTTCAGAAACTGATCCGGGTCGTGCTGCAACAATCCCAGTGGCTCGGCCAGCTGTTTCAGCAGTTGTGCATGTGCCTCTGTCTCCATCGCTCCACTGTCATTGAGCCGGTTGACTTCTCGCACCAGATCAAACAGCACAGAGAGTGCCTCCGGTGTATTGAAATCGTCATCCATCGCCTCGTTGAACTGGCGCTCCCACTCACTCCCTTGCAACACATCCTCCCCTCGTGTGTCGATACCGCGTAGTGCGGTGTAGAAGCGGGTCAGTGCCGCCTGCGCATTCTGCAGATTCTCTTCGGTGTAGTTGAGCGGGCTGCGGTAGTGGCTGGTCAGCAGGAAATAGCGTACCACCTCTGCCGGGTAGACCTTGAGTACATCCCGAATGGTGAAAAAATTCCCCAGCGATTTGGACATTTTCTCATCATCCACCCGCACAAAACCGGCATGCATCCAGTAGTTGACGAAGGCCTCCCCGGTCGCCCCCTCCGACTGCGCAATCTCGTTCTCATGGTGGGGAAAGATCAGATCCATCCCGCCGCCGTGGATATCGAAATGGTTGCCCAGACAGTGGGTGGACATCGCTGAACATTCGATGTGCCAGCCGGGACGCCCCTTGCCCCAAGGTGAATCCCAGCTCGGCTCACCCGGTTTGGCTGCCTTCCACAAGGCGAAATCCATCGGGTCCTGTTTGACCTCCCCCACCTCCACCCGGGCACCGGCCTGCAGATCCTCCAGATTCTTTCCGGAGAGCTTGCCGTAGTTCTCGATTTCTGAAACATCGCAGTAGACATCACCATTCTCGGCCACATAGCCCTTGCCGTTATCCAGCAGATGCTGAATCATCGACAGGATCTCATCCATGGAACCAGTTGCCAACGGTTCATCATCCGGCGGCAGTACATCCAGTGCCTCGGTATCCTCATGCAGGGCATCGACATAGCGGCCTACCAGCTCGGTAAACGGCTCCCCATTTTCATTGGCACGATTGATGATCTTGTCATCGATATCGGTGATGTTACGTACATAGTGGACCTTGTACCCCCTTGACCGCAGATAACGCACCACCGCATCGAAGAAAACCATCACCCGTGCATGACCCACATGGCAGTAGTCGTAGACGGTCATGCCACAGACATACAGCCCGACCTCTCCTTCTCGAATCGGCTTGAACACCTCCTTGGTTCGACTCTGGGTATTGTAGATGTGTAGCATGACTTTGCGGATTCCTGCGGATTTGAAATAGCTGGCGATTATACAGCCATTGTCCCTGCTGTACTGACAGAGCATCACTCTGCCTATGACCATTCCAGAGAGCACCCCGTACTGGATACTCTGCAGAGTAAATGTGAACCACTTACCTTTGGTGTTATCATCCCCGTCCGATTTACTCAACCACTGTTCGATCAGAGCCGAAATCATGAAGAAAAACCTGACTATTTTTGGCACCGTAACTGCCCTGCTGGCAGCGGTACTCTTTCTGGTGGTGACCCCATCCGATGTCGCCACTGCGAATGAGTCGAATCCTCCTCTGGCGACCAACAGTCCGGTTGTTGAACTGACGACCAACCATGGTGCCATCACATTGCAGTTGGATGCCGAGCGTGCGCCGAAAAGTGTTGCCAACTTTCTGCGATATGTCGAAGAGGGACACTACAACGGCACCATCTTCCATCGGGTAATCCCCCGCTTCATGATTCAGGGGGGTGGATTTGATGCACAGTACCAGAAGCGTGCCACCTATGACCCGATTGACAATGAGGCCGACAATGGGCTGAAGAACCTGGTCGGTACCGTGGCCATGGCCCGTACCGGCGACCCGCACTCGGCAACCGCTCAGTTCTTCATCAACACGACCAACAACCGCTTCTTGAACCACACCAGAAAATCTCAACGAGGCTGGGGCTACACCGTTTTCGGACAGGTAACACAGGGAATTGAGGTGGTAATGGAGATTGAGCAGATCGAAACCGGCGCCGGAGGCCCCTTCTCCAAGGATGCACCACTGGAGAAGGTGGTGATTGAGTCGGCCCGCATCGTTTCAAAATAGTTTTTCAACAGAGGACGCAATAACCATGACTGTCAAGATGACCACTTCCCTTGGAGAGATTACCATCGAACTCAATGCCGAGAAGGCGCCTCAGACGGTCGAGAATTTTCTCGACTACTGCCGCTCCGGCTTCTATGACGGCACCATCTTTCACCGGGTCATCTCCGGGTTCATGATTCAGGGGGGGGGCATGGAGCCCGGCATGGCGGAGAAACCAACCAACGAGCCGATTGAAAACGAAGCCAGCAACGGACTGGAGAACAATGTCGGCACCATTGCCATGGCTCGCACCATGGACCCCCACTCGGCCACCGCACAGTTCTTCATCAATACCAACAGCAACGGTTTTCTCAACTATCCGGGGCAGGACGGCTGGGGTTACTGTGTCTTTGGCGAAGTGACCGAAGGGATGGATATTGTCCGTGCGATCGAGAAGGTAGAGACGGCCAGCCACGGCTACCATGATGATGTACCGAAAGAGGATGTCGTCATCGAAAAGGTTACCGTCGAAGAGTAGGGTTGCAGCAATACGGAGGGCTGGAACTTCCAATGTCCACCTGCTTCATCTCCGACCTCCATCTCAACAACCACCACCCCGCCGTACTCGACCGCTTTCACACCTTTCTACAGCATGAAGCCGTTCATCATCAGACACTCTATATTCTGGGTGATCTGTTTGATGGCTGGCTGGGTGATGACATCTCCGGAGAGGCACACCAGGCAACCCTTGAGGCACTGAGAAAAACCGCCGAACACGGTGTCTCCATCTACGTGCAGCACGGCAACCGTGACTTTGCGATGCGTTCACGGTTTGAGCGAGAGAGTGGCTGCCGGTTGATTCGTGATCCACATACCGTAAAGCTGGATGGCATACCGGTCCTACTTACACATGGTGACCAGCTCTGTAGCGATGACCACGAATATCAACGCTACCGCAGCATTGTCCGACATCCTGTGGTGGAGTGGGTGATGATTCATCTGCCCAGACGGACTCGTATCGCAATCGGCCGACGGTTGAAACAGCAGAGTGGCCGCAACAAACAGCAGAAATCCGATACGATCATGGATGTCAATCAGCAGATGGTGGAACGGACGATGCGAAACAGGGGGGTTCTCCATATGGTGCATGGTCACACCCATCGTCCGGCTGCACACCACTTTACCCTGGATGGAGAGGTGGCCGAGCGTTGGGTATTAGGGGATTGGGACCGTACCGATGACCGGGACAACATCCTGATCTATCGCGACCATCGTTTTCACTGGCTACGCGTCTGAACATCCGGCCCTCATGAAGCGGGCACTGTTCAACATTGCAGACCACTTACTCCGGACACTTCTCTCGATTCTTCATCCGCTTCTTCATCATCTTGTTGATCCACTGTTCACGGTGCCCAGCATGAACAAACTGCTCTGGAACAGATTGGACCCTGATCAACACACTGCCTGGAAGATAGGAATCGTGGCCGGCTGCATCAGCCTCGCCAGTCACGACATGGATGACCGCAATGCTCAACCGGGGTGAGCGCTGCTGTAGCCGCTCCACCGTACCCAGGAAGCCTGCAGAGTGGAAATCACCGTTCAGATGCAGCACCTGGTGTCCCGGATTACGTTTCAGATGGCGTGCGATCGACTCGGCCATGGTATCGTCACGGAGTGCCTGTGCCGCAAAGCTACGCTCGGCCATGGCCCGCATCACCCCTTGTGACTCGCGGTCCGAAGGTGCTCCATGTGCCGAGCCCTTGTGCATGACACCGAAAAACTTCTCCCGGTACGGCCCATCCGAAATATCAACACGCTCGGCCACGTACTCTCGCTGGCGAGCCGGGAACCGCTCCAGCACATCCAGCCCGGAGCGACCGACGCAAACCACCATCTGTTTCGGCGCATTGGCCGCAATCACTGCCAACCGGTGTTCACGTGCAAACTCGACCAGCGGCCGATAGGAGGAGCGGTAATGCGGCCAGGCACGCGCCTTCTCAATCATATGCTCTTCACCAATCTCATGCTCCAGGTACTGGTCAAGCAGTGGTTGACTATCACGCTCGAACTGCTCCATGCTCAGGCTGATATCAGTTTTGTGATGATATAGCTGCGCCAGCAGCTCCATCTGTGCCAGATGGATCGCGGGATGGTCATGCAACTCACCGAAAAAGATCACATCGAATCCACTCAACGTTGCCGCAACCTGTTCCGTGGTGAGCACCTGCTCCGGGTCGGAGGGGAGGCTCCAGCGATAGTCGTAAAAGTGCACCATGCCGGGCTCCTGGCGCGGTACGGTGGTGGTACAGGCCGACAGGTTCAGCACTGTGATGAGACTGAGCAATAGTTTCAGATAGTGGTTCATTTTTGTGTCAACTCGGCCTCGGTCTGCTGCTCCACACCATCGCGCAGATAGCGGATATCGATCCGTTGTCCCGGCTTCATGGTTTTCAATACATTGGAGATGTCTCGAATACCACGGATGGCCCGTTCACCAATGGCAACAATGACATCCATTCTACCCAATCCCGCTTCTGCCGCCGGTGAGGCGGGCACGATCCCATCCAGACGATACCCCTCTCCCTGATAGGTAAAGTCGGGAATCGTACCGAGGCTGACCTTGCGACTGACCAAAGACTGACCGGAATCTCTCTGTGCGGTCAACCGGCTGCTCATTGGTGTTTCACGACTGCTCAGGTATTCCAGCACCTGCTTGCTGACCTCGGCCACCTTGACCAGGCCGTCGGCATCGATCTTGTCCGCAGTATCTCCCGGTCGGTGGTAATCGGTATGGGCACCAGAGAAGAGCTGCACCGCAGGCACACCCGCCTCGTGGAAACTGATCTGATCACTGGCATCCAGCGGTTCACGAACCAGAACGGACGGGATACCGGTGACAAAGCCGATACCGCGAAAGATGTGCGGCCACTCGGAGGCACTCTCACCACCCAATACCATCAGCTTGTTATCGAACAACCGCCCCACCGAATCGAGATTCAACATTGCAATGGCCTCCGATACGGGATGATCTTTCTCATGGTGGACATAATGTTTCGAGCCCAGCCGACCCGCCTCTTCTCCACTGAATGCCGCAAACACGAGGGTGCGGTCGGGCTGAAATGTCCCGCCCAGCACTCGCGCCAGCTCCAGCATGACCGCAATACCACTGGCATTGTCATCCGCCCCATGGTGCACCTTCCCCCGATTCTGTGCACGTACATCCGGCCAGCCCAGGCCGAGGTGATCATAGTGCGCACCCAATACCAGATTCTCGGCTGACAACTTCGGGTGGTGACCCGGCAGGATACCGATGACATTTTTCAGGGTTCTGGGCCTGCCATCTTCACCCTTGACAGTGAAGTGCTGGTAGTAACTGCCATCATCACCGGCAGGCTCCAGGCCCGCCTCTCTGAAGAACTGCGCGATATAGGATGCCGCCTGCTCAAGACCGGCTGAACCGAGGCCGCGTCCCTCCAGTTTTTCACTACTGAGATGGTGAATGGTCTCCATCATCCTGGCAGCATCGAATGGTGTAACGGGATCAGCCAACGCAGCCGAGATGGGCAACTGTGCCCGCGCGGCGCCACTGCGGAACAGATGCGTCATCGGAGAATCGGTCACAGGCCAACGCCCTTTGAGCCGGTTCTCCGGCTCTTCACCGGCAAATGCCAGATAACTGTACTTGTGGTAGTGCGGGATCTTGCGCCCCAGACCCGGCAGTGCAGTGGGCAGATCGGCCGTAATCAGTGCACGCGGGTGGGACTGATGATCGGCACCATCGATACGGGTGACCCAGGCGTGGGCATGATTCTGCCTTTCGGTGGGCTCCCCCACCACTGTGATCTGTCCCCCCCTGAATGTGATCGGGTGTTGTGCCAACTCACGCTGTAACTGTGGGGTAAAACGGTTGTCCCAGCCAAGAATCACAACGGCTCGATCTCTGGGCAGCGAAGCAATCTCACCATCCGTTGTGATACTGACCCGCTCCGGCCCCATGTGTGAAATATCCTGTGCAAATACCTGCCAGGCGGCCTTCATCTCCCTGTTTGCTCGCTCCGGCAACACCACCAGCAGATCACTCGCACCAAATAGTTGGGTAAAGGCTGGCGGGGTTTCCGCCTCTGCCAGTTTACGGAACAGATCAAACTGTGGATCGATGTCCACACGCACAGGCGCTGCAGGCAACTCCAGGGTAAAGGTCTGCTCCCGATCCGTCATGTTGACGACGAACATCTCTGCCGCCTGCTGATGCTCCAGAGAGATCGCCAACGGGATTTCGAGCCTATACGGCTCGGCAGACTGAACCTGCTCCAGCGTGAGATGCAGACGAAACCCGTCGGTTCGCTCCTCAACCTGTGCTGCCTTGAGCACCAGCTCCGGCGCACCGGTACGCTCCACCCACTGGTTGAAAAACGGCTTGAGCGACTGTTCTGAGACCGCCTCAAACACCTGTCTGACATCATCAAAGGAGGTGGTACGGAACTGATGCTCCCGATAGAGCCGCTGCAGTGCCTGGATAAAGATCTTATCTCCCAGTTTCCTGCGCAATATATGGAACAGCATCAGGGTCTTGCCATAGCCCACCGCCTCAGTTGCTGAACTGTGGCGACTCATGAACTCACGCAGTGCAAAGTCACGGTTGTTGGCCGCATAATCCCGGTACTTCTGCAGACTCTGCTGACGGTAATTGCTGCCCTGCCCTTGCTGCTCCTTGATCAGATGATCCGCCAGATAGGCCGTCAACCCTTCACTCCAGTTTCCACTGGCGAAGTCGACATACACGCCGTTGCCCCACCAGTTGTGCAGAATCTCGTGCGGGTAGGAGGAGTTCAGGATAAACGGCAGTCGGATTACACGGGAACCGAGCAAGGTAAACGAGGGCATACCGAAGCCGGTCTCCCAGAAGTTTTCCACCAGAGCAAACTTGCTGTAGGCGTAGGGACCGAGCAATTGCGCGTACATCTTCAGATAACGGCTGGTGGCATCCAGATACTTGTCTGCAAGTTTCTGATCCGCCTGACGCAAGAACACCTGAGCCGATACAGCTCCAGTCTGCAGCTGGATCGTTCGCTGGTATTCGGTAAATTGTGCCGCAACCAGATAGATCTCCTCCTGTGGCTTGTCAATGGCCCAGCGTTCTCGGTGGAACTGCTCATCATCCTCCTGTTGCTGCCGCTTGCCCTGGCTGACAGATGACCATCCGGCAGGCAGCTCGACCTCCATGGCGTAGGTCATATGGGGATAACCATCAAGCTGTGGATACCATAAACTGCCGGAGGCGAGGTAGACCCCCTGTGAATCGATGATTCCGGCACTATTGCGAAAACCACGGGACTGTTCGGCACGACTGGAACTAAGCGGATGGTGGATCGCACCGCCATACTCAACCTGCAGATGGGTTGTACTTTCTGCCAGGGTGATCCGGTAGCGCGCCATCTGGTCGTCGCTGCCGATCTGCTCCACCCTGACCACTCCCTGATCAGTCAGAAAACGAGGCGACAATCCATCATGCAGACGTAGTGTCAGACTGGTAACCGGTTCAGGCAGGGAGATCCTGTCATGGACCGTCAATGTCCGCTCTCCAGGCTCGAGTTCGACCTTCAGCTCATGATGTATCGGAGATGGCACAGCCTGTGCCGGCAGCAGACTGACCAGTAGCCACAGCACAAATGGTAGTACTCCCCTCATCTATTCGTGCCAATCCGCGATGAAGATATCGGTAGCACGAGGCTTCTGTGCATTGCGGTTGGAGCCGAATGCGATCTTCCTGCCATCCGGTGAAAACATCGGAAAACTGTCAAATACCTTGTTATAGGTGATCCGTTCAAGCCCGCTGCCATCGGTGTTGATCAGGTAGAGTTCAAAGTTGTGCCCATAGCGCTGAATCCCTTCGTGCCAATCATCCATGTTGCTGGAAAAGATGATGCGCTTGCCGTCAGGATGCCATGAGGGCGCCCAATTGGTGGCACCGTTGTCGGTCAGCCGCTGCTTGTTGCTGCCGTCGGCATCCATCACCCAGATATC
This sequence comes from uncultured Piscirickettsiaceae bacterium, assembly GCA_964344785.1. Taxonomy (GTDB): domain Bacteria; phylum Pseudomonadota; class Gammaproteobacteria; genus Thiopontia. The sequence continues at coordinate 32,043 of CAYFOR010000017.1, forward strand.
GAGCGGGGTAGAGACGATATAGTTACTCTCCATATTCTCACGCCACTGCGCCCTCTCCGCTTCGGTTTGCGGATGCCAGGCACGCCAGACAACCCTGCTGCCGTCGGGTGAGATCCACGGTCCGCCATCGTAGCCTTCCATATCGGTCAGTCGCATTACGTTACCGCCATCGGCATCCATCCGGTAGATGTCGAAATCACCCTCCCGCTGTGAACCAAATACCACCCAGCTGCCATCGGATGACACGATGGGCTCGGCATCATATTTCGGGTTATCCGTCAGCCTGGTCAGGCCGGAGCCATCCGGCCCGGCACGGTAGATATCATAGGGGTAGAGCGGCCAGGCGTAACGGATATGGGCAGGCCATTGCGGTTTGGGAGGGCAGCCCCCCTCGAGGTGGCTGGTCGAGGCAAACAGAATCTGTTGCGCCCCCGGATAGAAAAACGAGCAGGTGTGGGCACCATGGTCCGGGCTGACCATTTTCTTGCCGGAGCCGTCGATGTTCATGATCCAGATCTTGTCGCACGAATAACCACCACGACTGGATTGATAGATCAGTTGTTGGCTGTCAAAGCTGAAATAGGCCTCGCCATTGTCTCCCTCAAAGGTCAGCTGGGTGAGGTTGGACATATGGCGGTCATCGGATGGCTGCAGGGTCACTGCGGCCTGATCGGCCACTGCAGTCAGGGAGAACAGCAGAGCGCATGCAAGCGTAATGTATTTATTCATAAAATAGGGAAACAGGACGGTGGGTAGTGGGCACAAATGCCTTTCGTATAGACAAAATCACGGTAGTCTACTCGAACAGCCAATAAATGATAATGACTTTCACTCTGCGCCCGTCTGAGCCGCAATGATTGAATCGGTTCAGTGATCTTTATGTCTTGCTGCGCTATGAACGTTCCGTACCTGCTCCTCTGTTCTCTCGATCCAATCGCTGCAGGAAATCGATTTCCCGCTCACTGAATCCGGCCTGTTGACGGCCATCCAGATAGAACGGCCCACGAATGGTCTGGGGGATATGTTCCCTGACCAGCCGTTCAAAGGTCTGCTCGGAGTCCACCCCTCGCAGACCACAGAGATAACGGAACCAGTGGGTCCCCGCCTTCACATGACCGATCTCATCACGCAGGATGATCTCCAGCACAGAAACACTCTCCTCATCACCAATAGAACGCAGCTTTTCCATGATACCGGGATTCACATCCAACCCGCGTGCCTCCAGGATGCGGGGGACCAGCGCCATCCGCAGCAGCAGATCATCGGCAGTCATCTGTGCCGTCTCCCACAGGCCGTTGTGCGCCGGAAAGTCGCCATAGTCAAAGCCAAGCTGCTGCAACCGTACCTGCACCAGTTGAAAGTGGTAGCGCTCCTCGTCGGCGATACGCAGCCAATCATCGTAGTAGCCCTGCGGCATCCCGCGAAAACGGTAGACCGCATCCAGCGCCAGGTTGATGGCGTTGAACTCGATATGGGCAATTGCGTGCAACATCGAGGCGTGCCCCTCGCGGCTGCCCAGTCGCCTGCGCTTGAGTTGACGTGGCGCAACCAGTTGCGGCCGCTCGGGGTGGCCCGCCTGACCAATCGGTTCAGGTTCAATTATTGAATCGAATCGGTACGCACCAGCCAGCCAGTCGTGATAGAGCTGCTCGGTCGAAGCCAGCTTCCGCTCGAGACCGCACTGCGCAAGTACCGTCTCGGTTGCAGCGAACAGATCAGAGACCACGGCCGAGATCGCGCTTGATATCCTCTATCTCTTCCAGCCCGACCGCTACACGAACCAGTCCATCACTGATTCCGGCCTGCTGCTTCTCCTCCGGGCTGAGGCGGCCATGGGTGGTGGTTGCCGGATGGGTGATGGTACTCTTGGTATCCCCCAGATTGGCGGTGATCGAGATCATCCGGGTGGCATTGATCAACTGCCAGGCAGCCTTCTGTCCACCCTCCAGCTCAAATGAGAGAATCCCCCCGGTGCCACTTTGCTGTGATAGCGCCAACGGATGCTGTGGGTGACTCTCCAGCCCAGGGTAGTGAACACGGCTCACCTGTGGTTGCTGCTCAAGCCACTGCGCCAATTCCACTGCATTGCGGGTATGCGCCTCCATTCGCAGCTTGAGTGTCTCCAAGCCCTTGAGAAAGATCCAGGCATTGAATGGGCTCATGGTAGGACCCGCAGTACGCAGTACACCAAAGATCTCCGTTCCTACCAGCGCCTCCGTACCAACCACGGCGCCACCAACCGCCCGCCCCTGCCCATCCAGATATTTGGTCGCAGAATGGATCACCAGGTCGGCCCCCAGTAATAGCGGTTGCTGCAGTGCCGGGGTACAGAAGACGTTGTCCACCGCCAACAGGGCGCCATTGCGATGGGCCAGTTCGGCCAGTGCCTTGATATCACCAACCTGGGTCAGCGGGTTGGCCGGAGTCTCCAGAAAGAGCAGACGGGTGTTGGCACGAACGGCCTGCTCCCACTCGGTCAGGTCGGTTAGTGAAACAAAGCTGACCTCCACCCCGAAGCGCACCATGTATTGACTGAACAGTACCGTGGTCGTACCGAATACACTGCGGGAGACCACCACATGATCCCCACTTTTCAACAGTCCGATACAGGTTGCCAGAATCGCCGCCATGCCCGAAGCGAAGGCGACGCAACGCTCTCCCCCCTCTAGTGCGGCCAGGCGCTGTTCAAAGGTTCTTACCGTAGGATTGGTAAAGCGGGCATAGATATTTCCCGCCTCCTCCCCGGAGAAACGTGCAGCCGCATGCTCGGCAGAGTCGAAGACAAAACTTGAAGTGGGAAAGATCGGCTCGCCATGCTCTCCCTCTGCAGTACGCTGATGTCCGGTACGAACGGCCAGCGTGGAAAAACCATATTCATCCTGATCAGTCATGGGGCTTTCAGTTTCAGTGTAATTTCTGGAGTCTGTTGATTTCACAATGTAACACAGTGTCGGACAGCAGACGACAGCAGCGGTTCCACGATGGCCGTCAATTGATCCGGCGCCCACTGCCCAAGCAACCGTCTTCAGACAAAAAACCGCAGAGAGACAACAGCAATTTACGCCAATGAAATGGTCCGGTTTTTCTCACACAACCTGACGCAGTTGCTGCTCTTCCGCACATACTTCTTGCAGCCACCCGGACAAACTCCGGGCATCAGTCGGCCCACTCCTCAAGCCAGCCCCCGACTGCCTGAATCGGCCTGTTCGAAAATGGGGGACTGACCCAGGCTGCAAAGGCCAGTCTGCTGCCGGATGGTCTCTCCAGATCCGGTATTTTCAGTAACCACTGGTTGTCTACGGTCGGAATTCGTGGGATTAGTGTGAGCACAGTAAAATCCTGAGGGAGCCGCTTGCCGGCATTCTCTCCACTGAGCACCTCGGTCTCTATTTCTGTTCCCAGCAGCGCCAGATTGAGCACAAGGCGCTCTTCCTGATACGCCTGTTCCGGCTGAAAATTGACCTCCAGATGCTCTCGGATCAATTTGACCATCAGTTGTCCAGGGTGTTGACTGGTCGCTGGTAACGGGGCGTGATCAAACCACCCTCGCCACTCCTTGCCGTTGACAACAAAACCGGGGGTATAGACGATCTTGACACTCCCCTCTTTCTTGTATCGATACTGACGATAGGAGAAGGCCTTGCTGGAAAAGGGATCTTCCCAGCCAAGGTCATTCCAGTAATCCACATGGAAGGCAACCGGAACAATCTCTTTCCACAGCTTTGGGTGCTGCTTCAGCCTGCCCAGCCAGCGCTCCGCCGGTGGACAACTGCTGCACCCCTGTGAGGTGAACAGTTCAACCAGTGTTGTCTGCTGCTTGCCACTGCTCCACTGCCGGTTTTCGGGCTCATCGGCATGGAGCGGCAGTGAAACCACCGTGAGAGTGAGGAGGAAGAGCACCAGGATGAATCTCCATGCCGACACACTTGCCTTTGCTGCTCTATTGCCGCTCTCTATTGCTCTCATCACGCATCTCAAACGAATATTTTCTCCAATACATTCCCACTTCCATCAGACAGGAAGTCCTCTGTCATATACAACAATATAGCAGAGCAATGCTTCAAGCAGAAATCGATTCGGTTCTCACTTACATCCACCATTCAGCCAATGATCACTGCCAGATCATCAAATCAACTGGTCCTGGTTCTCTCTGCAGATATACATCTTCCAGGTCCCGTCCTGATAGCTGTCACGGTACTTTGCCAGCACGGTATGACACTCGCCGGTCGGAATGTTCTGCTCGATCACCTCTTGAGAATGAATGTCCTGCGTGGTACTGAAGGTCAGCAGGATAACGGTACTGACACTGTAAATATCCATAACACACCTCGTTGGTTGGTTTGTGGAAAAACCACTCGTTGTACTGTGTTATCGGCATAAAACGTGCCATTCATGCATCTACCCTGATATCAACCACAGCAGGGCTGCCAGAACCTGACCTTTCTGCACTATAAATTTTATTAAATTCATAAATATATTAACAATATGTAAAATTATTAATTATGTCCACACATCGACTCTCTTTTGCT
>CAYFOR010000018.1:0-34595 GCA_964344785.1 uncultured Piscirickettsiaceae bacterium
TCGCTGCATTCATTACCTGCTCTGCTGCATCCGAAATGGTTTTGAGGGTTAAGATAATTAAAACATTGCAGATTATTCAATAATGGAGAGTGGAAGCTATAGGCGGGTACTTAATTTGAATTAATAATTGCCTGAGTCCCTGTCGTGCGGATCAGAGTAGTGTGTGACTGATTCGTTGGGTAGCGCAGCATACAGCTTTGCTGCTATGTACAGGAAAAAGGATCGACAGATGGTATCAGGTTGCGTAGCCTTCACGTATTGCCCATACGATCATCTCATTTCTACTGGCAAGGCCGAGTTTCTTGAGAATATGTTTGGCGTGAACCTTTGCGGTCCAGACGGATATCCCGAGACGATCTCCAATTTCCTGATTGGAGAGTCCGCTACCAATCAGTCTTAATACCTCTTCTTCCCGGTCAGTCAAATTCAGACTGGGTTCATTTCTCTTGCGGGGAGAGGACTCTATGATCTTTGATACCTCCGGGCTGAGTACGGTCTTTCCCTCCATCACGGAAATCAGATGAGCAATGATCTTTTCGGGGTCAGTATTTTTTAGCAGATAACCATCAGCGCCGTGCTGAAATGCTTCAAAGATATTTTGTGGGTTATCCGATACGGTCAGCACCACAACCTTGATGGATGGCCAGCGCTTTTTGATCTGTTTCAGGGATGTGAGGCCATCCATCTCCTTCATGTTGAGATCAAGCAACACCAGATCAGGCCGTGTTTTTTCAATCAGCTTCAGCCCGTCAGCACCTCCATCGGCCTCTCCTGCCAATGTCATTTTCTGCTGCAGCGCAAGGAGCTGAATAATCCCTTTGCGAATCAGCGGGTGATCATCGATCAGCAGTAAAGATATAGTGTTTTTCATGCGATCCCTCAAACTATCAGATCATTGACAGCACGTTTGGCATTCCCCTTTCAAGGTTTCCCTTTGTTTTCTGCCTTGACAGGTACTACCGTTCACTCTTCCCGGCAGGTATGGCAAGCAGCTTCAGGTGATGAAAATGCAGAATTCCGACCAAGAAGGTATACTACCAATAAATCGGTGAAATATTAATGGAGTGAATGGTTCCGTGCAGTGATCTATATTAATTCTGATTGCTGGAACTCAGTGTGTTGAGCGGACACCGGAAGGGACAAGGAGTACTGAAAAGATGAATATAAGGGTTGTTTTTATGGCGATGCTGATGCTGGGCAGTTATGCGGCTGAGGCGAGCAACTCCATACATCTACTGGTGGAACGCAATGATATGGAGGCTGTGCAGCGCTACGTTGAAGGAGGGGGCGTGTTGAGTTCAAAAAACCGTTATGAAGAGACCCCGCTTCATCTTGCGCGAACTCCGGAAATGATTGAGCTGCTGATTAATGCAGGGGCCGATGTCAATATCGAGAACCATTTTGGTGACTCTCCATTACTGCAGGCGGTATATCGTGGGCATCATGGCTTGGTTGAGTTGTTGATTGAAAAGGGGGCGGATCTCAACCATAGAAATCGCTTTGGGGATACGCCGCTACAGGAGGCGGTCAAACGGGATCTGATTGTGATGGCGGAGATGTTGATTGCAGCAGGTGCCGATCTGGATTTGCAAAACAGGAATGGGGACTCGGTATTGCATATTGCCGTTCGGCGCGGCAATCAGTCGATGGTCGGCTTGCTGGTGCGGGCAGGGACCGATATCGAGATCAAGAATGACGATGAACAGTTGGCCATTGATCTGGCAGTGGGTAGGCACATTCGGGGTGAGCTGACACCGGTCAGGGCCCGCCGGTACTAGAGAGAAGCCTCCAGGCCATGTGGCGTATCTGGTTACTGCTTGCACTGCTTGCGCTGGTGATATGGTGGCTGGTACGCACCTTCCGGGGTAAAGGGCAGGGTTAACTCACACTGACCCAGGCATTGACTCTTCTTCCACTGATAGCGCTACTGTCAGGTCCCATCAGATAGAGATAGGCACCCATCAGGGTATGCGGCTCCGGGTTGTTGTTCGGGTTTTCTGCAGGGAATGCCTTGGCTCGCATGACGGTACGGGCAACGCCAGGATCGACTATGTTGACACGGATGTCGTCACTCTCCAGTTCATCAGCCAGGATCTGTGCCATTCCCTCATTGGAAAATTTGGATGCCGAGTAGGCCCCCCAGTAGGCCCTGCCAAGTTGACCGACACCTGAACTGGTAAATAGCACGGCCGCATCACTTGACCGACGCAATAGTGGGATGGAGTACTTGCTCAACAGGAATGCGGCGGTCACATTGACTTGGAAAACGGTCTCCCACTGTTTCAATGAATAGTGCTCCATGGGGCTGAGGTCACCCAGGTGAGCCGCATTGTGCAGTAGTCCATCCAACTTTCCGATCTCCTGGGCGATGCCTCCGGCCAATCCCTGAAAGGCCTCCTCGTCCGCCTTGGCGAAATCGATGGGGAAGAGGTAGGGTTGAGGGTGCCCTGCCTTGATAATGGCATCATAGGTATCTTCAAGTCTGTACTGGGTTCGCCCGACCAGTACTACGGTTGCACCATGGGCGGCATACGCTTCGGCGGCAGCCCGTCCAATACCGGAGCCTGCTCCTGTGACGAGAATGGTGCGTCCTGCCAGCAGGTCGGGTCGTGGTTTGTAGGATTTGTCCATGATCTGCTTCTACGGTTCTGTTTGGTTGGATGCCATGTTCTCGAGTGGTTTTGGCTCTCGGGTCAACTGCTCAATGGGTACGGGAGGGTCGATGGTCTTCTTGGGGTGGATGCCCATTTCGGTAAATCGTCGTGCGCCGGGCAGTACATTTCTCTCCAGTGATCCAACTGCCTTGTTGAAGGCATCGACGCCACTGCCCAGATTTTTACCCACTTTTACCATGTGGGTGGTGAAGGTGGTCAGGCGGTCATAGAGTTGAACGCCCACTTCCCGGATGGTCTCGGCATTTCGGGCTACCTCCTGCTGCTTCCAGCCAAATGCGACTGCACGCAGGAGAGCCACCAGACTGGTGGGCGTGGCGAGGATCACCTTCTCACGTAATGCATCCTCCAGCAGTGTGTGATCCTGCTCCAGTGCGCTGCTCAGAAATTGATCACCGGGGATAAAGAGTACGACGAAGTCGGGGCTCTCCTCGAATTGTGACCAGTAGCTTTTTGAGGCGAGTTCGCGAACCCGCTTGCGTACATTGCGTGCATGATGGTCAAGTGACTGGGATCTGCTTTCATCACTCTCTGCTTCAATGGCGCTGATATAGGCGTCCAGCGGGGTCTTGGCATCGACGATGATGGCACGCTGGTCAGGCAGATGGATCACCATGTCCGGTCTGAGAACGCCTGCCTCACTCTGAGACTGCTCCTGTTCTACAAAGTCGGCATGTTCGACCATGCCTGCCAGCTCGGCCAGCCGTTTCAAGGTCAGTTCACCCCACTGTCCCCGCACCTCCGGGCGTCGCAGCGCCTGAACCAGGTTACGGGTCTCTTGCTGGAGTTGCTGCTGGGTGAGGGTGATGCTTTCCAGGTGGTGGGTGAGCGCACCGTACTGCTCCTTGCGCTCCTTTTCGATCTCGCGTAGCTGTTGGTCGCTCTTTTCCAGGGCTGTTCGAATCGGCTGCAGCAGTGCATCAATCGCCTGCTGCCGCTGTTTCAAGGCCCCATCCGATTCCGTGTGGTGCCTGTTCAGAGACTCCTGTGCCAGTTTGAGGAAAGCCTCGCTATTGTTTTTCAGTGCCCCCTGCACCAGCTCCTGTACCAGCTGATTGGTCTCCTCCCGGTTCTGGTTTCGGGCATGTTTCAGATGCGCCTCAATATGGCTCTTTTCATTTTCCAGTGTGGCCTCCAGCCGGGCATTTTCCGCCCGTAGCGCGCTGTTTTCGTGTTGAAAGCGCTCTCCCCGTCGCCACAGTAGCGCAATGGCGACAGTCATAATGGTCGTGGTGATCAACAGGGCTGAGGTGGCTAGATCCATTGGGTGATCTCTTGGGGGTGGTCGATGACGCTGTCAGCACCCCATGAGTCGATATCCTCTTCGGCAGAGAGATAACCAAAGCGGCAGGCGATGGTGGCCATTCCAGCATTTTTCCCGGCAACAATATCCCGGCCATGATCACCAATATAGATCGTCTGCTCCGGTGCGACACCGGTTAGCTTACAGGCGTGGAGCAGTGGAGCGGGGTGTGGTTTGGAGTGCGGTGTCGTATCTCCGCTCACAATACAGGCCGCTCTTTGGCTAAGGTTGAGCTGTTGCATCAAGGGGTCGGTAAAACGTGATGGTTTATTGGTAACCACCCCCCAGGGTATCGACCGGTTCTCCAGCTGTTCGAGCAGTGGCTCCATCCCCTCCATCAGGCGGGTTTCCCGGGTCAGGTTGTCCTGATAGATCCCAAGCAGCTCTTGTTGATAGCGGTTGAACGTAGCTTGATCCAGTTTCTCACCAAAACCCAGCCGGATCAGTGCAGCACTGCCATTGGAGGCGGCCAGGCGGACCGCATCCAGTGAAAGCGGCTCTCTCCCTGTTCGTTGCAACACCTGATTGAGTGCATAGCCCAGGTCAGGGGCGGTGTCGGCCAGCGTGCCGTCAAGGTCGAAGAGAATCGATTGTATTTGCAAAGTTATTATTCGGATACCCGTGCGTGGGCAATGTAGTTGACATCCACGTTGGCACCCAGGGAGAAGACCATGGTGAGCGGGTTGTAGTGCATACCGGTCAGGTCATCCAGTGCCAGGCCATTGCCCCGGCACCACCCATCCAGTTCTGCCGGCCTAATGAATTTGTCGTGTTCATGGGTTCCCTTGGGGAGCAGCTTCAACACATATTCGGCACCGATAATGGCCATCAGATAGGATTTGAGGTTACGGTTGATGGTGGAGAAGAAGAGATGACCATCTGTTTTGATCAACTGGCTGCAAGCCTGGATGGTGGAAGCAGGGTCGGGCACATGCTCCAGCATCTCCATGCAGGTAATGATGTCGTACTCGTGAGGTTCCTGTTCAGCAAGTGTCTCGACCGGAACCTGCCTGTAATCGACATTGAGACCGGACTCCAATAGATGGAGTTTGGCGACCGAAAGGGGAGCCTCTCCCATATCAATGCCGGTGACCTCGGCCCCGGCAAGCGCCATCGCCTCGGAAAGAATGCCACCGCCGCAACCGACATCCAGAATCCGCATACCTGCGAGCGGGGTAAACTGTTCAATGTAGTCGAGCCGAACAGGGTTCATGTCATGTAGCGGTTTGAACTCGCTTTCCCGATCCCACCAGCGGTGTGCGAGGGCCTCAAACTTTGCGATCTCATCCTGATCGACGTTATGGTGGTTGTTGTCTGTGGTTGTCATGAGGCTATTTTATCGTGCCATGTGGATGTCTGTCGCTTCACTTTATTCAGGTCTACAGTGACCAGTTGGCCATTTCGCAACAGGTGTTCGCCATTGACCCAGACCTCCTGGACCTGATGGCGTCCACTTGCATAGACCAGGTGGGAGGCAACATCATAGAGTGGTTGGCTCTCCAGGTGGCCCATGTCTACGGCAATCAAGTCTGCACGCTTTCCCGGTTCAAGCGAACCAATCTGCCGGTTCAGTCCGAGCGCTCTGGCACCATTCAGTGTGGCCATGGATAGTGCCTGATGTGCCGATAGCGCAGTGGCATCCAGGGCAACACCTTTTGCCAGTAGCGCTGCGGTTCGCATTTCACCAAACATGTCCAGGTCGTTGTTGCTGGCGGCACCATCTGTTCCGAGTGCAACATTGATATCGGACTCCATCAGGGCATGAACAGGGCAGAATCCACTGGCCAGCTTCAGGTTGGACTCCGGGCAGTGCACTATACTGACATTACGTTCTTTGAGTAGTGTGATCTCGTCAGATGTTAGCTGTGTCATATGCACGGCAGCCAGGTTGTTGTTGAGTACCCCCAACCGGTCCAGACGTTGTAACGGGCGCATGCCTGTTTGCCGGGTTGCCTCCTCCACTTCATGTGCGGTCTCATGGATGTGCATATGGATCGGCAGATCCAGTTCGGTTGCCAATACGCGAATCCGCTCCAGTGGCTCATCCGAAACGGTATAGGGGGCATGTGGCGCGAATGCGGTATGAACGAGCGGAGAGTTGCGATACTGCTCGTGAAGCGCAGTCCCTTTCTCAATATAGGTGTCGGGCCCATCACCCCAGGCAGTCGGGAAGTCAAGCACGATCAATCCGACCACGCTGCGTATCCCGGCCTGGCTTGCAACCTGTGCGGTGATGTCTGGAAAGAAGTACATGTCGTTGAAGCAGGTGGTCCCCCCACGCAGCATTTCGGCGACTGCCAGTTCGGTACCGTCATGGACAAATGATTCACTGACCCATTTCTGTTCGGTAGGCCAGATATGGCCCTGTAGCCAGGTCATCAGTGGCAGGTCATCAGCAAGGCCACGCATCAGAGACATGGCAGCATGGGTATGGCTATTGACCAGACCGGGCATCAGCACATGATCGTTCAACTCAAACCGATGCTCTGCCTGAAATACCCTGTCAGCCTGGATGGATGGCAGAAGGGCCATGATTTGGCCGCTATGGATCGCAATTGCGTGATGTTCCAGTACGGTTTGGCCGGGTTCGATCGGAATCATCCAGCGGGCATGGATCAATGTATCAATTTGTTGCATCTGCATAAGGTTACCGGCACTGCGATAAATATCAAGAGAGGTGTGCCGTGAGACCAAGGCACAGCATACTCTCTGCGGATCAACGGAATTGAAGTCGCTGATAGTGATGCCGGATAAGAGGCAACAGATACCACTCATGCCTTCGGTGAACAGGCATGAGGTCGGCAAGCTGTCTTTAAGTGGTTGGACTACAGGTTCAGCAGGTTGATTACCTGGACTGCTACAGCGCCCCATAGTGTTGCAATTGCCGTGAGGCGGATTGCCTCCAGAATCATGGTCTTGTTTTGGGGAATAACGGCTGCAATTACCTTTTGGGTCATGGTCTGTCTCCTTTTTTTATTGTTATGGTTGCCACCTCAATGGTGGTCTGTATTGTTGTTAGTAAGCTTATCGGCCGCTACGGGAAGAAGATTAGCCCGGATCACGACATATCATTGCAATGGGTGTTATAGCGAGCCAACAGGAGGTATTTGGTGCAGAGAAAGTGGTGTATGGAGGTGCTCAGTGACCTGGATGGTGGCTCCCAAAGGGTGATGGGATTGATGATATATATCTGAATAGTTATAGACAAAGCGTGAATAATCATCTCGTTATTGGTTTAACATAGAGAAGATTAGTGAGGTATGTTGTAATGATATATTGTCTGTATATTCAGTTAATCAGAAAGCTACTTGAAACATGCATCTGAATGGCTGAATCGGGTTTTCAACAGTTCGAAAAAAGTCAAAATTGGGGCAGTACAATGATGGTAGATCGAAAGGAATCGCCGGCTATTCAGTGGGATGGTGAGCAGCTGATATTGCTGGATCAGCGGCTGTTGCCACTGAAAGAGGAGTATATCGGCTATCTGGATGTGGAAGCGGTGGCCATGGCTATTCGGGATATGGTGGTGCGTGGAGCCCCTGCGATTGGCGTAACGGCTGCGTATGGTGTGGTGTTGGCCGCACGCAACCGTCTGGGAGACGGTGGAGAGGGTGCAATCTGTTTGGCGTGGCGTTCAGCGTTGGAAGATGACCTGGACGAATTGGCGCAGGCACGCCCCACAGCCATTAATCTACACTGGGCAATTGAGCGGATGCGAAATCTGCTGGATGGTGATGAGTCAACCCTGTTGCAGCGGCTGGAGATGGAGGCGGAGGCGATTCACCGGGAGGATATTGATGCATGCAAGACCATGGGTAAGCTGGGGGCGGCTTATATTGAGTCCGGTTCTGGTGTATTGACACACTGCAATGCAGGTGCGCTAGCGACTGGAGGTTATGGCACTGCGCTGGGAGTCATTCGTGCTGCGTGGGAGCAACAGCGATTGAGTGTGGTATTTGCTGATGAGACCCGGCCATGGTTACAGGGGGCTCGTCTTACAGCCTGGGAGTTGATTCAAGATGGGATTCCGGTTTCACTGCTGGCGGATGGCGCCTCTTCATGGCTCATGAAGCAGGGTAAGGTACAGTGGGTGGTGGTTGGGTCTGACCGTATTGCTGCCAATGGGGACGTGGCGAACAAAATCGGTACCTACACTACGGCCATTGCCGCTCGTCATCATGGGATCAGGTTTATGGTGGTTGCGCCGACCTCGACGATTGACCGGGAAGTGGCGTCTGGAGAGGATATCCCTATTGAGGTGCGTGATTCAGAGGAGTTGTATGGCTGTAAAGGTGGGGAGCGTCTTGCAGCGGCAGATGCATCGGGATGGAATCCGGTCTTTGATGTAACGCCGGCAGGGTTGGTTGATTTGATTGTGACGGAGCGGGGCGTGGTGGAACAGCCCAATAGAGAGAAGATTGCAGCACTGTTTGAAGACTAGTACTCGAACAACGTTATATTGATGAATACAGAATCACACACAGCGTTCAAGACAAGGCGCAGCCATGCAGGCATAGCCATTCTATGTCAAATGGCTGCAACGCTGTATTGGGCGCTGTGTGTGGTTCCCTTCGGTCGGGCGAAAAACAGCCATCTGCTGCGTTGTCCTCGCTTGAATTGGCTACGGCCAGTCCTGCGTTCGTCCGCCTTGCAGCTGACAGTTTTTCGCTCCGCTGTATCCCTCAATATAACGTTGTTCGAGTACTAGAGGTTTGCTGCTATCTGCGTAGAGCTATTATTCGATACCTTGCTACGAATCATGAAACGGACATTGGCCATATTGTCGCTCATTATTGGTGTAATGGATGCAGTACTGGCTGCTCCTGTGGTGATCGGGTTGGACGCAGATTTGAGTTCTGGCTCGGCCCGTTCCGGGGTTGCGATACAGCGAGGTGCCCAGCTGGCGATTGATGAGATCAATGAGCAGGGTGGGGTACTGGGCAGGCAGATGCGGTTGGTGGTGAGGGATCATCGGGGTAACCCTGCTCGAGGGGCGGACAATATTCTCGAGTTGGCCGAAATGGAGGGGTTGGTTTCGATTCTGGCCGGTCTTCACACCCCGGTGGCGATGCGGGAGCTGAAGAGTATCCACCGTCATGGGATTCCATTCCTGGTCCCCTGGGCTGCCGGGACATCCATTGTGGAAAATAGCTATCAACCAAATTACGTCTTTCGGGTGTCCATACGGGACCGTGATGCGGGTCGTTTTCTGGTTGAACAGGCTCTTGCGCAAGGCTTCACCCGGGTTGGGCTGCTGCTGGAGCGGACAGCATGGGGGCGGTCCAATCAGAAGTCGATCAACCTGGCGCTGCAGCAGGCAGGGTTATCTGCTGTTGAGACAGAGTGGTTTCACTGGGGAGAACGGAAATTCCAGCCGGTACTGAAGAAGCTCCAGCGGGCTGGAGCCGAAGTGGTCCTGCTGGTGGCCAATGCCCCGGAAGGAGAAGGTGTAGTCAAAGAGATGGCGACACTGTCTGAAGAGCGGCGCATGCCGATCCTGTCCCATTGGGGGATCACCGGAGGTACCTTCTATCAGTCAGTGGGGCATCTGCTGAGGCAGGTAGAGCTGCAGTTTCTGCAGACCTACTCATTTTTGAAGCCTCATGATCCAGTCCGCTCTGCCGATGTGGTTGAACGTTACTGTTCAACTTTTGGCTGTACGGAAAATGTAGTGGCAGAAAAGGCGATATTTGCACCGGCCGGTACGGCGCATGCCTATGATCTGGTTCATCTGTTGAAAGTGGCCATTGAAACGGTTGGCTCAACCGAGCGCACGGCTGTACGGGATGGGCTGGAGCAGATCAAGGAGTATCGTGGTCTGGTTCGTCACTACCATCCACCATTTACCATGAATCGCCATGATGCGCTGGATATGAGTGACATGTACATGGCTCGATATGACGAAGGGGGAAGTATTGTCCCAGTTCGGTAAGTCTCTCCTCGGTTCCGTGTTATGGAGAGTATTGCCACTCTCCATTTCAGTGTTGATTGGAATATGGATTGTGGTGATTGTGATATCGGAGCGCTCACTTGAGGAGGAGACCTATAATCGAATTGTTGAAAAATCAGACGCACTGGCGATGTCTGCAGATGCCAAAATATCCAATGTTCTCAATGTGGTACGTAACCTTGCGGCAAGTAATCTTATTGTTAACGCATTGATCGATGTGGAAAGTGGTTTTGAAGTGGGTGGAGAAGATGAACAGGCAAGCTATATGGATGCTTTCTTCCGCACGCTCAGAGTGGCTGGCTTGCGGGATGTGAAGCTGAAGGTGCTGGATTATCGCGGCCGTACCATTGTGAACTCCGGCGAGGCTCAGGATTATCAGGATGAGTTGTGGGTTGATGTGGTCATGGAGGGAGGAGAACATCTCTATATCGACTCTGAAAAGCGTCAACTCACATTTGCAACCCCCATCAGTTACAACGGAGGTGCGGAAGGGATTTTGCTGCTTGAGGTGGAGCGGCAAGTCTTTCTGGAATACTTGGGCAGTCAGCTACCGATGGGGGCGGTGTTGTTGCGCACCCATGATAACGCTGTGCTCTATTCGGCATTGTGGGGGGTTGATGATGAACTCAGCTTTATCGAGCCGCCGGATTCCGACCCTAACATCATTGAGTATCAACTCCCGTTGCGGTTGTTCCCGGTGATTACGCTACGCTACGGAGAGGAGCGGGTAGATGCCTTTGCGACACTGGATGAACTGCATAGCACCTTGTTGTTGGTGCTGGTGCTGGACCTTATTGCGCTGGTGACTGGTATCGTGATTGCCGGTCGCTCCGTGGCTTCACCTGTCAAGGAATTCACGGAGCAGCTTGCCAATCATCAGGATGAGCCTGAGCAGCATGTGGAACTGCGGCAGGCCGGAGTGCTTGAGGTGGATCAACTGGTACAGACCTATAACCAGCTGCAGGAGGTAGCCCGTTCTCTCAATCGTGAACTACATGCACAGTATGAGATGACCAGTCAGGTGTTCTCTGCCATGGGAGATGCACTTGTGGTGGTTGACGACAAGCAGAGTATTGTTGATGTGAATCCGGCAGCGGTCCGCTTGCTGGGAGGGGATGGTGATCAACTGTTGGGGAGCATGATCAATCGCTATATCCTGGAAGGTGAGGGGGATGAGGTCATTGTACGGTCGGGAGATGGAGAAGAGATTCCGGTCATCCGTTCGGTATCACACTCCAGTGATGGACATTATGTGGTTTGGGTGCTTCACGACTTGAGTGAGCGCAAGAAAGCGGAGCAGCAGGAGCAGTATGCAGCGTTTCAGTCCGGAATTGCCGAGATGGGGGCCTCTGTTCTCCATAATATTGGTAACGCCATCACAGGTATGGTCGGCCATGTGAGCAACCTCAGCAAACAGTATGAAGTGGTAAAGCGGCTGTCCACACTACTGCAGGAACAGGTTGATCAATATTCAGGGAAACAAGCCTCGGACAAGGTGGAAGGAAGGAAGCTGGAAGATGAGTTTGAGCATCTGCTGGAGATATTGCGACAGAGTAGCCGTGTTCTTGACAAGATGGGAGGTGAGCAGGGGATTCCTCTCTATCTCGACCGGTTAAGTCATGCCATTCACCATATTGGTGAGGTCATCACCATACAACAGAGCGCGGCGCGCCCGGTGGTGCATGCTACCAACTTTCCTTTGGGAGCCATGGTCAACGACACGCTTGGGTTGCTTGAAGATAGTTTGAGCAAACATCGGATTTCGACAGTGCTCGAACTGGATCCAAAGTTGCCTATCCTCTTGTTGCCGCGAAATCCGATGATTCAGCTGTTACTCAATTTGCTGAAAAACAGTATGGAGTCGATTGTGGGGCATGGTGAACAAGAAGCGACAACCGATGGAGAGATTATCCTGAATGCCAGGCAGATTGATTCGCACTGGTTCGAGCTGCTCGTTATGGATAATGGTGAGGGGTTGGAGTCTGAACGGCTGGAGGAGGTGTTTCAGCCTCGTGTCAGCAGCAAGAAGCGGGGAAGTGGCTATGGACTTCACTCTGCGGCCAATTTTGTTGTCAGTATGGGAGGTGAAATCAGGTTGGAGAGTGAAGGCAAGGGAGCTGGAGCGACTGTCCGGCTTAAATTGCCGATTAGAGTACAAGAGGAGATGGGCGCGGGTGGACCGCAGGTTGAACAGGGGTAAGGGGGTTGAATGAGTGAGAATCGCCGTATTCTGGCTGTCGATGATGATTCGGCCATTATAACGATCTATCGTCAGCTTTTTTCGGGGGCGCATGCAGAAGATCAAGGGTACACCAACTATGATACAGAGTTGGATGACCTGAATCGGTTGCAGCAGGGGAACGATAATCTGTTCTCCCGTATGCAGCAACCGGAACAGAGAAAACCGTATCAGTTGACTGTATGCAATCAGGGGAAAGATGCGGTTGAGGCTGTGCAGCAGGCATCAATCGACGGCAATCCTTTTGCGGTGGCATTGATTGATATCAGGATGCCCCCTGGTATTGATGGAATGGAGACTGCACGCCGTATCCGACGTTATGATCCAAATATTCATCTGATCTTTGTCTCGGCATTCAATGACCACTCGGTTGATGTGATCAGTGCAGAGATGGGGGACCGCGCACTGTTTTACCAGAAGCCATTCAGGCCGGACGAGCTATACCAGACGGTACGCAGTAGTTGCTGGAGCTGGAATCAGAGTGCGCAGTTGAGCCACCTGAGGGATAATCTGGAGCTTCAGGTTGATTTGCAGACGCGCCGTTTGACAGAGCGTGTGCGGACAACAGATCTGTTACATCACAATGCGGTGACGCGCGAACAGCATCTGCACCAGCTTACACATCGTAACCGCTTTCTGCAGGCCTATCAGGATCTCAGGCTCAAGCTGTCTGAGTCGCCATTGCCGATGCCCCGGTCGCAGGAAGAGGTTGATGCGTTGCATGCCCGTTTTGGGGATACATGTGTCGTTTCCCTGTTGTTGGTGGATGATTCTCCATTGATTCGTGAGAGTTATCGGGCACAACTGGAATCGATCGGATTTCATGTATGGGTTGCGGATAGTGTTGCCAGTGGCATGGAGCAGGCGCTGGAAGAGCCCCCCGATCTCGCCTTGATCGACTATAACATGCCGAATGAAACAGGCGACAAATTGATCTTGCGGATGATGAATAACGAGAAGACGGAAAATGTTCTTCCGATTCTCTTTACCAACTCCGGTGATGAGATGTCGGCAGTAATCGCAGGTGCCGTCTATTGGCTGCAGAAAGACAAGGGGTTGAAGGTTGCGTTGCAGAAGATGGGGCTGATTCGGGACTATCTGCTTGACCAGCATGTACGCATGCAGCAGGGCGAATCTGCTGTGGAATCCTTGTTGGCCTCAGCAGATGAGACCGACAACCGTCGGGTGTTATTGGTAGATGATGAGCCTGAGGTGCTTGAGACGTTGAGAACAGTCCTGGAGCCTTTCGATAGTGGCGACTTCGTGGGTGAGGACATGCCCCGATTGATGGAAGATAAGGGGGGCGTTGCGCACCGTTTCGATGTGGACACTGCATCTCAAGGCCAGCAGGCAGTTGATGCGGTGCTGGAGGCGCAGTTAAGTGGCTCTCCGTATGCGCTGGCTGTGATTGATGTGCGCATGCCACCAGGTATTACCGGCATCGAGGCGGCCAGACAGATTCGTCAGCTCTCTCCAGATATTGAGATCGTAATCCTGACGGCCTACAGTGACTTTTCTCTGGAGCAGATTCGGGAGGTACTTGGTGAAGACTTCTCCTTTATGACCAAACCATTCAGGCCGGATGATGTCTATCAGCGTGTGCTGGAGGGGTGTAGCAAATGGAGTGCCAGGCACAGGATCAATGCATCGCATATGGCGCTGTTGGGCCTTGCAGAGGAGATGCAGGAAGAGATTGAGCGACGTCAACAGGTTGAGAAGGAGCTTGAGCAGGCGAGTCAGGCCAAGGATGAGTTTCTCTCCAGCATGAGCCACGAACTGCGTACCCCATTGACAACCATTCTCGGTTACAACGAAATAATACTGAATAATCCGGTGCTGCCCGCGCCGATACGGGAGATGTTGGAGAGTAGTACCCTGGCAGGCAAGACGCTCCTTCAGTTGGTGAATGATATTCTGGATATGTCCAAAATCCGTTCAGGCAAATTTGAGTTGAGCATGGCTCCATTCGATCTGTTCAAGTTGCTGGATGATATGGTGCGGCTGATGCAGGTCTATGCTGATGATCGGGGTGTGGGCGTACGTATGAAGGTTGCTGCAGCGGCTAAGCCATTTTTGGAAAGTCAGTGGATTGGTGATGATATGCGGATATCGCAGATTCTCTTCAATCTGCTCAGTAACGCCATTAAGTTCAGTAGCGGCAAGGGGGAGGTGCTGCTCCGATTGGGGTTGGCAGCCTCAACAGACAAACGGGAGGAGGCCGAATACTTCAAGCTACAGGTGAAAGATCAGGGGATTGGCATGGGTGAAGAGACGCTGAGGCGCCTGTTCACGCCATATGAGCAGGCGGATCACTCTACCTCGCGCCAATATGGCGGCACCGGCCTGGGGCTGTTCATTGCGCAGCGATTGGCCCGAATGATGGGCGGTGAGATTACGGTAGAGAGTGAACAGGGTGTGGGCTCCATCTTCTCCCTCGAGCTGCCACTGAAACGCAGTGAACTGGCGGTCGAGCGTCTCTCTGATCAGAGTGGACAACGAAGTGGGCAGGATAAGCAGCGCTATCGGGGGCGTCTGTTGCTGGCTGAGGATACACTGCAACTGCAGAAGCTGGAGGTGATGCTGCTTGAAGGGTATGGGTTGAAGGTAGATGTTGCCAATAACGGTCTCGAAGCGGTTGAAAAGGGTAGAAGTGGCGAATATCAACTGATCCTGATGGATATGCAGATGCCCGAAATAGGGGGTGTCGAGGCGACACAGACATTGCGACAACAAGGGTGTACTACGCCAATTGTGGCGTTGTCTGCCAATGTGATGAAACAGGATCAGGAGCAATTCAATCTGGCAGGCGGCAATGATTTTCTGGTCAAGCCGATTCAGTCAAGACATCTCCAGAGAGTGTTGAACCGCTATTTTGAGAAG
Organism: uncultured Piscirickettsiaceae bacterium; assembly: GCA_964344785.1. Lineage (GTDB taxonomy): Bacteria > Pseudomonadota > Gammaproteobacteria > Thiopontia. Next base: position 15,045 of record CAYFOR010000018.1, read on the forward strand.
GATTCAGGGTGTGGCAAGGCTGCCGAGGCCACCAGGGTGGTCAAGCAGTCGGATGGTGGTGGTCAGAGTATCCAGATTAGTGACTGTATGTGGAAAGAGTATCTCAGCTATCTTTCCGAGGTGCTGCCTCAGTTGAAGCAGGCCTATCTGCAGCAGGAGTGGCAAGAGGTGGTGGGTTTTGCTCATGCGCTCAAGGGACTTGCGGCCACCTATGGTGAAACAGAGATTGCTGCAGGTAGTGATGCACTTCAGCAGAGTGCAAAGGCAGGGAATATGGAGCAGCTTGGAAACGACTTTCATCTGCTGGTTGAGCTGCTGGAAGCACGCGTCTCTGATTAACTGCTGGAGACATTAACTGCTGCCGAAACGGCGCAAGAGCAGTAGATTGTGGTATCATTCCTCGTTTTTATTCGGGCGACAAATAAGTGTTGCCTGGTCGCGGAAAAATGATTGTTGATGACTGATTTTGCTAAGGAAATCCTCCCGGTTAATATCGAGGAGGAGATGAAGCAGTCGTACCTCGACTACGCCATGAGTGTAATCGTCGGGCGTGCGCTTCCAGATGCTCGTGATGGCTTGAAGCCGGTACATCGCCGTGTGCTCTATGCGATGAGTGAGCTGGGCAATGACTGGAACAAGCCTTACAAGAAGTCGGCCCGTATTGTGGGTGATGTAATCGGTAAATATCATCCGCACGGAGATACCGCAGTTTACGACACCATCGTACGTATGGCACAGCCTTTCTCCATGCGTTACATGCTGATCGATGGTCAGGGTAACTTTGGTTCGGTTGATGGTGACTCTGCTGCGGCGATGCGATATACCGAGATCCGCATGTCGAAGATGGCGCATGATCTGCTGGCCGATATCGACAAGGAAACCGTTGATTTCACTCCCAATTATGATGAAAGCGAGCATGAGCCCTCGATTCTGCCGACTCGGCTGCCTCATCTCCTGATCAACGGCTCCGAGGGGATTGCGGTGGGGATGGCGACGAAGATTCCTCCCCATAATCTATCTGAGGTGGTCAGTGCCACCATTGCACTGATCGATGACCCTGAACAGGATATCTCTGCACTGATGGAGTATCTGCCGGGCCCGGACTTCCCGACAGGGGCGATTATCAATGGTGTCAAGGGGATTCATGATGCCTACAAGACAGGTCGGGGTAGAATCTATCTGCGTGCGCGAACCCATATTGAGGGAGAGGAGGGGAAAAAGCAGACTCTGGTGGTTGATGAATTGCCCTTCCAGGTCAACAAGGCCCGGCTATTGGAGCGTATTGGGGAGCTGGTCCGTGAAAAACGGCTAACCGGAATCTCGGGTCTTCGTGATGAGTCCGACAAGGATGGCATGCGCATGGTGATCGAGCTGAAGCGCGGCGAGGTGGCCGAGGTGGTGCGTAATAACCTCTTCAAGCTGACCGCGATGCAGAATGTATTCGGCATCAATATGGTAGCACTGGTTGATGGGCAGCCCAGGCTGCTCAACCTGAAACAGGCACTTGAGGTCTTCATCCGGCACCGTCGTGAAGTGGTGACCCGTCGCACCCTGTTTGAGTTGCGCAAGGCTCGGGAACGTGCCCATGTGCTGGAGGGATTGGCGATTGCATTGACCAATATTGATCCGATCATCGCGCTGATCAAGGCCTCTGCCAACCCTTCCGAAGCGAAGGTGAAGTTGATCGCACAGGGGTGGCCGCCGGGCATCGTGGTGGAGATGCTGGATCGTGGAGATGCTGCCGATACCCGGCCTGAGAACCTGGAAGCAGGCTATGGGCTTGTGGATGGCCAGTATTATCTCTCTCCGGTACAGGCACAGGCGATTCTCGATCTCAAACTGCACCGCCTGACCGGGTTGGAGAAGGAGAAGATCCTTGATGAGTACCGGGTGCTTCTGGACAGGATTGCAGCGCTGCTGCGAATTCTGCGAGACCCCGACCGGCTGATGGAGGTGATTCGTGAAGAGTTGGTGGAGATGCGGGAGAAGTATGGTGACGAGCGCCGTACCGAGATCACCCATAGTGAGGCAGACCTGACGCTGGAGGATCTGATCAACGAAGAGGATATGGTGGTCACACTCTCCAATGGCGGCTATGTCAAGGCACAGCCGGTAGCCGACTATCGGGCACAGCGCAGGGGAGGGCGTGGTAAAAGTGCGGCTACTACCAAGGATGAGGATTTCATCGAGCGGCTGGTCGTGGCCAACAGTCATGACACGATTCTCTGTTTCTCGACTCGCGGCCGTCTTTACTGGCTCAAGGTCTATCAATTCCCGCAGGCGGGGCGTAATGCACGTGGCCGCCCGATCAACAATCTGCTGCCACTGGAAGATGGAGAGCGGATCACCGCATTCCTCTCGGTCCGTGAGTATGCGGAAGATCAGTTTGTATTCATGGCGACCTCCAGTGGCGTGGTCAAGAAGACCGCTCTGATCGATTTTTCACGCCCTCGAACGGCGGGTATCATTGCGCTGGAACTGCGTGATGATGATCAACTGGTCGGAGTGGAACTGACCAATGGTGAGCGCGATATCATGCTGTTTGCGAGTGGTGGCAAGGCGGTTCGCTTTGCCGAGTCCACAGTTCGATCCATGGGGCGTACCGCCCGTGGGGTCAAGGGGATGGAGCTGGCTGAAGGTGAAACCATCATCTCGCTGCTGGTACCTGAGAAGGGTTATATCCTGACGGCAACCGAGAATGGTTATGGCAAGCGAACCCCGCTTTCGGAGTACCCTTGCAAGGGGCGGGCAAACAAGGGGGTTATCTCGATTCAGACCTCGCAGAGAAATGGCGCGGTGATTGGTGCGGTTCAGGTCGATGAAGAGGAGGAGATCATGATGATCTCCGATGGCGGCGTGTTGGTTCGCACCCGTGTTGCCGAGGTCTCCACCCAGAGTCGCAATACTCAGGGCGTCACCCTGATTCGACTCAGTGAAGGGGAGAAGCTGGTCGGTATCGAGCGTGTGGAAGAGAGCGAATCCCAGGAAATCGAAGATGACGAAAATGAATGATTGAAACTGTAGTCAGGCAGGGCACTGATATGGTTCTGCCTGCTCAGTAGTGAGACAGTATTAGAGTGAACTAGAGGGAGATAAACAGAATGGCAAGAAGCTATAACTTTAGTGCAGGGCCGGCGATGCTGCCGACCGCAGTGATTGAGCGGGCACAACAGGAGATGCTGGAGTGGCAAGGTTCCGGTATGTCGGTGATGGAGATGAGCCACCGTGGAAAGGAGTTCATGTCGATTGCAGAGAAGGCTGAGGCCGATCTGCGTGAACTGATGTCGATTCCCGAGAACTACAAGGTACTGTTTCTGCAGGGCGGTGCATCTAGCCAGTTTGCAATGGTTCCACTGAATCTGTTGAAAGGCAAATCGGGTGCGGACTATCTCAATACCGGTATGTGGTCGAAGAAGGCGGTTGCCGAGGCCAAGCGATTCTGTGAGGTCAATGTGGCGGCCGATACCTCCGAAGGCGGTTTCTGTACGGTACCCACTCAGGACTCACTCAGCCTGAATAGTGATGCCGCCTATCTGCACTACACGCCAAATGAGACGATCGGCGGGGTCGAGTTCGACTATATACCGGAGTGTGGTGATGTGCCGCTGGTTGCCGATATATCATCCACCATTCTCTCCCGCCCAATGGATGTTTCCAGGTATGGTGTGATTTATGCGGGTGCACAGAAGAATATTGGCCCGGCCGGGCTGACGATCGTTATTGTCCGTGAAGATCTGATCGGCAGTGCCGCAGAGAATACGCCTGCGATGTTCAACTACGAGACGCATGCCAAGGCAGACTCGATGTATAACACCCCACCCACCTATAGCTGGTATATGGCCGGATTGGTGTTTGAATGGCTCAAGGAGCAGGGTGGGTTGACTGCAATGGCCGAGATTAATCAGCGCAAGGCAGGCAAGCTCTACGATCTGATCGATGGTTCCGACTTCTATGCCAATCCGGTGGAGAAGCGTGGTCGCTCCTGGATGAATGTCCCCTTTACACTGGCGGATTCAGAGTTGGACAAGGCCTTTCTGGCCGGAGCGGCAGAGCGTGGCCTGGTGACCTTGAAAGGGCACCGTTCAGTCGGCGGGATGCGGGCCAGCATCTACAATGCAATGCCGGAGGCAGGAGTCGATGCACTGGTCGCCTTCATGCGTGACTTTGAGAAGGAGCAGGGGTAAGACAATGTATAAGGTACTGACACTTAATAATATTTCGGTTGCCGGTCTGGATCGGCTTCCTCGTGACCAGTATGAAGTGGCCTCCGAGGTCTCCCATCCGGACGCCATCTTGCTGCGCTCCTACAAGATGCATGATATGGAGGTCCCGGAAACGTTGCAGGCGGTGGGGCGAGCCGGTGCCGGGGTCAACAATATTCCGGTAGACAAGATGACCGGTCTGGGTATTCCTGTTTTCAATGCACCCGGTGCCAATGCCAATGCGGTCAAGGAGCTGGTACTTGCCAGCATGTTGATGGCAAGCCGCAATATTGCACCGGCCTGGGAGTATGCCCGTCACCTGGAGGGGGATGACGGCATGATCGCCAAGGATGTCGAGGCAGGCAAGAAGAAGTATGTCGGGTTTGAGCTACCTGGCCGCACACTTGGTGTGATTGGTTTGGGTGCGATCGGTGTGCAGATTGCCAATGCCGCCATTTCGTTGGGTATGCGAGTCATTGGCTATGACCCCACGATGACGATTCAGAGTGCCTGGAAGCTTTCGGCCGATGCCGTTCGTGCCCACAGTGTTGAAGAGCTGTTGTCGGAAGCTGATTTTGTGACCTTCCATGTTCCGCTGATTGATGCAACACGTGGCATGATCAATGCGGACCGGATCAAGATCATGAAGGATAACGCAGTCATCATGAATTTTGCCCGCGGTGGAATCGTCGATGATGGTGCCGTTATGGAGGCGCTCGACTCCGGGAAGCTCTATGCCTACATCAATGATTTTCCAACGAACCAGAACAAGGGCCATCCACGGGTTGTCTCTCTGCCCCATCTGGGGGCCTCCACGGCAGAGGCAGAGGATAACTGTGCAGTGATGGTGGCCGATCAGATCAAGGACTATCTGGAGAATGGCAATATCACGAACTCGGTCAACTTCCCCGAGATGAGCATGCCGCGTGCGGGTACGGCACGTATTACGGTAGCCAACTCCAATGTTCCCAATATGGTAGGACAGATCACCTCGATACTGGCAGAAATGGGGATCAATATTGTCGATATGATGAACAAGTCGCGTGGTGATATGGCCTATAACCTGCTGGATGTAGAGGGTGCTGTGGATACGGATATAGCCGACAAAATCCAGTCCATCGATGGTGTTCTTTCCGTCCGGGTTCTCTAACCATCCGTTTCCAACTGAGCAGGTGAGTTGAAGATGACGGATGAGTCTCGACTATCCGAAATCCGGGTCGAAATAGACCGGTTGGATGAACAGATTCAGCAGCTGATCAGTCAGCGTGCTGAACTGGCGCAGGAGGTTGCACAGACCAAGCTGGCGTCGGTGAGAAGTGGTGAAAAGGTTGCGTTCTACCGGCCGGAACGTGAGGCGCAGGTGCTCTCACGGGTGATGGAGCGTAACAGAGGTCCGTTGGGTGATGAGGAGATGGCGAGGCTCTTTCGGGAGATCATGTCGGCCTGTCTGGCGCTGGAAGAGCCGATGCAGATCGCCTATCTGGGGCCGGAGGGTACCTTCACCCAGGCTGCCGCATTGAAACAGTTCGGTCACTCGGTTCAGGTGCTACCAATGGCTACCATACCGACCGTCTTCCATCAGGTGGAGGCCGGGGCTTGCCATTACGGTGTGGTACCGGTGGAGAACTCTACAGAGGGCGTGATCAGCCACACGCTCGATATGTTCATCAACTCTCCACTACATATCAACGGTGAGGTGGAGCTTAAAATCCACCACTATCTGATGAGTGGAAATGATGATCTGCAACAGGTAAAGCGGGTCTACTCCCACCAGCAGTCACTGGCTCAGTGCCGTGACTGGCTCGATGAACATTTGGGTGGTGCGGATCAGATCCCGGTTGCCAGCAATGCAGAGGCGGCCCGTATGGCAGCAGAGGAGAGCGGTGCAGCAGCGATTGCGGGAGAGGTGGCGGCCGAGATCTATGGTCTTCAGATCCTGGCGCGTAATATCGAAGATGAACCTGACAATACCACTCGTTTTCTGGTGGTTGGCAGGCAACAACCGGCCTCCAGTGGCAATGACAAGACCTCTCTGCTGGTCTCTACCCATAACCGGCCCGGTGCACTGTATGGACTGCTCTCCCCTTTTGCCGATAATGGCGTATCGATGACCAGAATTGAGTCGCGTCCTTCACGTCGTGGCAACTGGGATTATCTCTTCTTTGTCGATATTGATGGGCACAGTGGTGAGGCGCATGTGGAGCAGGCGCTGAAGAAACTGGAGGAGAGTGCGACGATGTTTCGAATTCTCGGTTCCTACCCCAAGGCCATCCTGTAGATGTCTGGATGTGATCTGCACGGCTATGCAGTAGCAGGCGTACAGGGGCTGCACCCCTATCAGCCGGGAAAGCCGATTTCGACGCTGGCGCGTGAGATAGGGATGGCGCCTGCATCGATCGTGAAGCTTGCTTCCAACGAGAACCCGTTGGGGCCTTCTCCAAGGGTCAATGAGGCGGTCGCAGCACAGTTGAGTGAGCAGGCGCGTTATCCTGATGGGGCAGCACTGGAGCTGAGAGAGCGGCTGGGCGATCTCCATGGCTGTAGTCCGCAACAGATTACGGTTGGGAACGGTTCAAATGATGTACTCGATATCATCGGGCGGACCTTCCTGGGTGAGGGACGCTCTGCCATTTTTTCGGAGCATGCCTTTGCGGTCTATCCGCTGGTAACCCAGACGGTTGGGGCAACCTCGATTATCTCACCCGCCGCTGCCTGGGGGCATGATCTGGAGAGTATGGCCTCGTTGGTGCGCGAGGATACTCGGGTCGTCTGGATTGCCAACCCCAACAACCCGACCGGTACCTGGCTGGAGCGTGAGGCGCTCTACGCCTTTCTGCAGGGCATACCACCAGAAGTGATCGTGGTGGTGGACGAGGCCTACTTTGAGTATGTCAAAGTAGAGAACTACCCGGATGCTACCGACTGGTTGAAAGAGTTCTCCAATCTGGTGGTCACCCGTACCTTCTCCAAGGCTTTCGGGTTGGCGGGCTACCGCATCGGTTACAGTATCTCCAGTGAAGAGGTGGCTGACCTGATGAACCGGGTGCGTCAACCATTCAATGTCAATACACTCGCCCAGACTGCAGCGCTTGCTGCACTGGATGACCGGGACCATTTATTGGAAGGGGTTGAGCTGAATAATCGTGAGCTGGCGAGGCTGAGCCAGTTCCTCGGGCAGCTTGGACTGTCTGTCATCCCGTCTGTCGGCAACTTTATTGCGGTTGATCTGGGCAGACCGGCCATGCCGGTCTTTACGGCACTGGAGCGCAGAGGTGTGATCACCCGCCCAGTTGGAAATTACGGGATGCCCAATCACCTACGGATCTCGATTGGATTGCCGCAGGAAAATGATCGCTGTATTGAAAGTCTGGAGCGTGTCTTGAGGAACGAGGTTTGATTCGTCGTCTTGCACTGCTCGGTGTGGGGCTGATAGGCGGTTCTCTGGTTCGTGCGTTACGGGCTGCCAACCATGTCGACCACGTGGTCGGCTATGGCAGAGGGCGACAGAATCTGGAGATGGCGCTTGAACTGGGGGTGATTGATCAGATGGCTGCATCGGTCGCCGAGGCGGTGGATGGTGCGGATATGGTGGTGATCGCGGTGCCGTTGGCGGCCATTGAGCCACTATTGAGAGAGATAAAAGGGGCGTTGGCAGAAGATGCGGTAGTGACCGATGTCGGCAGTGTGAAAGGCAGTGTGGTCGCTGATGCCAGGCGGGTATTTGGAGAGGTGCCCGTTAATCTGATTCCGGGCCATCCGATTGCGGGTACGGAGCAGAGTGGTGTGGAGTATTCATTTGCGGAGCTCTATCGTGGCCGCCGTGTGATCCTGACCCCAATGCCCAACCGGGATGAGGTTGCGCTTCAGCGAGTGGTAGAGATGTGGCAGTCAGCGGGGGCCGAAGTCATTGAGATGGAGGTCCAGCATCATGATGAGGTGCTGGCGGCTACCAGCCACTTGCCCCATCTCCTGGCCTACGGTTTGGTGGATACACTGGCCAGGCAGGAGGCACACCGGGAGATCTTTCGCTTTGCTGCAGGAGGTTTTCGGGATTTCAGCCGGATTGCTTCAAGTAACCCGGTGATGTGGCGCGATATTTCGATCGCCAATCGCCAACCATTGCTGGATGCGCTGGCACTTTTTCGTCAGCAGCTGGATGGGATGGAACGGATGATTCGCGATCAGGATAGCGAAGCGTTGCTGGAGCTGTTTGCTCGTGCCAAACAGGCACGCGATGATCACTATGAATAGTGGTGTTTCGTAGACGATTGGAGTGTTATGCAGGAGATGGATATGTCTGGTCTAAGTTATGTGGTGCGCCCAGGTGGCTGCCTGAGGGGAACGATTCGAGTCCCAGGGGACAAGTCAATTTCCCACCGTTCAATCATGTTGGGTTCGCTTGCAGATGGGGTGACCGAGGTGAACGGTTTTTTACAGGGTGAAGACAGTCTGGCTACCCTGAACGCCTTTCGGGCAATGGGGGTGCAGATTGAAGGGCCGGATGAAACCGGAAAGGTAGTGATTCATGGTGTCGGCATGGAAGGGCTGAAGCAGCCCGAAGGGTCGCTTGATCTGGGAAATTCCGGAACCTCGATGCGACTGCTTTCAGGGTTGCTGTCGGGCCAGTCGTTTGATGTGACCCTGACTGGTGATGAGTCGCTTTCCAGCCGACCGATGCGCCGTGTTACCGTGCCGCTTGCCGATATGGGGGCGAGGATTGAGAGTGAATCGGATGGGACTGCGCCCTTGAGAATCAGCGGGGGCAGCCGCTTGACGGGGGTCAGATATGCGATGCCGATTGCCAGTGCGCAGGTGAAATCCTCGCTGTTGCTGGCCGGGCTCTATGCCGAGGGGGAGACTATAGTGTCTGAACCTGCCCCGACAAGAGACCATACCGAGAGAATGTTGAATGGTTTTGGTGTAGAGGTGGGGCGGGATGGAGATACCGTCTCACTGACTGGAGGAGGGCAGTTGCGGGCGACGACCGTGGATGTCCCTGCCGATATCTCCTCTGCGGCATTCTTTCTGGTTGGCGCCTCCATTGCAGTGGGCTCGGAACTGACGCTGGAACATGTGGGGATCAATCCGACTCGTATTGGGGTGATCAACATTCTCAGGGAGATGGGGGGGGATATTGAGGTGTTGAATGAGCGGGTCTCGGGAGGGGAACCGGTTGCCGATCTGCGGGTGAAGTCAGCTCCGTTGCATGGTATAGAGATACCGGTTGATCAAGTGCCTTTGGCGATTGATGAGTTTCCTGCACTGTTTGTTGCCGCAGCCTGTGCGGACGGTGTAACTACATTGCGTGGTGCAGAGGAGCTTCGGGTCAAGGAGAGTGATCGCATACAGGTCATGGCCGATGGTCTCAAAACATTGGGGATTGACGCTGACCCAACACCCGATGGCATTGTGATCGCAGGCGGTGCACTTGGTGGGGGTACCGTCTATTCACATCATGATCACCGTATTTCAATGTCGTTTGCAATGGCCGGACTTGGGGCAAATGAGCCGATCCGGATCGAGGGGTGTGAAAACGTGAATACCTCCTTCCCCGGTTTTGCCGCATTGGGAGCGGAGACAGGTCTGAATATCGAGGAACAACTGGGATGAGTGCAGGGGTAATCACCATTGATGGACCTGGCGGTGCCGGCAAGGGGACCGTGTCATTGGCAGTTGCCAACCGGTTGGGATGGTCCTATCTCGATAGTGGTGCACTCTACAGGGTGTTGGGGCTGGCCGCACTGCGCAAGGATATTTCGCTGGAGGATGAGGCTGCATTGGCGGTTGAGGCATCCCATCTGGCGGTGCGCTTTGGTGCAGATGACACATTGCTCGGTGTGCAAGTGATGCTGGAGGAGGATGAAGTGACCCATGAAATCCGTACCGAGGCAGCTGGAAATGCGGCTTCCAGGGTGGCGATGTTGCCTGCTGTACGTGAGGCGCTGTTGCAACGGCAGCGTGATTTTCGGCAGCCGCCGGGGGTGGTGGCTGATGGTCGGGATATGGGAACAACCGTATTCCCTGATGCTGGATTAAAAATTTTTTTGACGGCAACGGCTGAAGAGCGGGCAAAACGCCGGTATAACCAGTTGATCAAGAAAGGAGACAATGCTAATATTCGCGCCCTTCTGCAGGAAATAGAGGAGCGGGATCGCCGGGATTCCGAGCGCTCAATATCGCCATTACGACCTGCAGAGGATGCGGTGACTCTGGATACTACCTTGATGACCATTGAACAGGTTGTTTCTGCGGTTTTGGTATTGGCCTCGGAACGTGGCTTGGGCCGTTGAAGTCTGATGGAGTCCAACATATTGATTCGAAAAGAGGATTGAAGATTAGGTTCTCTTGTTTTTTTTATGGGCTTGTAAAGATCGAGCCCCCCAGCCTTCCGGTGGCAGCTAGCGAACCCGCTGCCGGGTGTAGAGTTTAGGAATGAGTGTTATGAGTGAAAGTTTTGCCGAGCTGTTGGAAGAGAGCTTCCGTTCCACCGTGATGCAGAGTGGTGAGCTGGTCAGTGGTACCGTGATCGAGATTACTGACGAGGTGGTGATGGTCAATGCCGGATTGAAGACCGAGGCGGCGATACCCGCCGAACAGTTCCGGGATCGTGAAGGTGCGATCGAGGTATCTGTTGGTGATATCGTTGAGGTGGCGCTGGAAGCGGTGGCAGATGGCTATGGTGAGACGATTCTCTCCCGAGAAAAAGCGAAACGTCAGGAGGCTTGGTCCCGTCTGCAGGCGGCACTGGATGCCAATGAGACGGTGGTGGGTGTTATTAGTGGCAAGGTCCGGGGTGGCTTCACGGTCGATCTGGATGATATTCGCGCATTCCTGCCTGGCTCACTGGTTGATGTGCGTCCGGTTCGCGATACCACCTATCTGGAAGGGAAAGACCTTGAGTTCAAGGTGATCAAGCTTGATCAGAAGCGCAATAATGTTGTGGTTTCTCGTCGTGCCGTGGTTGAGGCTGAGTACAGTGCGGAGCGTGAGGAGTTGCTCAAGACGCTGGAAGAGGGAAGCAAGATTCGTGGTATCGTCAAAAACCTTACCGACTATGGTGCATTTATTGATCTGGGCGGTATTGATGGGCTCCTCCACATTACTGATATGGCTTGGAAACGTGTTCGTCACCCCTCCGAGGTGGTCAATGTAGGTGAGGAGATCGAGGTGCAGGTATTGCGTTATGATCGCGACCGTAATCGAGTCTCACTGGGACTGAAGCAGATGGGGGATGATCCGTGGATGAATATCGCGCGTCGATATCCTGCCGGTACCCGTGTCTTCGGCAAGATCACCAATATCGCCGACTATGGTGCATTCGTCGAGATTGAGGATGGGGTCGAGGGGTTGGTACACACCTCCGAGATGGACTGGACCAACAAGAACATTCACCCCTCCAAGGTGGTTTCCATGGGAGATGAGGTTGAGGTGATGGTGCTGGATATTGATGAAGAGCGCCGTCGTATCTCTCTCGGCATGAAGCAGTGCAAGCCCAATCCATGGGAACTGTTTGCCTCCACCCACAAGAAGGGTGACCGCCTGGTTGGTAATATCAAGTCCATTACCGAATTCGGTATCTTTATCGGCCTGGATGGAGACATTGATGGCTTGGTGCATCTCTCCGATATCTCCTGGCAGGAGAACGGTGAAGAGTTGATTCGCAACTACTCCAAGGGAGATGAGGTCGAGACTGTGGTATTGGCGATTGATGCAGAGCGTGAGCGAATTTCTCTGAGCATCAAGCAGCTGGAGCAGGATCCATTCTCCACCTATGTTGCCGAGAACCCGCGCGGTACCATTGTCAACGGTACTGTCACAGAGGTGGATGCTCGCGGTGCTACAGTCACACTTAGCAGTGATGTGAATGGCTATCTGCGTGCTGCCGAGATCTCCCGTGAACGTGTGGAAGATGCCCGTACCCTGATTAGCCAGGGTGATGAAGTGGAGGTTGCCATTCTCGGTGTTGATCGGAAATCGCACACCATTAACCTCTCTATCAAGCAGAAAGAGTCTCTCGATGAAGAGAAGGCGATCAAGGATTACAACGAGGCGACTGCTGCCGAAGAAAACAACACGCCAACTCTGGGTGATCTGATCAAGGAGCAGATGGACTCTTGATCGGGAACATCTGTCGAATTTGCGGAGAGGGTTTGGTCGTTGAGGCTTGAAGCGTTTTATGATGATTTCATGCAGTAAACCTGTTGTTTTTCTAGGTGTTTTAGTGGAAGGCATGGTATAAAGTAACTATGCATCAAGATCTGTAACTGGCTCAGATTGCTGCTGAAATCTGCCAGATCAAGGCAGAAAATGTGAGTGTATACGTATACATGATCATTTTCGAACGCAGGGATGGTGGGTTTCAGGAGTGAGCTGAACAGTTACGATATAAATGCTGTTAGCTGGGCTCTATATTGGAATAGATTATGACAAAATCTGAACTGATTGAATCGTTGTACAAAAAGATGCCGCACCTGGCCTATACTGATGTCGAGATGGCGGTAAAAACTATTATCGAGTCGATGACCGAGGCACTCGGCTCCGGTCAGCGAATTGAGATCCGTGGGTTTGGGAGCTTCTCTCTCCATCATCGTCCAGCACGGATGGGCCGTAATCCAAAGACCGGAGAGTCGGTGGCCCTGCAGGAGAAGTATGTTCCCCACTTCAAGCCGGGGAAAGAGTTACGTGAGCGGGTAAACGAATCCTGGCAGAAACAGCAGTAGGCTACGGTTACTGCGACAAAACAGAAAACTGGTAGGGGCTCTATTGTATGATGCGTCTTGTCACCTTGGTGCTTTTTCTTCTGGTGGCGGCGCTCGGTACGCTCTTTTCTCTGCTCAATGCGACTCCGGTTCCATTTGATTACTATCTGGGACAGGATGAGTTCCCGCTCTCGATCCTGTTGGCGATCGTACTTGCCGTTGGTGTCGTATTGGGAATTCTGTCGGCGCTTCCAGCGCTTCTATCCTTGAAAGTGCGTCTGCGGCGGGCAGAAAAAGTGGCTGCAAGATGAATGATTGGCTGCCCTACCTGGGCTTTGTGCTGTTGCCGGTTGCGGCTGCTTCCGGCTGGTGGATGGCACGCAAGAATGGGGGGGAGTGCCATAATGAGTTTTCATCCGATTACTTCCGCGGACTCAACTATCTGGTTAACCAGGAGCAGGAGCGGGCAATCGACCTCTTTTCCAGGCTGTTGGAAGAGGCTCCGGAGCTGGTTGAGACGCATCTCGCGTTGGGCACCCTGTTTCGGCGCCAGGGTGATACCTCGCAAGCCATTCAACTCCATAGCAATCTGGTTCATAGTGAAACCCTGAGCGATGAACAACGTGCTCTGGCATTGCTGGAGTTGGGGCGCGACTATATGAAAGCCGGGCTTCTGGACCGTGCCGAGCAGCCGTTTCTCGATCTGGTAGAGCTGGGGCGATATGCCGCAGAGGCATACGACTATCTGGTGGTGATCTATCAACAGGAGAAGGAGTGGGATCGTGCCATTCAGATGCTGCGTCGCCAACAGGGAGAGGGACGGCAGAATGCCGTAGTGATCGCACAGTTCCTCTGTGAAAAGGCCGAGTTGGCGAGAGCCTCAAATGACCTGAAGGAGGCCTCTCATCTGGTGGGACAAGCGTTGAAAGAGGACCCCAATGCCGTGCGGGCGATGATGATTCGGGCAGAGATCGAGGCAACAACCGGCAAGCTTGAGCAGGCGATTGCCAGCTATAAGTCGATTGAGGAGCTGAACCCCAACTATCTGCCGAATGTCATTCAGCCACTACTGAAACTCTACCGGGAAGAGGGGGACCCGAGAGAGATATTGGAGTATCTGAATGCGCTGCTGGAGAGTCACCCGAGTACTACCGTACTGTTGGCAACGGTTGATCAGGTTCAATTGATGCATGGAGGGCGAACAGCTGAAGAGTATCTGGTCGGGCAGCTCAAGAAGAGGCCATCGGTGCGTGGTTTGGAACAGTTGATCAAGCTCAATCTGGCGCATGCAGAGGGGAAGAGCGCAAGAGAGGGGCTACTGGGACTGCAGGCGCTGACGCAGCAGTTACAGGAAGAGAAGCCGGAGTTCCAATGTGTTCATTGCGGTTTTCAGGCCCATAACCTGCACTGGCAGTGTCCTGGTTGCAATCGTTGGAACACCATCAAACCGATTGTTGGCGTCTCTGGCGAGTAGTCCTTAGGCTTCCCCGATGGGTGGTACCTAGTCAGAGTACTAGTGGATGACAATCCCCAAACTTTCGTTAATCTGTTTCAGCGCATTCAGCGGGTTTTCCGCTGCAGTGATTGGACGACCGATCACCAGCCAGTCGCTACCCAGTTTAACGGCCTCATCAGGCGTCATCACCCGTTTCTGGTCACCACTGCCGCTACCCGTCGGACGGATACCGGGGGTTACCAGTTTGAACCGTTCGGGTAGCTGCTCCCTGATCAATGTAATCTCCTGTGGAGAGCAGACAACCCCATCCAGCCCAGCCGATTCGGTCAGTTTCGCAAGGCGCAGAACCTGATTGGCCGGGGTGTCAGCTATGTTGAGATCAATCAGATCGGTTTGATCGAGGCTGGTGAGTACGGTCACGGCGATCAGCAGTGGTGCATCATCCCCTTCAAGTGACTTTCTCGCCGCCTCCATCATGCTGCGTCCACCAGAGGCGTGTACATTGACCATCCACACCCCAAGATCTGCGGCTGCAGAGCAGGCACGAGCAACCGTATTGGGTATATCGTGATACTTCAGGTCGAGAAAGAGGTCGAACCCCATGGCGATCAGCTGGCGTACTATCTCAGGCCCCGAGCGGGTGAACAGCTCTTTGCCTACCTTGACCTTGCAGGCCGCTGGATCGAGTTTTTCGGCCAGCGCCAACGCCTCTGCGGCAGAAGGGAAGTCGAGTGCAACAATAACGCGGGCGTCTTGGCTCATCAGATTTTCCTGGCCTGATCAGAGGCATTGCCGGTGTAGCTTTGTGGGGATAGTTCACGTAGTGCAGCTTTCGCCTCATCCGGGATCTCCAGATCCTCAATGAAGGTGAGTAGTGCCTCCTTGGTAATTCCCTGTCCACGGGTGAGGGCCTTCAGTTTCTCATAGGGGTTCTCGACCCCATAGCGGCGCATCACGGTCTGGATCGGTTCAGCCAATACCTCCCAGCTCTGAGCCAGATCCTGCTGCAGTTGATCTCGATTGATCTCCAGTTTACCAATCCCCCGCAGGGTCGAGTGGTAGGCGACCAAGCTATGGGCAATACCCACTCCGAGGTTACGTAGTACTGTCGAGTCGGAGAGATCACGTTGACCACGTGAGATCACCAGTTTTTCAGACAAATGCCCCATGATGGCATTTGCAATACCAAGATTTCCCTCGGAATTTTCGAAGTCGATCGGATTGACCTTATGGGGCATGGTAGAGGAGCCCACTTCACCCTCTACTGTCTTCTGTTTGAAATAACCCATTGATATATACCACCAGATATCTCTATCCAGATCGAGCAGAATACTGTTGAAACGGCTGATTACGTGAAAGAACTCCGCGATGTAGTCGTGTGGCTCAATCTGAATGGTATAAGGGTTCCAGCTCAGACCCAGTGATTCCACAAACTGCTGCGCAATCTCCTCCCAGTTCAGATCCGGGTAGGCAGAGAGGTGGGCATTGTAGTTGCCCACCGCGCCGTTGATCTTGCCCAGGAACTCGATTGCAACCAATTGCTCACGCTGCCTGCGCAATCGGTACACCACATTGGCAATCTCTTTGCCCATGGTAGAGGGGCTGGCAGGTTGTCCATGGGTACGGCATAGCATTGAGGTGTCGGCGAGGTCATGGGCCAATTGAGTCAGCTCGTCAATGATCTCATCCATCTTTGGCAGGATGGCCTGGGTTCGGGACTCCCTGAGCATCAACCCGTGCGACAGGTTGTTGATGTCCTCGGAGGTACATGCAAAATGGATAAACTCGCTTACGCTCTCCAGCTCCTGGTTGCCTGCAATCTTCTCTTTGATGAAGTATTCAACCGCCTTTACATCATGGTTTGTTGTCCGCTCGATCGCCTTGATTCTTCGTGCATCCTCTTCATCAAATTTTTCTACCAGATGGTCGAGCAGGTGGTTCGCATGTTCGGAGAATGGAGTAACCTCAGGGATACCGGGGTTGGCAGCCAGCATCTGTAACCAGCGTACCTCGACCAAAACCCGATGACGAATCAGACCATACTCACTGAAGATCAGGCGAAGGTCAGCCGTTACCCGACCATATCGTCCATCAACAGGGGAGATGGCACTTAGAGAACTCAGCTCCATAATCAAAAAATTCCTTGCTCAAAGATAATAACCGGCAACTATTCGTCGCACCGCCGTGTGGCTGTTCTCAAGTTGGCTGTCTGTGTATAACGTGAAGTTACCAATGGAAATATCCATTCCAGTGGTGCTCAGACAATAAAGTTCAAGAGTGAGGTAAATAGTTACAAAAAAGGTCGGCTATTATACCCTTAGTTACATCAAGATGAGAGAATGACGTGCATGAGTCACATCTGCGACAGTGTTGGACGGTTGAAGGAGGATATCCGGTTCGAGCATAGGCTTTTGGGGCATCCACTTCAGTTTCGGACCACTTGGGGGCTGTTCAGTCCTCGAGGGATCGATGAGGGGAGCAGCCTGCTGCTTGAGCATCTGCAGGTCGGTCAGCAAGATCATGTGCTGGATATTGGCTGTGGTTATGGGCCACTGGGTATTGCCATCGCAAAACAGGCCGGTGATGGGAGGGTCTATATGGTGGATAAAGACTACCTGGCTGTAGAGTACGCGAAGCGTAATGCAACACTTAATCGTGTGGAAAACTGTACAGTGAATCTGTCAAATGGGCTCAGCGAGGTTCCACAGGATCTCCGTTTTGACTTGGTGGTCTCCAATATTCCAGCCAAGGTGGGGCGAGAGCTGTTGACCATACTGCTCTGCGACAGCTATCTGCAGATGCGTTCGGGGGGGCGGATCGTGGTGGTTACCATTAACGGTCTGCGGGACTTTATCAAACGCAACTTCAAAGAGGTGTTCGGGAATTATAAAAAACTGAAACAGGGCAAGAGCTATACGGTAGCATGTGCGGTCAAGGAATAAAAAAGAGTAATGAGCCCACTGTCTGGATAATGCTTTCTGGCTATGAATGATGAAGATACTGCTGGTTGACGACTCAAAAGCGATCGTCGGACTGTACAAACAAATACTGGAGGAGCAGGGGTATCAGGTTGTAACTGCCAACAGTGGGACTGAGGCCATTGAGGTGGCACAGCGGGAGTGTCCCCTGCTTGGGCTGCTGGACTACAATCTGCCGGACTTTGATGGTGAAGAGCTGACTCGACGTCTTCTTGCCGATCCCGAAACTGAAAAGATGGTGATTGCCATCTTCTCCACCTATTCGGATATCACCCGTAAGGCACTCGACGCGGGTGCCAGAGACATGATCCCGAAGGATCTCCCGGAAGAGCTTTTCTACCTCCGTCTGGAGGCACTGAAACGGACTGCATCGATGGATGATGAGACACGATCTCTTCAGCAGCCACGTCAGAGGCAGGCTGAGGAGGCTATACCGTTCAAGGTAATGCTTGTCGATGATTCCCGCTTTACCCGCAGTGCCTATCAGACCATGCTGGAAGAGAATGGTTATGAAGTGGTGTTGGCGGATAACATGGAGACAGCACTGGCAGTGGCGCGGGAGGAGCAGCCGGATCTGGCGATCGTTGACTTCTACATGGAGGGGGGGAATGGTGATGAACTGACCCGCGCACTGCTGGCTGACCCTTTGACACAACATGTGATTGTAATGGTGTTTACCAGTCAGATCGGGGTCAAGGAGATCGCACTATCGGCCGGGGCGCTGGATGTGGTCGAGAAGGGAGAGTCTCAAGAGAGCTTTTTGCGGAGAGTGGCTTCGATACGCTACCACCGCAAGCGGGTCGTTGACCAGTTACTGGTTCATATGCAGAGTGCCGAAGAGGCAAAGCGGCTCCACCACTGGGTGGAATCCATTCTCAACAGCATCAATGAGCCAGTATTGGTGATCAACAATCATCGAAAGGTGATTCATGTCAATCCGGCACTGTTGAAGCTGTTGAAAGGGGCGGCCGAGGAGGTGATTGGTCAGAGTATTGATGACCTGTTCGAGGGGGAAGAGGTTCAGATCAGGACAGAACTGGCTTCATTTGAACACGTATTGCATCAGCTGGATGGTGAGCGGGCCCCTGTCCATGTATCGAGTGCACCGCTCACACAGGGAGGAGAGCAGTCAACGGAGGTTGAAGGTGCCGTTCTTCTGTTGGTCGATTTGAGTGAACGATTGAGAAAGGAGCAGCAACAGCAGTTTTTGGCGTTTCGTTCGGGTATTGCAGAAATGAGCGCATCCATTCTTCACCATATTGGCAATGCGCTGGTTGGTCTGGGCGGCAGAGTGACTTCGATAGAGCAGAGAAATGGACAGCTACAGCGTCTGCAGCACATGATGGCCCAGGTCGATGAGGAGATGGCGGGTGATGCGACCATATTGCATGAGCTGCTGGTCAACAGTTCACTGGCTCTGGAAACACTAACGGGTTCCGCAGGTATCGGGGATGATGTAGAGCAGATTAGAAAGAGTATTCGAGAGATCGGTAAAAGCATCTCTGTGCATCGCAGTGCATCACGATCGGATCTTGTTGATGTCACGTTTCACTTTCAGAGTGTGATTGAGGATGCGTTGACCCTGCTGAATGAGTCGATTCAGGAGGCAAGGGTCGAGTTGGTCACAACGATTGATACATCTCAGGATATTGTGGAGATGCCACGCAATCCAGCGCTGCAGATGGTGCTCAATCTGCTGCAGAACAGTATCGATGCCATCATTGAGAGGAGGATTCATGAAACGGACCCTCAGTGGCATGGGAGGATTTCAGTGATGTTGAGGCAGCCACAGGGGAGAAAGATAGAGTTGATTATTGAAGACAATGGCTGTGGCATCGAAGCTGAAAGGCTTCCAAGGCTGTTCTCTCAAGGCTATTCAACCAAGCATAATGGCAGTGGATTTGGGCTTCATTTTTCCGGACTGTTTATACAGGAACAGAATGGTGCGATTGACGTGGAGAGTGAAGGGCGCAATCAAGGGGCTACTGTCAGAGTGGTGATGTGATATTTTGATAAAATATATTTATGTTGTATTGGAGGTATCTCGGCCTCTTTCTAGAATCTTTCTGTAACTGTACCGGGTGATTGGTTGGGTTTTTTCTCTAGTCTACACCCGTATCAACACACCACAATTTGCATACTTTCATATCTCCCTCTGTACGACGCGTTGACTCATAGAAAAAGGTAACCGAAGGGAGCTGTATATCAGAGTCGTT